>CALRNP020000139.1:0-15236 GCA_943369575.1 Azorhizobium sp. AG788 | reverse complement strand
GCCCGCCATCGGTGAGCACCACGCGCTGGCGCACGCGCTCGAACAGTTCCAGCCCCACCTGCTGCTCCAGATGGCGGATCTGGCGGCTCACCGCCCCTTGCGTCAGATGCAGCTCGGCGGCGGCGCGGGAGAAGGATTGATGCCGGGCCGCGGCCTCGAACGCCGTGAGGGTGGGGCTGGGCGGCAGGAAGCGGTGACGCACGACTTCATTCCAAATGCTCATGACCTGCTGATAACTTATCGCTTGGCATTGGCGCTCGCGAAGGAAATTCTCCCGGCTCTTGCGAGCGGCCATGCAATCAGGCCATGACATCGGCCCTGCCAGCCCTCCACCTCTTATGAACGGGAGCTCCGCGTGACCTCACTTCCGCGCTCCGGCGCCATCGCTGCGGAGACGAAAGCCCTCCTCACCCGTCTCGGCGTCCCTGCCTCGGCCCTCTCCGGCGACCTCATGGTGCGCTCGCCTTTGACCGGCGAGACCATCGCCTCCATCGCCCAGACCGATGCCGCCGGCGCCACCGCCGCCATCGGCGCTGCCCAGGCCGCCTTCCTGGCCTGGCGTGCGGTGCCGGCGCCCCGGCGCGGCGAGCTGGTGCGGCTGCTGGGCGAGGAATTGCGGGCCGCCAAGGCCGATCTCGGCCGGCTGGTGACGCTGGAAGTGGGCAAGGTCACCTCCGAGGGCCTGGGCGAAGTCCAGGAGATGATCGACATCTGCGACTATGCCACCGGCCTATCGCGCCAGCTCCAGGGCCTGACCATCGCCACCGAGCGCCCCGACCACCGCATGATGGAGACCTGGCATCCGGCCGGCGTCATCGGCGTGATCTCGGCCTTCAATTTCCCGGTGGCGGTGTGGTCATGGAATGCGGCGCTGGCCTTCGTCTGCGGCGATGCCGTGGTGTGGAAGCCCTCCGAGAAGACACCGCTGACCGCTCTGGCGGTGCAGGCCATCTTCGAGAAGGCCGCCGCCCGCTTCGGCAGCGTGCCGGAAGGTCTCTCCACGCTGCTGATCGGCGGCAAGGAGGTGGGCGAGGCGGTGGTGGATGACGTGCGCGTGCCCGTGGTCTCCGCCACCGGCTCCACCGCGATGGGCCGCGCCGTGGCGCCGCGTCTGGCGGGCCGCTTCGCCAAGGCCATTCTGGAACTGGGCGGCAACAATGCCGCCATCGTCTGCCCCTCGGCGGACCTGGATCTGGCGGTGCGCGCCATCGCCTTCGCCGCCATGGGCACGGCGGGCCAGCGCTGCACCTCGCTGCGGCGGCTGATCGTGCATGAGAGCGTCTATGACGCGCTGGTGGCTCGTCTGAAGCCGGCCTATGGCTCGGTGAAGGTGGGCGATCCCGGCGTGGAAGGCACGCTGATCGGCCCCTTGATCGATGCCGGCGCCTTCGCCGGCATGCAGCGGGCGCTGGAGGCGGCGCGCGCCCAGGGCGGCACCGTCACCGGCGGCGAGCGGGTGGTGGCGAACGAGCTGCCCGACGCCCATTACGTGCGCCCGGCGCTGGTGGAGATGCCGGGCCAGACCGCCGTGGTGCGCGAAGAGACCTTCGCGCCCATCCTCTATGTGATGCGCTACAGCGATTTCGACGCGGCGCTGGCCCTGCACAATGACGTGCCGCAGGGGCTGTCCTCCTCCATCTTCACCACCGATCTGCGCGAGGCCGAGCGCTTCCTCTCGGTGAGCGGGTCGGACTGCGGCATCGCCAACGTCAATATCGGCCCCTCGGGCGCGGAGATCGGCGGCGCGTTCGGCGGCGAGAAGGAGACCGGCGGCGGCCGCGAGGCCGGGTCGGATGCCTGGAAGAGCTACATGCGCCGGGCCACCAACACCATCAATTACGGCACCAGCCTGCCGCTGGCCCAGGGCGTCACCTTCGACGTCGGGTGAGCGCGTCGCGCTCTCCCGCCCGCACCTCCGTTCAGGATGAGATCATGACCGCGCTTGTTCCCCGCACCGGCGGGCAGTTGATTGTGGATCAGTTGCGGGCCCAGGGCACGGAGCGCATCAGCTGCGTGCCCGGCGAGAGCTATCTGGCGGTGCTGGATGCGCTCCATGATGCGTCCATCGACGTGCTGGTGTGCCGCAACGAAGGCGGCGCCGCTATGATGGCGGAGGCCTATGGCAAGCTCACCGGCCGGCCGGGCGTGTGCATGGTTACGCGCGGGCCGGGCGCCACCAACGCCTCGCATGGGCTGCATATCGCGGCGCAGGATTCCACGCCGCTCATCCTGTTCGTGGGGCAGGTGGAGCGCGGCATGCGCGAGCGCGAAGCCTTCCAGGAGCTGGATTACAAAGCGGTGTTCGGCTCCATCGCCAAATGGGTGGTGGAGATCGACAGCGCCGAGCGTATTCCCGAACTGGTGGCCCGCGCCTTCCGCGTCGCCATGCAGGGCCGCCCCGGTCCGGTGGTGATCTCGCTGCCCGAGGATGTGCTGGTGGAGATGGCCAGCGTGCCTGACGCCCCTTATGTGGTGCCGGCGGAAGCCTATCCCCATCCCGACACCATGGCGCAATTCGCCAGCCTGCTGGAAGGCGCCGAGCGGCCGCTGGTGATCCTCGGCGGTACCCGCTGGACCGATCAGGCCTATGACCAGATGGTGGCCTTCTCCGAGCGCTATGGGCTGCCGGTGGCCACCTCCTTCCGCCGCGGCGACCGCTTTCCCGCCGACCATCCCAACTATGCCGGCGACGTCGGCATCGGCGCCAATCCCAAGCTGGCGGCGCGGGTGAAGAATGCCGATGTGCTGCTGCTGGTGGGCGCCCGCATGTCGGAAATGCCGTCTGCCTCCTACACGTTGCTGGAGATCCCCAATCCCCGCCAGAAGGTGGTGCACGTGCACCCCGGCTCCGAGGAACTGGGCCGGGTCTATCAGCCGGCGCTGGCCATCGAGGCGACGCCCGCCAGCTTCGCCGCCGCGCTCAGCGCCCTCTCGCCCGGCCAGACCCCGCGCTGGGCGCAGGACACCAAGACCGCCCA
This sequence comes from Azorhizobium sp. AG788, assembly GCA_943369575.1. Taxonomy (GTDB): domain Bacteria; phylum Pseudomonadota; class Alphaproteobacteria; order Rhizobiales; family Xanthobacteraceae; genus Azorhizobium. The sequence goes on along the minus strand of CALRNP020000139.1, from coordinate 12,258 downwards.
CGCCGACTATCTGGCCTTCACCGAGGAGCCGGGCGTGTTGCCGGGCACCTTCCAATATGGCGCGGTGATGCGCGATCTGCGGGCGGCGGTGCCGGCGGATACCATCGTCTGCAACGGCGCCGGCAATTATGCCGGCTGGCTGCATCGCTATTATCGCCTGCGCCGGCCGCACACCCAATTGGCGCCCACCTCCGGCTCCATGGGCTATGGGGTGCCGGCGGCAGTGATGGCCAAGCGCCACCATCCCGACCGCACGGTGATCGCCTTCGCCGGCGATGGCTGCTTCCTGATGAACGGCCAGGAATTCGCCACCGCCGTGCAGTATGACATCCCCATCATCGTGGTGGTGATCGACAACGGCATGTACGGCACCATCCGCATGCATCAGGAGCGGGAATATCCCGGCCGCATCTCCGCCACCCGGCTGAAGAATCCCAACTTCGCCGACTATGCCCGCGCCTTCGGCGGCCATGGCGAGACGGTGGTGCGCACTGAGGAGTTCGCCCCGGCGTTCGAGCGGGCGCTGGCCAGCGGCCTGCCGGCGATCCTGCATTGCAAGCTGGATCCGGAGGCCATCACCCCGGCCACCACGCTCACCGCCATTCGCGACGCGGCCTTGGCCAAAGCGGGGCACTGAGACCGATGGCGGGCGATCATTTCGATGTGGTGATCGTCGGCGGCGCCGCGGCGGGCTCCTCGGTGGCCTATCATCTGGCGGCGGATCCGGCCTTCTCCGGCTCCATCCTGGTGCTGGAGAAGGACCCGAGCTACCAGCGCTGCGCCTCGGCGCTGTCGGCGGCCTCGATCCGCCAGCAATATTCCACCGCCATCAACGTTCAGATCTCGCTCCATGGCATCGCCTTCCTGCGCGAGATCGGCACGCATCTGGCGGTGGACGGGGAGGCGCCCGCCATCGGCCTGCATGAAGGCGGCTATCTCTTCCTCGCCACCCCCGAAGGGCAGGGCGCCCTGACGGCGGGCCACGCCATTCAGGAGCGGCTGGGCGCGGACATCGCCTTGCTGAGCCCGCCGCAATTGCACAGCGAATTCCCCTGGCTGGAAACCAGCGATCTCGCCGCCGGCTGCTATGGCCGCTCGGGCGAGGGCTGGTTCGACGGCTATGGCCTGATGCAGGCGTTCCGCCGCAAGGCCCGGTCTCTGGGTGTGACCTACCGCGCCGATGAAGCCGTGGGCATTGAGCGCCAGGGCGATCGGGTGAGCGCGGTGGTGCTGGCGGACGGCAGCCGCATTTCCTGCGGCGCGGTGGTCAATGCCGCCGGTGCTGGTGGCCCGGCGCTGGCGCGGGCGGCGGGCATAGAGATCCCGGTTCACAACAAGAAGCGGATGATCTTCACCTTCCGTTGCGCCGATCCGATCGCGCGCTGCCCGCTGGTGATCGATCCCACCGGCGTCTATTGGCGGCCGGAAGGCGAGGGCTTCCTGTGCGGGCTGGCACCGCCGGAGGCGGAAGATCCCGACAGCTTCGAGTTCGAGGTCGACCACACCTTCTTCGACGAGCGGATCTGGCCGGTGCTGGCGGCCCGCGTGCCGGCCTTCGAGCGCATCCGCCCCGGCCGGGCCTGGGCCGGGCATTACGACATGAATGCCTTCGATCACAATGCTCTGGTCGGGCCTTCACCGGATCTGGTGAACTTCCATTTCGCCAATGGCTTCAGCGGCCACGGCCTCCAGCAATCCCCCGCCATCGGGCGCGGCATTGCCGAACTCATCACCCATGGCCGCTTCGTCAGCCTGGATCTGACGCCGCTGCGGTTCGCGCGCATGGCGCAGAATGATCCGGTGCTGGAGCTGAAAGTGGTGTGAGCGACAGCCCCAGTTGCCGCCGGTAGAGTGCGGCGACATTGCGAACGTAAGCGGCGTCACTGAAGTCGGCCTGCACCCGCGCCCGTCCCGCCTGGCCGAGGCGGTGCGCCAGATCGGGCCGGTCTACCAGTTCGCCCAAGGCTGCGGCCAGCGCCGCCGGCCGGCGCGGCGGCACCAGCAGGCCGGTCTTGCCGTCTTCCACCACTTCGGGAATGCCGCTAACGCAACTGGCGACCACCGGCTTGCCGGCGGCCATGGCCTCCAGCAGCACCAGCGGCAGCCCCTCGAAATGGGTCGCCAGCACCTTGACGTCTATGGCGGCGTAGAAGCGCTCCATCTGGGTTTCCAGCCCGGCGAAGTGGAACAGCGGGCGTGTGCCAGTGAGGTGCATCGCCGCTTCGATCTGCGCCATGCAATCCCGCGCCCCCGGCGCCAGGTGATCGCCCACCAGCAGGATGCGGATGTGAGAGTGCCGACCGGCCAGAAGATGGGCCGCCTGCACCAGAGTCTCGTGGTCCTTCTGCGGGTTGAAGCGCCCGGCCATGCCGATCACGAAGGCGTCGTGCGGCAGATGGTAGTGGCTGCGAGCCTTGCCGCGGTCCGTGGGCGCCAGCGGCAGCACCACGCCGTCATAGAGCACCTCGCTGCGCTTGCGGCTGAACGGCAAGGGTGAGGCGTCGCGGGTATCGCGGGAGACAAACACCGCATGCTGCACGGGTGCCAGCAGCCAGCGCTCCAGCCGGGTAGGCGCGAAGTGGTCGCAGCGCACGTGGGTGATGACCCGCGCCCCGGCGAGGCGCCCGGCAAGGGCCGCATAATAGGCCCCGCCCACCTCGCTGCAATGCACCAGCCCCACCCTGTTGCGGCGGAAACTGGCGGCGAGGGCGATGACGTTGCGGCCATACCGCCAGGGCCGGGCGCGCTCCGGCACGACCTGCTGGTAGCGCTGCATGCGAAAGCCATAGGAGGCCGCGAAGGCCTCGAAGTGGTCGGTCTGCGCACCGTCCGGTAGGTAGAGCACATTGTCGTAGCCCGCCGTCCGGGCGGCATCCGCCAGGCGCAGTGTTGCAATCTCAGTGCCGGCGATGTTCGCCCAGGGCAGGATATGAGCAATGACTTTCGTGCGCATGCCATAGGCGTACGAAAGTCTTGCCTTGTTCCAAAGCCAATCTGTGCTTCTGAAACCGTTAAGTTGTAACGGGTCTTGCGCCGGGGTTTCGCGATATTTCCTGGATGTCCCGGAGGCTCAGCCGCGGCCGATGAACGGCATCTTGGTGGCCATGACGGTGAGGAACTGCACATTGGCATCCAGCGGCAGGCCGGCCATGAATACCACCGCATCGGCCACATTCTGCGGGTCCATCACCGGCTCCGGCTTCAGGGTGCCGTCGGCCTGGATGATGCCCTGCTTGATGCGGGCCGCCATCTCCGTATCTGCATTGCCGATGTCGATCTGGCCGCAGGCGATGTCATAGGCGCGCCCGTCCAGAGAGGTGGACTTGGTCAGGCCGGTGATGGCGTGCTTAGTGGCGGTGTAGGGCGCCGAATAGGGGCGCGGGGCGGTGGCGGAGATCGAACCGTTGTTGATGATGCGGCCGCCGCGGGGCGACTGGTCCTTCATGATGCGGATGGCTTCCTGGGTGCACAGGAACGGGCCGGTGAGGTTGGTGTCCACCACCGTGCGCCACTGCGCCAGGGTGAGGTCTTCCATGGGGATGCCCGGCGCGCCGGTGCCGGCATTGTTGAACAAGAGGTCGAGGCGGCCGAACTTCGCCTTGGTGGCGGCGAACAGAGCGGCGACGCTGGCCTCGTCGGTCACATCGGTGGGCACCACCAGGGTCGGGCCGGTCACATGGGCGGCGACCGCTTCCAGCGCCTCGGCGCGGCGCCCGGCCAGCACCACCGCATAGCCGGCCTTGCCCAAGGCGATGGAAACGACCTTGCCCACGCCGGTGCCGGCGCCGGTGACGATTGCAATCTTCTGATGGTCCATGTGGCGTCCTCCCTAATCGATTTAAATCAGGTGATAGCCCACATGGCGGCGGCTGCGAAGGCGGGATGAATGGTTTTTACCGGGATTTTCCACCTGCCGCAGCGCCCACTTGCGGGCGCTGCGTGGAGACAGTCGCGCCTCAGTCTAAGGCGCGGGCGGTGAGGGCGTCGAAGTCGATGTAATGGCCGGCGCGGTCGCGCTTGGAGGCGAGGTAGCGCACATTCTCTGCGGTCGGGCGCCCCAGCACCCGGCGGTCGGAGGCCACGTCGATGCCGGCGGCCTTCAAGGCAGCGATCTTAAGCGGATTGTTGGTGATGATCTCCACCGACTTCACGCCCAATTGGCGCAGCATCTCGGCAGCGAAATCGAACCGGCGCTGGTCGAGATCGAAGCCCAGGGCCGCATCGGCCTCATAGGTATCGAAGCCCTGGGATTGCAGCTGATAGGCCCGCATCTTGTTGGCGATGCCGTTGCCGCGGCCTTCCTGATCCAGATAGAGCAGGATGCCGCCGTCGGCGCGGGCCATGCGCTGCACCGTATCGCGCAGCTGGTCGCCGCAATCGCATTTCAGCGAGCCGAACAGATCGCCGGTCAGGCAGGCGGAATGCAGCCGCACCGGCACCGTCTGGGTCAGATCGGGCTTGCCGACGATGATCGCCACCTGGTCGCGCAGGCCCTCGCCGCCGCGGAACACCACGAATTCGGTCTCCAACGCGCCTTCGAGCGGCACCGGCGCGCGGCCCACCTCGCGCAAAGACTGCGCCTGGAGGCTGCGGAAGGCGCCGATGTCTTCCTTGTGCACGTGCAGCAGGTCTGGCAGCGCCTCGGGCGCCACCGGCGCCACGACGGCGGCGGGGAGCACCAGCGCAAAGCTCATCAGTTCGAGCGCCGCCAGATCCAGCGGGGTGGCGAGCGCCACCGGCGCGTCGATGCGCCCGTCGATGCGCAGGGCCAGGGTCTCGATCCGCTCCAGATCCACCTGCGGCAAAGCGATGGAGCCGGCGCAGGACCGCGGGGCGCCGATGCGAGTGAGGCGCGGGGCCGGCAGCACGAGGCGGCTGAGGCCGGGCGCCACCGCCTCGAACCCGCTGGCAAGCGTGGCATCAATGGCTTCGACGCCGATCACCAGCAGCGCCTGCTGCTCGAAGTCGAGCACCACCGGGCGGCCGGAGCGCAGTTCGGAGATCGCGCGCTCGACGGACGTCTGGGTGGTACCGAAGGAGAGACCGGGTATTTCCGCAGGGGGAGACATGAGAGCCTCACAATACGCTGAAACGCGTGAAGTTGACAGTGGGTCGCGCGGCAAGGGCCGGTGTGACTCTCGAAAACCAGCCATCGCGAAGGGGCCGAAACCATCTACCGTGCAGGTCGTTGCGTAACCGCACAGACGATGGTCGTGTTCCGGCCCCCACCGCGCATAGTTCAAATACGGCAAGGCCACGCTCATGGATGACCACGGCAAGGATTTGGGCATGGCACTGTCCGATCACAATGGCGCCCGCGGCTATGTGATCGGGCAATTGGGCCAATCCCTGGATGGGCGGGTGGCGCTGCCGTCGGGCGAATCCAAATACATCAGCGGCGCCCACGCCCTCGATCACGTCCACCGGCTGCGGGCCGATGTGGATGCGGTCATTGTGGGAATCGGCACGGTTCTGGCGGATGATCCGCTGCTGACCGTGCGCCGGGTGGCCGGCCGCAGCCCGGCCCGAGTGGTGATCGACCCCTCCGGCCGCCTCTCTCCGCAGGCCCAGGTCCTGGCCGGTGACGGCGTGCGGCGGCTGGTTGTGCGACGTTCTGACGCGAATTCGCCCAATCCGCTTCCTGATGGCGTGGAATTAATCCCGCTGGCTCCGGACCCTCGCGACGGGGCGCTGACCCCGGCCTCGATCCTGGCGGCGCTGGCCGCGCGCGGCCTCTCGCGCATCCTGGTGGAAGGCGGCCCGCGCACCTTGTCGGCGTTTCTGGATGCGGGCTGTCTGGACCGCTTCCATATCGTCGTGTCTCCGGTCATTCTCGGCAGCGGGCGGCCGGGCCTGGATCTTGCGCCCATCGTCGGCCTGGCCAGCGCCTTGCGGCCGGCGACCCGCGTCGAGGTCTTTCCGGACGGCGATGTGCTGTTCGATTGCGACCTGCGCCGGCACGCGACTGATCGGGAGACACGTCATGACGACGCCCAAAGCCATGCCGCCGACCTCCATGCCGCCGACCTCAACGCCGCCGCAACATCGCCCGCCCTTAGCGGCCTACGCGCCGCCGGCTAGATGGCTGCACTGGCTCACTGCCGTGGCGGTGCTGCTGGTGATCCCCGCCGGCATCGCCATGATGAACCTGCCGCAAGGCCCGGCGCAGGACCGAATGTTCGATTTTCACCGCTCGCTGGGCATTCTCATCCTGGTGCTGGCGGTGCTGCGGGTGGCGACCCGGATTGCTCTGGGCGCGCCGCCGCCCGCACCGGGCCTGCCGCGCTGGCAGCATGTGGCGGCCAATGCCACCCATCACCTGCTCTATGTGCTGATTGTGATCATGCCGCTGCTGGGCTGGGCCACATCGTCGGCCTTCGGGGCCTCGGTGCGGGTGTTCGGCTTGTTCACCTTGCCGGACCTGGTGGCCAAGAATGAGCCGCTGTCCGCCCTGCTCGGCCAGATCCATCAGGTGCTCGGCTTCGTCATGGCGGCCTTGGTGGCCGTGCACATCGCCGCCGCGCTCTATCACGGCATCGTGAAACGCGACGGCGTGCTCTCGCGGATGATTCCGGCGCTCAGCCGCCGCTGAGGCGGCTTATCCGCGTTTTGGCGCGGCGAGCATGTCCATGTGGCCGATGCGACATTCCGCGGCTGCGATCCGCGACGCCCGCCAGGCATTGAGCCGTGCCGGCGGGACCTGGCCGGCGGATTCGGCCGCCGCCGCCGTGCCGGTCGCCAGCGCTGCGATCAAGGCGGCATCACCGGGGCGGGCGGCGTCCAGCAGCCAGGGGCTTTCCTGGGCATGGGCGTCATAGCCGCGCCGGTGCAGCGCCTGCAGCAGCAGGTCGGTGGCCACATCGCCGGCACCGGGGCCAAAGCCCTTGTCGCGGCCCTGATCGGCCCGGAAGGCCGCTGCCACCGGGGCGTCGGCCTCATGCGGCGGCGACCAGATATCCCGCCCGTCGCAGGTGAGAACGGTGAAGAAGGTGGCGCCCGCCGCCACCACCGCGTCGGCGAAGCGCTCGATCCACGCCGCCGACACCAGATCGAAGAAAGCCGAGGCGGTGATGAGATGCGGATCGCCGACCCGCACCGCGTCCGGATCGGCCGCCAGATCCACCTCCACGAACTCCACCGCGATCAGCCGGCCGTCCTTGCGCAGGGTGAGCCGGTCGGCTTCGCTGCGGCTGTCGTCGGCCCAGGCGGTCAGCGCCACGGCGGCCTGCGCCAGCAGGTCCGGGTCGTGATCCAGCAGCCGCCAGGATTGCACCCGGCCCAGCAAAGGCGCGGTGGCGCGCAAATTGGCGCCGGTGCCGGCGCCGATGTCCACCACCCGCACCGGCGCGATCTGGCCGAGGTGCGCGCGCAGATCCTCCGCCAGCACCGGGTTGCGGGCGCGCAGGTCCGCGCCCTCCCGCAGCGCCAGCCACTCGGTCGAAAATCCGCTCATGCCTGTCCCCGTCGTGCTGCCGCCGCCAAGGCGCGGGCCACCTGTTCCGCCGTCTGTGCCCAGGAGGGCAGGCGGGCGCCGGCGGCAAAGGCCGCGTCGGCCAGGTGCCGCCGCTGGTCCGGCGCCGAAATCAATGTGCGCAGCGCCCGCGCCAGCGCCGTCGTATCGCCCGGCGGCAGCTTCAGTGCGGCGCCGTCGGGCACCGTGTCCGCCGCCGCACCACCGGTGGTGCAGATCATCGGCAGGCCGCGCCGCAGAGCGTCAGCCAACACCATGCCGTAGCCTTCATAAAGCGCCGGATGCACGAACAGGTCGCAGGCCGCATAGGCCTGCTCCAGGGCTTCGGGCGAAACGGCGCCGGCGAGGGTGATGCGCGCCTCAAGTCCATGGGTCGCAATGGCCGCGCGCACCGCCGCCACGGTGTCCGGCGCGAAGGTCAGCGCGCCGATGACGGTGGCGCGCCAGGGCAGGTCCGCCACCTGGGCCAGGGCCGCGACCAGCCCTTCATGATTCTTGCGCGGGATGAGCGAGCCCACCGCCAGCACATGCGGCGGCTCCCCATTCGCCGCCGCGCGCGGCGCCGGATCGCTGCCCGGTTCCGCGATGGTCAGGTGGTCGGGCGACACGCCGTAATGCGCCACCAGATCGCGCCCGGTCGCGGCGCTGGTGGCGATGATGCCGGCGCAGGCGGCCAGCACCGCCCGCTCGCTGCTCTCAAGGCGAACGCGCTTGGCCTCATCCAGCCCTGTCTCCCGCGCCAAGGGATGATGCACCAGCGCCACCACCGGGCGGGCCAGTGCCCGCAGCGCATCCGCCGGAAACGCGCCCAAGGCGAGGCCATCAACCAGCAGCAGCGTGTCTGGCGGAACTCGGGCCAGTTGCGCGGCGGCCGTGGCCACATCCGCCGGGGCCGGAAAGGGGAAAGCGGCGGGCAGCGACAGCGGGCGCATCTCCACGCCGGCGGCGGCGCTGGCGGTGATCACCGCCCGATCAAAGGCATAGCCGCCAGTGGGGGTGTCGAGATCGCCGGGAAAGGCGAGCACCGCTCTCATGCGCCGATGGGACCCTCGAACCAGGCGCGGGCGGCGTGGGATTCATGCAGCGTCACCCGCAGCCGCGACAGCGCGGTGCCCCCCGTGCCCAATTCGCCGGTGCGGGCGGCCAGGGCCATGGCATCGAAGATATGACGGGCCACCACTTCGGTGGTGCTGTTGCGGCCGGTGAAGGCCTGCACCTCGTCGAGATTCTTGTAGTTCAGCGGCGCCAGAACCGCTTTCAAGGTGTCGGTGGCCCGGCCGATGTCGATGACCACGCCCTCGTCCGTGAGCTGCTCGGCCATGAAGGCGACGTCGACCACGAAGGTGGCGCCGTGCAGGGCCTGGGCCGGGCCGAACAGATCGCCCTTGAAGGAATGGGCGATCATGATGTGGTCCCGCACCTCCACCGCATAGAGGGAGCCGGATTGGGGCGCGGTCTGGGGCACGGGGATCTCCGGGGTCAAGGCTGAGAATGACGTCGCCGCAGGACGCGGCGCGGAAATGATGGTCAGGAATAGCGGACGACGGTGGCGACGCCCGAGGGATCATCGCCCAGAATACGCTCCAGCGCGTCCGGCAGATCGCTGAACGCCACCTCTTCGGTGATCAGGGCGTCGAGGCGCGGGTCGGCCAGCAGGTCGAGGGCCTTGGCAAGGCGGCGCTGGTGGGTCCAGCGCGGCGCCCGTGCCGGTGGGATCGCGCCCACTTGCGAGGACATCAGCCGCAGCCGCTTGGCGTGGAAACTGCCGCCAAGGCTGACGGAGACGGTTTTGTCGCCATACCAGCTCACTTCCACCAGATTGGCTTCGATGTCGCAGCAGGCCAGCGCATCGGTGAGGCCGGCGGCGCTGGCGCTGGTGTGGAACACCACGTCGGCGGGTGCCACGTCGTCGGTGGATTGGGCAAAGCGGGCGCCGAAGGCGCGGGCCAGGGCGCCGCGGGCGGCATCGGGGTCCACGGCGGTCACCTCGGCGCCGGGCAATCCGGCGGCGAGGAAGGTGATGAGCAGGCCGATCAGGCCCGCCCCCACCACCACGATGCGGTCACCGGCGCCGGCGCCGCTGTCCCATAGCGCATTCAGCGCGGTCTCCATGCTGGCGGCCAACGTCGCCCGGCGCGCGGGCACGCCATCGGGCACCAAGGCCACATCCTCGGCGGCCACCACGAAGCGATCCTGATGGGGATGGAGCACGAACACGTCACGGCCGCGCAGCTGCGCTGGGCCTTCCAGCACCTGGCCCACCGTGCAGTAGCCATATTTCACCGGGAACGGAAAATCGCCGTCCTGCATGGGCGCCCGCATGCGCTCGCGATGGGCCGGATCCACCAGGCCGGCGAACACCAGCCGCTCGGTGCCGCGGCTGAGCGCGCTCCAGCGGGTTTCCACCAGCAGTTCGCCGGGCGTGGGCATGGAAACGACTTCCTGCCGCAGCCGGGCATGGCGGGGCGCCTCGTACCACAGCGCCCTCGCTGAACTGTGAGCCTGAGCGAGGCGTTTCGCCGCGGATTGTGCTTCCATTCGAACACCTTCCTGAGACTATCTCGTCCGGCACGTCCCACCCCGCCGCCCTCCGGAGCCGCAATGATCGTCAGGCCAGAACCGTCCAGCGGCCCGTTGCGCCCGTATTGCGGTGAGGAACGGGGTGAAAGCTTGTTACATCAAGATCCAGACAGCTTCGAACACGAATCCGCCACCCGCACCCTGGCGCTGCCGCCATCGCTGGCGCGGCGGCGCTGGCTGGTGCTGAGCCTTAACCTCGCCACCTGGGCCGGCGTGGCCGTGGCGGCGGGGTCGCTGGCCGGCGCGGCGGGCTGGCGGGTGAGCGACAGCATACTGTTTCTCTGCGTCATGGTGGCAACGCCTTGGATCGCGATTGGTTTCTGGAATGCGGTGATTGGATTGGTGCTGTCGCACGTGGCCCGCGATGGCCTTGCGACGGCCGCGCCGTTCCTGACCCGCGCGCCCGACACCAGCCCCATCACCAGCCGCACCGCCATCCTCATGACTTTGCGCAATGAGGATCCCGCCCGGGCCATCGCTCGGCTGCGGGCGGTGAAGGCGGACCTCGACGCCACGGCGGCGGGCGGACAGTTCGATTATTTTCTGCTGAGCGACACCTCGCTGCCGGCCATTGCCGCCGCCGAGGAGCAGGAAGTGGCCTGCTGGCGGGAGGAGGAGGGCACCCGCCGCATCCATTATCGCCGCCGCGAGCTCAATACCGGCTTCAAGGCCGGCAATGTGCGCGACTTCTGCCTGCGCTGGGGCGAGGCCTATGACCATATGCTGCCGTTGGACGCCGACAGCGTCATGGGCGCGCAGACCGTGCTGGCCATGGTGCGCATCCTGGATCGCAATCCGCGCATCGGCATTCTGCAAAGTCTGGTGGTGGGCATGCCCAGCGCCAGCGCCTTTGCCCGCATCTTCCAGTTTGGCATGCGCCACGGCATGCGCTGCTACACCCTAGGCGCCACCTGGTGGACCGGCGATTGCGGGCCGTTCTGGGGCCATAACGCCCTGATCCGCATCGCGCCGTTCCGCGACCATTGCCATCTGCCGGTGCTGCCCGGTGCCCCACCCTTGGGCGGGCCGATCCTGTCGCACGACCAGGTGGAGGCGGTGCTGATGCGCCGCGCCGGCTATGAGGTGCGGGTGATGCCGGTGGAGGGGCAGAGCTATGAGGAAAACCCGCCCACCATCGCCGAATTCGTCACCCGTGACCTGCGCTGGTGCCTGGGCAACATGCAGTATCTGCGGCTCCAGGGCCTGGCCGGCCTGAAGCCGGTGAGCCGGTTCCAGCTGCTGTGGGCGGTGCTGATGTTCGCCTCCATTCCGGCGGTGCCGCTGGCGCTGGCGGTGCTACCGTTCGCCGCCTTCGGACTGGAGGAGGCGGAGGCCGGCGCGCTTGGCGAGGGCGCCGCCTGGCTCTATGGAGCCTGGCTGTTCATGGGCCAGGTGCCCAAGCTCGCCGGCCTTCTGGATGTGGCGCTGACCCGCGGCGGCCTGGCGGCCTATGGCGGCGGCTGGCGCTTTGCCGCCTCGGCGGTGCTGGAGCTGGTGTTTTCCTTCCTGCTGGGGGCAGTGACGGCCCTGGCCACCACCCGTTTCCTGCTGACCTTGATGTTCGGGCGGGTGCGGGCCGGCTGGAACGGCCAGATGCGCGATGCCCATGCGCTGTCTTTCGCAAATGCCTGGCGCGGCCTGTGGGTGCAGACGCTGTTTGGTGGGCTCGTCGGCCTCGCTCTGGCGCTGACCGCCCCGGTGCTGCTGCTGTGGACCGCGCCGCTACTGGCGGGATGCTGGCTGGCGGTGCCGTTCGCCATGGTGACCGCTCATCCGGCCGTGGGCGCGCGCCTGACCGCGCTCGGCCTGTGCGCCAGCCCCGAGGAGCGGCGGCTGCCGGAAATCCTTCAGCGGATCACGCACTCCCGGACCGACGCGGACCTCGACCAGGCTGCGTGAGCGGGCGCCGAGAGGGAGCCGGCTCGCGCGGGAGGACGCGCGATCACCGGAGAGCATAACGCGCCGGCGGCATCGCACGGCCAAGTCCTCTCCCGCCTGCGGCGGAGGGTTGGCAGGGCGCGACGCTCCGGCAAAGGACAGCGCCCGGCGCCGTTCGCATCCGCGCCGGGCAACAGAACAGCGCCAGCGGCTCCTCGCACTCCTGACCGGCAAAAGAAAAGGGCGGCCCCCGCAGCCGCCCTTCTCCCGCTTGCAACGCTGGCGTGACCGTCCGGCTCAGCGCCGGAAGCCGCCACCACCGCCGCCAC
>CALRNP020000138.1:0-15260 GCA_943369575.1 Azorhizobium sp. AG788 | reverse complement strand
GCGCACCGAACAGATCGAGGTGCACGATGTCGAACGCGGCCTTGATCGGGGCTTCAATAGCGGAGTCGGCGAAATAGCTGGTGTGGAGTGTCTTGCAATAGACGCAGCCGCGCTGGCTCCATTGCACGGCGAAATGCCGGCCTTGCGCCGTGGTGGCGGCGAGATCCTCGGGCAGATCGAGGAAGCTCTCCAGATACCAGTCCTGGGTATAAAGGCCGTCCTCGCCCAGACGGGCTGCAGCCTCGGATCTGGCCGGCACCAGCGCCCCCATCGCAGCGCCCGCGGTGCAGAGAAGGAACTGCCTGCGGCTGAGCAACGCTTGGCCTGTCATCGTGCGCGTTGTGGCGCCTGTCATCCTTGTCCTCCCTATGTCCGGTCAACCGATGGTGCCGAGGGCCGGCACGGCTTCGAGCAGCCATTGGGCCAGTTGCGGCATGAAGCCGGTGGCAAAGGCGACGCCGGTGAGGATCAGCAGCACCCCGGCGATCTGTTCCACGAGCCAAAGCCGCCCCCGAACCGATCCCACCCAAGCCAGGAACGGGCCGGTGAAGATGGCGGCGATGAGGAATGGGATTCCAATTCCGGCGGCATAGACCGCCAGCAGCAACATGCCCTTCCCCACCGATGTTTCGGCGCCCGCCACAATGAGAATCGCGGCCAGCACCGGCCCGACGCAGGGCGACCATCCGAACCCGAACGCAAGCCCGACAAGGTAGGGGCCCAGCAAGCCCGAGGGGTGCATGCCCGGCTCCAGCCTGGCTTGCCGGTACAACAGAGGAATGCGTACGAGCCCGGTGAGATGCAGGCCGAACAGAATGAGCAGCGCCCCGGAAATGAGGGTCAGCGCCTCCACGTGCTGCATCAGAACCTGCCCCAGGCTCGAGGCCGTGGCGCCAAGCAGGATGAAGACTGTCGCAAAGCCAAGCACGAACAACAAAGCGGCGCCTGCCAACCGTCGGCGCCGGGCCAAGGCCTTGCCACCGTTCTCCGTCGCCCCCGCCGCACCGGCGAGAAAGCCCAGATAAGCGGGGACCAGCGGCAGGACACATGGCGAGGCAAACGACAGCAGACCAGCGACGAACGCGCCAGGAAGGCTGATATCCAGCGACATGGCCATATTCCGCCCCCTTGCCCCATGCGGTTTTCCGCACGTATTATGATGTTGCTGAAGATATATGCGAATGCGATGATATGAACTGAAAATGTGGATCTGGGTCGTTAATTCATGCGCCGCCTTCTGCTTTCCATCGCTTTCATCGCCGGTACCCTGGAGGCTCAGGCCAGCGAACTCGTGATGTTTGAACGGGCAGGCTGCGTTTATTGCGCCAAGTTCGACCGGGATATCGCACCCATATATGAGAAGACCGACGAAGGACGGCTCGCGCCGCTCCGGCGGGTGCCCTTGTCAGGCGGGGCGTCCGGTGACATTCACCTCGCGGCGCCCGTGCGCTTTACCCCCACCTTCGTGCTCGTGGATCGCGGACGCGAAATCGGACGCATTACCGGTTATGCTTCGGATGAAGCATTCTGGGGCCTGCTTGGTGCGTTGACGGACAAACTCGCGCGCGAGAGGCCGTGAGCCAGGCCACCTCGCGTCGAGTGGGGGAAGGTTTTGCGAGCGTGAAAAGGTTTTGAGATTATGCCACCCATCGTCTCCACGCGGATCGAGGATGAACTTCGGGAAGGCCCGGAGATTTCGGCTGAACTCGACCAATTGATGCGCAATGCGCGCAAGGCGAGCGATTTCCTCAAGGCCCTCTCGCATGAGAACCGCCTGCTGCTGCTTTGCCTTCTGGCCGAACGCGAACGTTCGGTGACGGAACTGGAGAACATTCTCTCGCTCCGCCAGCCGACCGTCTCGCAGCAGTTGGCGCGCCTGCGCCTGGATGGCTTGGTGACGACCCGCCGAGACGGAAAAGCCGTATTTTACAGTCTGGCCGATGAAAACGTGCGCAGCGTCATCTCGGTGATCTACGGTATTTATTGTGGTGGCTCGGAAGCGGGCGAGAAGTAGCCGGTTGGCGCCGGGGCGGTGACGAGACACACATAAGTCTCGCACCGGCCGTCTCAGGGAGGGGCGCATGGACGTTTCGAGTCCCTGGTGGACCGCGCTCGCGGGTCTGCTTGTGGGAGTTTGCGTGGGCTTTGCCGTGTTTCGTGCCCGGCTATGCACCTTCGGAGCGCTGGAAGATGCCCTGATCGGGCAGGACTGGCGCCGCATGAAGGTTTTCGGCCTTGCACTGGGCATTGCCATAGCTGGGACGCAGTTGCTCTCGCTGCTTGGCATTCTTGCACCCGAGCGCACCAATTATGTCGCGGCGGCGGTGCCGTGGTTCGGCATCCTCCTGGGCGGCCTGTTGTTCGGCCTCGGCATGGCGTTGGTGGGGACCTGCGCATTCGGCTCCCTGGTCCGGTGCGGCTCCGGCGATCTGCGCAGCCTGGTGGTGCTCATCGTCTTCGGGGCCGTGGCCTATGCGACCCTGCGCGGCATCTTCGCGGGACTGCGGGTTGATGGGCTGGAACAGGTGGCGGTGGTGCTCCCCGGCGGGCTACAAGCCGATTTTCCTTCGGTTCTCGGGCGGCTCTTGGGGCGTGATCTGCGCGGTTTGTTCGGTGTCGCAGGCCTCGGCCTCGTCGCACTGGCCTGTGTGGATCGCCGGCTTCGCCGTGCGCCGCGCCTGATGACGGCGGGCGTGTTGCTCGGCTTTGGCATCGTCGCGGGATGGCTTGCCACGACCCTGCTCGTGGATGAGTTCGCCCATCCGATCGCGCCCCAAAGCCTCACTTTCGTCTCCCCTGTGGCACGGGCGATGTTCGGCGTGCTGTTCGATCAGGCGAGCCTTGCCGAATTCGGCGCAGGAAGCGTCTTTGGCGTGCCCGTTGGCGCATTCGTAGCGGCCCGGCTCGCGGACGGTTTTCGTTGGGAAGCGTTCGACGACCCTCGCGAAATGAAGCGCCATCTGCTGGGGGCAATTTTGATGGGCGCCGGCGGCATCCTGTGTGGCGGCTGCACCATCGGGCAAGGGCTAACCGCAGGTTCACTGCTGGCCCTGTCTTGGCCGCTTGCGATGGCCGGGATGGTGATCGGCGCGCGCATCGGCATCGCCCTACTCATGGAGGGATCACTAACGGATTTGGTCCGAGGTACTCTGCGGCTTCGAGCAAAATAGTTGTGCAGCAATCACAAGCACACCCCGGCAAATTACACCTGATTCGCACCCTGAATTGGGATTAATCCCACGAAAAACAGATTAATTTAAGTCACTTATCTTAGATCTTAAACCGACCATAACGCACAAGTTAATTTAAAATTTTGGATACACCTCAATCAAAGCATGAAAAATTCTAATGGAAATCCCGTGATTTCGGCAGGACCCGGACTTGGCGCGGATGGCCGTGCGTCGAGCGGCGGCCGGCCAGCATGTGGCCGTGGCGGGGATCGGAACGGGCCCGTTCGTCCGTGCCGGGATCGACCTGCGGGCGGGCGATGATGGGGACGGCCTTGGGATTGGGGGCGTCGAACAGGCGGGCGAGTTCGCGGGTGCGGTCCACGATCCGCTCGGCCATCACATGGATGACGCCCTCCTTGCTTTTCTGCACCCGGCCCTCCACCAGAACCAGCCGCGCACCCATCACCTGGGCGCGGAACCGCTCGAACAGCCGGGCCCAGATCAGCACATTGACGATGCCGGTCTCGTCCTCGAGCGTCATGAAGATGGCGTTGCCCTTGCCCGGCCGCTGCCGCACCAGCACGATGCCGGCGGTGCGAATGAAGCTGCCGTCGCGCCGACTGGCGATTTCGGCGCTGCTGGCGATACCCTCCGCCTGAAAGAGCGCGCGCAGCATCCCCATGGGGTGGCCCTTGAGCGACAGCCGGGTGGTCTGGTAGTCCACCGCAATCTGCTCGGGCAGCGGCATGAGGGGGAGCTGCGCATCCGGCTCTGCGCCGAGTTCGCGCGCCTGCGCCGCCGCGAACAGCGGCAGCGGCGCGTCATCGGGCAGGCGGCGGACGATCCACGCCGCCTCCCGCCGGTCCAGGCCGAGGGAGCCGAAGGCGTCGGCATCCGCCAGCCGCTTCAGCGCGGCAGCAGGAAGGCGGGAGCGCATGGCCAGCGTCTCGATGTCGGGATAGCCCGCGCCCCGCGCGGCTGTGAGCGCCTTGGCCCAGGCTTCACTGAGGCCGTCGATCTGCCGCAGGCCGATACGCAGCGCCAGATCGCCATTGGCCCGCCGCTCCAGCGTATTGTCATAGAAGCTGTGATTGATGTCGGCGGGGCGGATTTCGACACCGTGCTCGCGGGCATCGCGCACGATCTGCGCCGGGGCGTAGAAGCCCATGGGCTGGGAATTGAGCAGCGCCGCCGCGAACACCGCCGGATAGCGGCACTTGATGAAGGCCGAGATGTAGACCAGCTTGGCGAACGAGGCCGCATGGCTTTCGGGAAAGCCATATTCGCCGAAACCCTTGATCTGCTCGAAGCAGCGCGCCGCAAAGGCCGGATCGTAGCCGCGCGCACTCATGCGCTCGATCAGCAGGGTCTGGAATTCGCCGATGGTGCCCAGGTTGCGGAAAGTGGCCATGGCCCGGCGCAGCTTGTTGGCCTCTACTTCCGTGAATTCGGCGGCGACCATGGCCAGCTTCATCGCCTGTTCCTGAAACAGCGGCACCCCCTTGGTGCGCGCCAGCACGCCGATCAGTTCATCGGGATCGTGCGGCGGCTTTGGCGATGGGAAGGTCACGGCCTCGGTGCCGTCCCGCCGGCGCAGATAGGGGTGCACCATATTGCCCTGGATCGGCCCCGGCCGAACGATGGCGACCTGGATGACGAGATCGTAGAGCCGGCGCGGCTTCATGCGCGGCAGCATGTTGATCTGGGCCCGGCTTTCCACCTGGAACACGCCGATGGAATCGCCTTGGCACAGCATGTCGTAGACATCGGCCTGCTCTGCCGGAATGTCCGCCAGCCCGTAATCGATGCTCTCATGCTCGCGCATGAGATCCAGCGCCTTGCGGATGCAGGTGAGCATGCCCAGCGCCAGCACATCCACCTTCATCAAGGCGAGGGTATCGATATCGTCCTTGTTCCACTCGATGAAGGTGCGGTCCGCCATGGCCGCATTGCCGATGGGCACCATCTCGTCGAGCCGGCTCTGGGTCAGAACGAAGCCGCCCACATGCTGCGAGAGATGGCGGGGAAAACCGAGCAGGCGGTCGGCGAACTCCACGGCGCGGCGGATCGAGGGATTGGCGGGGTCAAGCCCGGCCTGGCCGATCTGGCCGGTCTTCAGCATGTCGCCCCAACTGCCCCACACCATGCTGGACAGCCGCGCGGTGACATCCTCGGTGAGGCCGAGAGCCTTACCCACATCGCGAATGGCGCTGCGGGGGCGATAAGAGATCACGGTGGCGGCGATGCCGGCCCGGTGGCGGCCATAGCGCTCGTAAATATACTGGATCACCTCCTCGCGCCGCTCGTGCTCGAAATCGATATCGATGTCGGGCGGCTCCCGGCGTTCGCGGGAGATGAAGCGGGCGAACAGCAGATCGCTCTCGGCCGGATCTACCGCGGTGATGCCAAGCACGTAACATACGGCGGAATTGGCCGCCGAGCCGCGGCCCTGGCACAGGATGCCTTTTTTCTCGGCGAAGCGGACGATGTCGCAGATGGTGAGGAAATAAGGCGCGTATTTCAGCTCCGCGATCAGCGCCAGTTCCTGCCGGAGCTGGGCCTCCACCTTGGCCGGCACGCCCTGGGGATAGCGCATGGCCGCATGGCGCCAGGTCATCTCCGCCAGCCAGCCTTCCGCCGTATAGCCAGGGGGGATCGGTTCCTGCGGATAGTCATATTTGAGCTGGCTCAGGCAGAAATCGATCCGGGCGAGGACGTGCCGCGTTTCCTCCACCGCCTCCGGCGCATCGCGAAACAGCCGCAGCATCTCGGCGGGCGGCTTGAGGTGGCGCTCGGCATTGGCCTCCAGCCGGCGGCCGGCGGCCTCGATGGTGGTGCCCTCGCGAATGCAGGTGAGCACATCCTGCAAGTCGCGCTGATCGGGCTGGTGATACAGCACGTCATTCATCGCCAGCAGCGGCACGTGGGCGGCGGCGGCCAGCGCCTTCAGCCCCGCCAGGCGGCGGCGATCATCGCCCCGGCGCGGCATGTCGGCACCGAGCCACAAGGAGCCGGGCGCCGCCTCGGCAAGCACGCTCAAGGATGATGCCAGCCCATCCAGGGCGCGGGGCGGCATGAGAATGAGCGAGAGCCCGCCGGCGTCGGCGCACAGATCCTCGAGGGTAAGGATACAGTCACCCTTGCCGGCGCGCAGATTGCCGAGGGTCAAGAGCCGGCACAGCCGCCCCCAGCCGTCCCGGTTCTGGGCATAGGCGATCACATCCGGCGCACCGTCCGCAAAGACAAGGCGCGCGCCCACCGCAAGGCGGAACGGCAGCGGGGCTTGCCCATGGTCGGGATCCTCCTCCCAGGCCTCCTGCGCCTCCTTCACCGCCGCATAGGCCCGCACCACGCCCGACACGGTGTTGCGGTCGGCGATGCCGATGCCGCCATGGCCGAGCGCAAGCGCCTGGGCCACCAGATCGCTGGCGTGAGAAGCGCCCCGCAGGAAGGAGAAATTCGTCGTCACCGCCAGTTCGGCATAGAACACCGCGCTCATGGGAACAGCCCATGCAGAAACCAGCGCCGGGGCGCCGGCTCACGGTCATAAAGGCCGGAGCGGAACAGCCAGAAGCGGCGGCCCTGATGGTTCTCCACCCGGTAATAATCCCGCGTCGGCACGCCTCCCCGCCGCCACCATTCGGGGGCGATGCGCTCGGGCCCCTCGGAATGGACCACCTCATGCAGCACCCGGCGCCAACGGAAGCGCAGAGGGGGGCCGTCCGGCACCTCCGCCAGCGCCTCGATCGGCTGCGGCGGGTCGAACATCATCAGAGGGCGGGTCAGCCGCTCGTCCGGCAGGAGATCAGCCGAGGACAGCGCGTCGGCGGCCGGCACCAGACTGGCGGCGCGGTCGGGATCATGGGTGTCGTGCAGCCGGAAGCGCAGCACCCGGTCCCGGCCGAGGCGCGCCGCCAGACGATCCACCAGCGCGGCTACCTCTTCCTGGGCGACCGCCCGGCCGTCGAGACTGACCTGCGCCGGCGACAGCGCTTCGGCCCGCACCACGGCGAGACGCACCAGATCGAAGCCGAAGCCGGGGTCGAGCGGGTCCGCCAGCGCATCGAGCTTTTCGTGCAGCAGCCGGCCCAGGGCGGCGGGATCGCGGGAGGGGCGCGCGGTCTCCACCCCGATGCGCCGCACCGCGCCATCGGCCCGGAAGAACGAGGCTTCGAACGCCCGCCCGCCCTCGCCCCGGGCCTCCAGCATCAATGCGAGATCCCCGACCAGCATCCGCAGCGCGCCTTCCACATCCTCGGCGCGCCCGATGGGCTCGGCGAAGCGCCGCTCCGTGATGAGGGCAGGCAGCGCGCGGCGCGGCGTGATGCGCACGTCCTCCTGCCCCAGCGTGCGCCGCAGCCGCGTCAGCAATTCCTCACCGAAACGCGCGGCCAATGGCGTGCCGGGGCGTGCAGCCAGATCGCCGATGGTCTTGAGCCCGGCGCGCGACAGCCCGATCACGGTCTCTTCCGGCAAGGCCAGCGCCGAGATAGGCAGCGGCCCGACGCATTCCGCCTCGCGCCCCAGCGGCACCACGCCGCCCTTGCCGCAGCGGGCCAGCGCCCGCGCCGCTTCCGGCGTGCCGGCCACCACCGCCCGCAGGGTCAGGCCATGCCGCTGGAGATGGTCGAGCACGCGCGCGCGCATCATCGCCTCGCCGCCGAACAGATGCGTGCAGCCAGTGATGTCGAGCACGAGCCCGTCCGGCCCATCCAGTGCCACCAGCGGGGTCCAGCGGTCGCAATCATCGGCGATGCGCTCGAGAAAAGCTGCATCGGCGAGAGGGTCGTGGTCGGCCACCGCCAGATCCGGCATGCGGGCTCGGGCATCCGCCAGGGTCAGCCCCGGCACCAAGCCCACGGCCCGCGCCTGCGGGGAAACGGCCGACAGGCGCAAAGCCCCTTTCACCCGCTCCACGAACACCTGCGGCAGTGCCTCATCCGGTGCGGCGGAAGGGCCTGATGTCCGGGGGCGGCTCGCTCGGTGCAGCCGCTCGGCGGGCAGGAACGGGAACCACAGCGCGAGATAGCGGGGCGATGTCGCGGAAGGAACAGCTCTCATGGTCCCACTCCAGTGTCCAGGCATGGCCTTGAAGGCCGCCGCGGTGGCGCAGCAGGGTGGCGGCGAAGGCCGGTGCCCCCGGCGCATTGGCCGCCAGCGGGGTGGAGAGCGCCGGCCGCACCAGCCAGCGGGTGACGGCGACGCTGGGAGACGGCCTGACTGCCATGCGCAGCAGAAAGAAGGTGACGCCGGAATTGGCGGCCCGCAGCGCAAACCGGCGGGTGGCCGTGAGGTCCAGCGCCTTCGGCTCCCCCCACGGCTCCAGCAGCACCGCGCCCAGCGCCGCGCAGTGCACCGCGTCCCCCGCCGCCCGCAGCGCCTGTTCGGGGTCGCGGGCCCGCACCAGGATGAGCCGGGCGGGATCAAGGCCGAAGCCGCCCAGCCCCAGGGCATCCAGATGCCCCATCTCGGTATCGAGGAAATCCTGCCGTACCCAGACGATGGGCCGCGCCTCGCCCTGAGCCTGCGCCGCCCGCAGCGCCAGCGCCAGGGCAAAGCCTGACGCGGCCGGCAGATCGGCGCCTTCCGCGGCATAGACCTCGTGCAAAGCGCCGCGCGCCAGTGTCTGCGCGAGCACCGCGTCGGGCTCGGCAGCGCCAAGGCTGAAAGACGATGAGGCGCTGGGCAAACGCTCCGCCTCCAGCTTGGCGAGCATCTGCCGCAGCGCGGAAATGTCAGGTTCCGCGGGCATATTTGTTCCTGTTTTGTTCATCTAGAAACGACTCAAACCGGCGCCAGAGTCAAGCGAGCCCTCCGAGCCCGGACGCGGCTGTGGCAGGCATAAAAGCGGACAGAATGAGGGCGCGCGGGCCTCCCCGGGGCCTCGGAGATTTGTCCGGGGCAAAACAACGTTAGTTGAATTCAAAGGTGGCGCGCCTTATGCGTGATCGCCATGGATACCCAGGCCCACGTCGTACAAGCCGTAACGTCACCGTCGTGCCTCCAGCCCCATCGGGGCGAGGCGGCGCCGTTCCTGCCCATGAGCCGCGCCGAGATGGCGGCGCTCGGCTGGGATGCCTGCGACATCGTGCTGGTCACCGGCGATGCCTATGTGGATCACCCCAGCTTCGGCATGGCCATCATCGGCCGGCTGCTGGAAGCGCAGGGGTTCAGGGTCGGCATCATCTCGCAGCCCGATTGGCAGTCGGCGGAACCGTTCAAGGTGCTGGGCAAGCCGAAGCTGTTCTTCGGCGTCACCGGCGGCAACCTCGACTCCATGGTCAACCGCTATACCTCGGACCGCCGCCTGCGCAGCGACGATGCCTATACGGCCGGCGGCGAAGGCGGAAAGCGGCCGGATCGCTGCACCATCGTCTATACCCAGCGCTGCCGCGAGGCGTACAAGGATGTGCCGATCATCCTCGGCGGCATTGAGGCCTCGCTGCGCCGCATCGCCCATTATGACTACTGGTCCGACAAGGTGCGCCGCTCGATCCTGGCCGACGCCAAGGCGGATCTGCTGATCTATGGCAATGCCGAGCGCGCCGTGGTCGAGGTCGCGAACCGCATTGCGGCCGGCGAGTCCCCGCGCGAGTTGGAAGCCATCCGCGGCGTGGCGCTGTTCCGCAAAGTGCCCGAGCATTACACCGAACTGCACGCGGACGATCTGGACTCCGCCGACGAGGCCGCCGCCCGCGTCTCCGGCGATACGGTGATCCGGCTACCGTCCTACGAGACGGTGGAGCAAGACAAGGAGGCCTATGCCCGCGCCTCGCGCGTGCTGCACCGGGAGGCCAATCCGGGCAATGCGCGCCCGCTGGTCCAGCGTCACGGCGACCGCGACCTGTGGCTGAACCCGCCGCCGATCCCGCTGACCTCCGACGAGATGGATGCGGTCTACGACCTGCCCTACGCCCGCGCCCCGCACCCCTCCTATGGCGATGCGAAGATCCCGGCCTGGGACATGATCAAGTTCTCGGTGACGGTGATGCGCGGCTGCTTCGGCGGCTGCACCTTCTGCTCGATCACCGAGCACGAAGGCCGCATCATCCAGAACCGCTCGGAAGGTTCGATCCTGCGCGAGATCGAGCACATTCGGGACAAGACACCGGGCTTCACCGGGGTGATCTCGGACATCGGCGGACCGACCGCCAACATGTACCGCATGGCCTGCAAGGACCCCAAGATCGAGGCGGCGTGCCGGCTGCCGTCCTGCGTCTTCCCCGACATCTGCCCCAACCTGAACACCTCCCATGACGACCTGATCCGCCTCTATCGCAAGGTGCGCGAGGTGAAGGGCGTCAAGAAGGTGATGGTCGCCTCCGGCGTGCGCTATGACCTGGCGGTCCAGAGCCCGGAATACATCAAGGAACTGGTGACCCATCATGTGGGCGGCTATCTGAAGATCGCCCCCGAGCACACCGAGCGCGGCCCGCTCGACAAGATGATGAAGCCGGGCATCGGTACCTACGACCGCTTCAAGGAGATGTTCGAGGCGGCGGCGAAGGAGGCCGG
Source organism: Azorhizobium sp. AG788 (assembly GCA_943369575.1). GTDB lineage: Bacteria > Pseudomonadota > Alphaproteobacteria > Rhizobiales > Xanthobacteraceae > Azorhizobium. The sequence goes on along the minus strand of CALRNP020000138.1, from coordinate 4,575 downwards.
CAAGAAATACTATCTGATCCCGTATTTCATTGCGGCGCATCCCGGCACGACCGACGAGGACATGATGCACCTCGCGCTCTGGCTCAAGAAGAACCGCTACCGCGCCGACCAGGTCCAGACCTTCCTGCCCTCGCCCATGGCCACGGCCACCGCCATGTACCACACCGGCGTCAACACGCTGCGCGGTGTGCGGCGCGGCGCCAGCGAGCAGGTCGAGACCATCAAGGGCGGACGGCAGCGCCGGCTGCACAAGGCGTTCCTGCGCTACCACGATCCCGAGAACTGGCCGCTGCTGCGCGAAGCGCTGAAAGAGATGGGCCGCAGCGACCTCATCGGCTCACGCCCGGACCAGCTCGTGCCGGCCTACCAGCCGCCAGGCACCGGCAAGGCCGCCGGCACGCGCCGCCCGGTGCGCCCCGGTGGCGGCGGCCAGCGCTTCACCACCAAGGGTGTGCCCTTCATCAAGAAGTAGGCGGGCTGCGTTCGCACAGGCACGCCTGCATGGCGGGCCTTAAGTCGGGGCTGGCTCAGGCGGGACTTCGCGCTGCATCACGGCGGCAAAGAACCCGTCGGTATCGTGGCGCGCTGGAGTCAGCGATAGGAAGTCCGGATGGGCGGAATCCCCCAGTTGCGGGGCCGCCTCGCGCAATGGCACCACCCGAAAGGCGGGATGGGCTGCCAGGAAGGCGGCCATCTGCTCCTCATTCTCCTGCGGCAGCAGCGAGCATGTGGCATAGACGAGCCGGCCACCGGGCTTCACCAGCCGCGCGGCGCTCGCCAGGATCGCCGCCTGGAGCGGCACGAGATTGTCCAATCCTGGCCCCAGCGCCCGCCAACGGGCATCGGGATTGCGCCGCCAGGTGCCGGTGCCGCTGCACGGCGCATCCACCAACACGCGGTCGAACGAGGCCTTGTGCCGCTTCACCCAGCGATCGGTCTCGCTGGCCAGCAGCCGGGTTTCGATATTGTGCAGGCCCGCCCGGCGGAACCGCTCCGCGCTGCGCTTGAGCCGGCTCTCGGAGACATCGCAGGCGATGACATGGCCCTTGTTGGCCATCTGCGCCGCGATCGCCAGTGTCTTGCCGCCGGCACCGGCGCAGAAATCCACCACCCGCTCGCCCGGCCGCGCGTCCACCAGCAAGGCGACCAGTTGCGAGCCCTCGTCCTGGATTTCAACCTCTCCGCTTTTCAGCATCGGCAGCGCGGCCAGGGAGGGGCGCTCCTTCACACGGATGCCGTAAGGAGCCCGGCGGGACGGCTCAGCCTGCAGGCGAAGCCCCCGCAGCCCGAGCAGCATCGCCTCGCGGGTGGACTTGAGCGGATTGACACGCAGATCCAGCGGCGGCGGCGCCAGAAGCGCCGCCATCTCCTGCCCGAACGCATCCTGGAACCGCTGCCGCAGGGGATCGGCCACCCAGGACGGACATTCCAGGCGCACTTCGTCCGGCATGGCCGGATGGTCGATGGTGGTACACCCCTGCAGCTTCACCACCAGCGCGCGCTCATGATCCGCCAAGACTGCGGGGGCGAACTTGGCGCCATTGAACAGGTTTTGCAGCTGATCTTGCGTCTTGCGGCCATCCAGCACCAGCCAGGCCAGCAAACGGTTGCGCGGGGTGTCGGGCCGCCCATGCCTGGCCACCCACCAGCCCAGCCGGGCGTGGTGGCGCAGCAGCGCATAGAGCAGATCGGAAATCTGACCGCGATCCGTATCGCCAATATAGCGCCGGCTGCGGAACCACGCGGAGACCACGGCATCGGCGGGGCGCGCGATGCTGTGGACGTCGTGCATCAGATCGAGAGTGGCTTGAAGGCGGGCAGCGGGTGTCACGGAACGAAGTCGGGCTGGAAAATGGGGCGGCACCATAAACGACGGCGTGGCGGTTGGCCATGGCTCCCGCCATGCGCCTGTGCCTGCGGCGCATGGCGCAGGGCGTGTGAGCGGACAACCGACGCAGACGGATGGCCCGCCGGTTGTCGGGCTGGGACGTCATGCCCATGTAGTCTGCAGCATAGGAAACGCATCAGCAGGCCCGGTCATGACAATTGCCTTCCAGAGCACCTTCAGTTCACTGCCGGACAGCCTGTTCTCGTCGGTGCGGCCCACCGCCGTCCGTGCCCCCGCCCTCATTCGTCTGAATGCGGCGCTGGCCGAAGAGCTTGGCCTGGACCCGCAGTGGTTGCGCGGCCCCGAAGGGCTCTCGGCTCTCTCTGGAAATGCGGTCACAGACACATCCATCCCCATCGCCCTGGCTTATGCGGGGCACCAATTCGGCAACTTCGTTCCCCAACTGGGCGACGGCCGCGCCATTCTCCTGGGCGAGGTCGTGGATCGCGCGGGCGAGCGTCGCGACATCCAGTTGAAAGGCGCAGGGCGCACGCCCTATTCCCGCCGCGGCGACGGGCGTGCCGCTCTGGGGCCAGTCCTGCGCGAATACATCGTCAGCGAGGCCATGAGCGCCCTCGGTGTCCGCACGACGCGCGCCCTCGCGGCAGTGGCCACCGGCGATCGGGTCCAGCGGGAAATCGGGCTGCCCGGAGCCGTGCTCACCCGTGTGGCCGCGAGCCACATCCGGGTCGGAACCTTCCAGTATGCGGCGGCGCGGAGTGACGGCGAGGCGTTGCGCAGCCTCGCCGATTACGTGATCGCCCGGCACTATCCCGAGGCGGCAGCGGCGGATAATCCATATCTGGCGCTTCTGGAGCAGATCATCAGCGCTCAGGCCCGGCTCATCGCCCACTGGCTGTCGCTCGGCTTCATCCATGGGGTGATGAATACGGACAACATGGCCATCTCCGGCGAGACCATCGATTATGGCCCCTGCGCCTTCCTCGACGTCTACGATCCGGCCAAGGTCTTCAGCTCCATCGACGAATACGGCCGATATGCCTTCGCCAATCAGCCCCGCATCGCGGTCTGGAATTTGGCCCGGCTGGCGGAGGCGCTGCTGCCCCTCATCGATGAGACGCCGGATGCCGCCATTGCCGCTGCCGAGCAAGCACTCAGCAGCTTTGCGCCCACGTTCCAGGCCGCCCAGATCGGGCACATGCGGGCCAAGCTCGGCCTTTCCAGCGCCCTGCCCGAGGATACCGCCCTCATCGATGATCTCCTGCGCACCATGCACGAGGGCCAGGCGGACTTCACCCTCACCTTCCGCAGCCTCTCGCAGGCGTCCGTGGATGACGGCGCGCCTGCCGAATTGTCCCGCCTGTTCTCCAACCAGGAGCGCCTGGCGCAGTGGTACCATCGCTATATGCAGCGCATGCGGCAGGATCCGTTCTCCCCGCAGGAGCGGGAGGACCGCATGCGGGCGACCAATCCCCGCTACATTCCGCGCAACCATCGCATCGAAGCCATCATTCAGGCCGCGGTGGCGGAAGGCAATTACGCGCCGTTCCACGAACTGGTCGATGTGCTGGCGAAGCCCTTCGCCGATCAGCCGGGAAAGGAAGCCTATGCCGCGCCCCCGGAGCCTGGCCAAGAGGTGCTGCGGACCTTCTGCGGCACCTGAGACCGGCAGCCAGGAACAATTCCCTCCCATGCCTGTTGGTTGGCAACACGGGAGCCTGAACCATGAAAAAATCCTTCGTCATCGCCGCCGCGCTTCTGCTCGCCACGCCGGTGGTGGCACAATCGCTCGGCGAGAAGACCGGCGTCAACTCCGTGCTCGGAGTTGCCCCTACCACCCAGGATTTCGTGACCCAAGCCGCCATCAGCGACATGTTCGAGTTGGAATCCAGCCGGATGGCGGTGGAGAAGGCCAGCGATGACCAGACCAAGGCTTTCGCCAACCAGATGATCACGGCCCATACCAAGACCACCAACGAACTTAAGGGCCTGATCAGCAGTCAGAAGGTCTCGGCCACAGTGCCTGCGCAAATGGACGATGCCCATCGCTCCATGCTGGACAAGCTCAGGAGCCTGGACCCAGCCGCGTTCACCAAGCAGTATCGCAGCGATCAGGAGAAGGCGCATGAGAATGCCGTCTCGCTGTTCAAGCGCTATGCCGAAGGCGGTGAAAATCCTGCCCTGAAAGACTGGGCCGGCAAGACGCTGCCCGAGTTGCAGCATCATCTGGAAATGGCGGAAAAGCTGAACTGACGCCGGCTCCGTACCGGCATGAACGCTCTTTGCCGCTCCCTGTCAGGGGATCGTGTACTGTGGGCGGGGCACCAAGCGTCCCGCTCACAGACGTGTTGATCCCATGACCAGCGCTTCACCGCATACCCCTCAGACCCCTCCGCGGAGCGAGGGCGATGACATTGCCGTCGCCACCTCATCGACGGTCCTTGAGCGCAACATCCGCGCATTGCGCGCCCGTGCGGAGGAGACCGATGCCAAGGTCGGATGGGAGGAGCGTCTGGCAGGGCGGATCACCGCCTTCACCGGCCGCATGCTGTTTGTCTACATCCACGTCGTGGTGTTTGAATAGCCCCGAGTTTCGTAGACGCCGTCGGGCTACGTATTTTGCTGCCGTTCGAACTCCACGGGTGACAGCATCCAGTTCCTGACGTGCTTGCGCTTGGGGTTGTCGAACATCTCGATGTAGTCGAACACGTCCTGCCTTGCCTCTT
>CALRNP020000137.1:0-15262 GCA_943369575.1 Azorhizobium sp. AG788 | reverse complement strand
CCGAGGACGATCCACGCCACCGCCGCCAGAGCGGCGCCGGGCGCCACGCCCACCAGACCGGGATCGGCCAGCGGATTGCGGAACACCCCCTGCATCAGCGCGCCGGCCATGGCGGTGCCGGCGCCGGTGAGGGCGCCGAGCACCGCGCGCGGCAGGCGGATGTCCAGCACCACCATGCGCTCGCGCGCGGCGCGGCCGACCTCCTCCAGAGGTGCCGAGAACGCATCGCCGAGAATGGCGAGCACCCGCGCCGGGGCAATGCTCACCGGGCCGATGGCCAAAGCGCCGATGAAGGCGAGGACCGCGAGGGCGGCGCAGGCGGCGATGCCCATGGCCGCGCCGCCCCGTCCGGCGCGGGCCGGCGCGCCTTCGTTGGCCCGCGCCACAACGGTGCTCACGGGTTGGGCTCGCTGGACCAGGAATGCTTGGCCAGCGGCGCCAGGCGGGCATTGGGGCGGATCGCCATCGCCAGGTCGCGGGCCGCCTGCGGGGTGCGCGGACCGAAGCCAAGCAGATAGGAGCCCGGCAAGGTGATGAGCTTCTTGTCCTTGGCGGCGGGGGTGCCCTTGAAGGCGGGCAGCGAGAAGATCAGGTCGGCCGGCAGGGGCTGTCCGCCGCCGCTCATGACCACCACCGCCTCCGGCTCGGCCGACATGGCGACCTCGTCACCCGCCGGCTTGTAGCCCTTCACCGCCGACATGGCGTTGTCGATGGCGGCAAGGCGGAACATGGCGTCGGCGCCGGTGCCGGAGCCGCCCACCACCACATTGCCGCCGGCGGCGGAGAGGACGAACACCGCCTTGGGGTGACGGCGCAGGTTGGCCACTTCGCGGGCCAACTGGTTGAAGTCGGCGCGCACTTCGGCGGCGAGATCGGCGCCCTTGCGCGGAATGCCCACCGCTGCGGCCACCATCTCGATCTTGCGGATGACGCCCTCGGCGCTGTGGCCATCGGGCACGATCACCACCGGCACCGAGGAATGCTCCAGCACCTCCAGCGCCTCGCGGGGACCTGCGCCCTCGATGGCGATGATGAGGCTGGGACCCACCGACAGTACGCCTTCGGGCGCGAGAGTCCGGGAGTAGCCGACATTGGGCAGCTTGCGCGCGGCGGCAGGATAGGTGCTGGTCTGGTCCACCGCCACCACGCGCTCGCCGACGCCGAGGGCGAACAGAATCTCGGTGACCGAACTGCCGATGGCGACGATGCGGGCGGTGTCGCGCACTTCCACCGTGCGTCCGGTGGCGTCGCGCACATGATGGGCGGCGGCGGGGGCGACCATGCCGGGGAGTAGGACCGCCGTGGCCAGGGCCAGCGCCGTCAGCGTTTGGACCATGCGGCGCGGTCCGCCGGCTTGGAACCACGCGCCGGCCCGGCCGGAGGAAGGAAGAGAGTTACGCATCTTCGAATTGTTCCAGTTCTTAAGGCGTATCACCTGAACGGCGGGCTGGTCTTTAAAGCAGCTTCGACTTTGATGCGATTATTTCGTGGCCAAAGCAAGTTTAGAGCTAATCAACTTGACCATTCCAAGGCAGGGCAGTAGCGGATGACGTAGCGGTGCATGGCCGCCGGATCTCCGGCGCGTCGCCCCGTGGTCGCCTTTTCCCGTGCGGATCCAAGTCGGTGCAGGCCTCTGCACCTGCGGTCGTCCCCATGGGAAAGCGCGCCGTCGTGCTTGAGACCTGGGGCGTCCGCCGCTCCACATCCCCGCCCGCCAAATCCCGCCCGCCAAGCCCGTTTTCGGGTGGTAGCCAGCCTGTCAGTTCCTGGAGGTTATCATGGCTCCCCCGTCAGCGGGCACCTGCGTGCGCCCTTCCGCTCCCTGGCTTGCCACTCTCGCGCTTGCGCCGCGCCCGCGCTACCACGGCTTGTGCGGCGTGGCGGCGGCGGCGCTGCTGGCCTGCGGCGTGCTGGCGACCGGCAGCGGCAGTGCCCGCGCCCAGAGCGCTGCCACCTCCGCTTCCGCCGGCTATCCGGCCTCGCCGGCCCCGGCCATGGCGTCTACCAGCAGCGGCGAAATCGCGCTGGATGCCATCACCGTGGTCTCCACTTATACCGAGATGCACGCCATCGACACGCTGGCCGGCGTCAGCACCGTGCGCGCCGAACAACTGGCGCAATGGATGCCGGACCGGGCGGCGGATGTGTTCTTCGGCATGCCCGGCGTCACGGCGCTTCAGAACGGCAACAGCACGCAGACCTCGGTCAACATCCGCGGCCTCCAGGATTTCGGCCGCGTGGCGGTGATCGTGGACGGGGCGCGACAGAATTTCACCCAGCTGGGCCATGCCAATTCCGCCGGCTCCTTCTTCCTGGAGCCGGGCCTCCTGGCCGGCGTGGACGTGATCCGCGGGCCGGTGTCGAACATCTATGGCTCGGGCGCCATCGGCGGCGTCGTGACCATGCGCACCAAGGACACCAACGACATCCTCAAGCCCGGCCAGACCTGGGGCGTGGAATCCACCGGCGAATTCGGCTCCAACGGCCCCATGGGCTATGGCGCGCTGTTCGGCGCTGCCCGCGTGGGGCCGAACGTGGATCTGTTCTGGGGCGGTACCTATCGCAACCAGTCCGACTATGCCGACGGCAACGGCGATGATGTGCCCGGCACCGCCAACACCACCTGGACCGGCATCGCCAAGGCGACCTTCCGGCCGGCGGACTATCACGAGGTGAAGTTCTCGGCGCTCAATTACGACGCCTCCTACACCACCAGCAGCGCCAGCGTGCTCACCACGCCCACCACCAGCCAATACGGCACCGACGTCACCAACCGCACGCTCACCGCCAGCTACAATTATACCAACCCCAACGACAATCTGTTCGACTGGCACAGCTCGGTCTATTGGAACCAGGTGCAGCAGGATCAGGTGAAGGTGGCCGGCACCGCCTCCACCATCACCGGCAGCGTCGGCAATCCGCGCAGCTTCACCATCGACACCACCGGCTTCGACGCCAACAACACCACCCGCTTCGTCACCGGCCCGGTGCGCAATGCGGTGACCATCGGCGGCGACTATTTCCACGACGACGTCTCGAACGTGGACAAGTACGGCTTCGGCGACGGCTACAACCCGTCGGGCACCCGCGGCGTCGGCGGCGCCTTCGTGCAGTGGCAGGCCAACTATTCCACCTGGCTGGAGACCATCGCGGCGGTGCGCTACGACAGCTACACCCTGAACGGCGACGGAACGTCCAACAGTGGCGACCGGCTGTCGCCGAAGCTCACCGTCGGCCTCACGCCCATTCCCTGGTTCACCGTCTATGGCACCTATGCGGAAGGCTACCGCGCCCCGGCGGTCACCGAGACGCTGGTGTCAGGCGCGCATCCGCCGTCCATTCCCATCGTCACCTGCCCGGATGGCAGCGTCGGCACCTTCTGCTTCCTGCCCAATCCCGGCCTGTCGCCGGAGGTGGGCAAGAACAAGGAAATCGGCGTCAACATCAAGTATGACGACCTCTTCACCAAGGGCGACAAGATCCGCATCAAGGCGGATGTTTACCGCAACGACGTGAGCGATTTCATCGAGTTGGTGCAGTTCGGAAACACCCGCTACGGCACCACCGCTTACGCCCAGTACCAGAACGTGGCCTCCGCCCGCCTGCAGGGCTTCGAGCTGGAGAGCATGTATGACGCCAGGGTCTGGTTCGCCGGTCTCTCCGCCACCGTGACCGAGGGCAAGGACACCGCCGACAACTCGCCGCTCTCCAGCATCCAGCCGGACAATGTGGCGGCCACCATCGGCCTGCGCTCGCCCGACCAGAAGGTGAGCTTGTCCATGCGTTGGCAGTGGGTGGCCGCGGTCACCGCCGCCGATCTGCCCGCCAATGCGGTCTACAGCCCCACCCCGAGCTTCAATCTGGTCAGCCTCAATCTCGGCTATGAGCCCAGCGAGAACGTGCGGATGTTCCTGGGCATCGATAACCTGCTGAACGAGCAATACACCCAGTATGAGCAGTTCCTGCCCAGCGCCGGCCTCACTGTGAAGGGCGGCCTCACCATCCGCTTCGCCGGCGGCGAACTGGCGGCGGCGGCGCCGGTCACCCCGGCCAAGATCGTCAAGTGAAGATCATCGAATAGAGGCGGGAGCATCTGCCGCGGCCTTCATAGAGGCCGCGGTGTCCCGGATGGCCCGGTTCCGGGCTATAAGGGAAGACGGATTGGCAACGCCTCCGGCCTGCGGGTTCGCCCGCGGGCCTTTCGCGCAAAGGAGCACTGCATGTTCATCGCCATGAATCGGTTCAAGGTGAAGCACGGGTCCGAGGACGAGTTCGAGCGGGTGTGGCGGGAGCGTGACAGCTACCTCAAGACCGTGCCCGGCTTCGTCACCTTCAACCTGCTCAAGGGGCCGCAGAAGGACGAGTACACGCTCTATGCCTCGCACACCCATTGGGCGACCAAGGCGGATTTCGAGGCGTGGACGCGCTCTGAAGCCTTCCGCGCCGCCCATGCGGGCGCCGGCACCAACAAGGTGAATTATATCGGTCCGCCCGAGTTCGAGGGCTTCGAATCGGTGCTGGCGCTGTCGGTGTCCGACCAGGCGGCCTGATGTGGTGCGCGCCCGCAGCGGGCGCGCCCTTCAGGAATGATACGGACTGGCCGCCCTGCGGCCGGCGTCTATAACCTTTGCTTCGCCGCGCCGCCGTTTCCGGCCGCGCGCGGGCAGGGGAAGAGACATGGCGCCGGTTGCTGCACAGGATGGTCCGAGGCGCGCTTGGCCGCGCGCGGCGGCGCTTGCGTTCGCGCTGGGGGCCGCGATCGGCGCCCCAATCGCCGCCCCTAGCGCGGCGTATGGCATGGATGCGGCGGCGCTAGATGCACTGGTACAGCAGTGTGCGCCGTGCCACGGCTCCGACGGCATCGCCCGCGACACCGAAATCCCCAATCTCGCCGGCCAGCATGACCGCTATCTGTGGACGCAGATGATGGCGTTCCGCAAGGGCACGCGCCGCCACCAGGAGATGCGCTACATGAGCCGCCACCTCAGCGAGGACGATATCGCCGCCCTGGTGGCCTATTATTCGTCGCTGCCGCGCTGAGCCCCCGAGGGGGCAATGACGGGCCCGCTTCGGGCCGGCCCGTCACGCCATGCAAGATCAGTCCGGCAGAAAAGCCGGCTGCACCTGGGCCGGCGAGGTGCGGCCGTTGGCGATGAGCAGTTGCAGCAGCACCCGCGCCTTGGCCGGGGTGTAGAAGGCGGCGGCCGAGAAGCCCAGATCGTCGTCGTTCAGCTCGATATTGCGCAGCACCGGGCCGGAGCTGGTGCGGCTGGCACGGACCACCGGAATGCCGGACTTGGCGGCGGCCTGGAGGGCGGCGATGGTGGCCTTGGAGGCATTGCCATCGCCGACGCCGGCCAGCACCAGGCCCTTGGCGCCGGCCTTGATCGCGGCATCCACCGGGGCGGCATCCACGCCGGCATAGGCATAGATGATGTCCACCCGCGGCAGGGCGCCGGTCTGCGGCAGATCCAGATGGCGGCGTGCCGGCGGCGGCGCAAAGAAGGCCACCGCATCGGGCGAGACACCGCCCACCGGGCCGAAGTTCAGCGACTGGAAGGTCTGCACCGAGACCGTGTTGGTCTTGGTGACATCCCGCGCGCCATGGATGGTGTCGTTCAGCACCACCAGCGCGCCGCGGCCCTTGGCCTTGGGATCGGTGGCGACCATCACCGCTTCCAAGAGGTTGCGCGGGCCGTCGGCGCTCACCGCCGTGGAGGGGCGCATGGCGCCCACCAGCACGATGGGCTTGTCGGTGGCGGTGACCAGATCGAGGAACAGCGCGGTCTCTTCCATGGTGTCGGTGCCATGGGTGATGACGATCCCCGCCACTGTGGGATCCTTGACCAGCGCGTCGATGCGCTGGGTCAGCTTCAGCCACACGCCTTCATTCATGTCCTGGCTGCCGATGGAGGCGATCTGCTCGGCGGAGAGCTGCGCGTGCATGCCGATGCCCGGCACCGAGGCGAGTAGCGCATCCGCAGAGACGACGCCGGCATCATAACCGCTTTGCGAGCGCGGATCGGCCGCGCCGGCAATGGTGCCGCCGGTGGCCAGCAGGACGACGCGGGGCAGGTCGGCGGCGGAAGCCGGGGACTGGGTGAGGAGGGCGGCGGTCAGGGTCATGGCGCAGGCAAGGGTTCGGGAGAAGGGCAGGGCGCGTCGGCAAAGAACAGGAAGGAAGGGGAGCAACATCAGTCATCTCCTGGCGCGGGGCAATCCCACGGGGGTGTCGGGCCTGCTTGCGTATCGGGCCTTGCGGCCGCAGGGTTCGCGCGTGCCGGCGGCGGATGCCGCCGATGCCGCCCAGCCCAAGGGACGCTCCCACCGCGAGACCAAGATGGGGACTGCCACCCTGGGGTGTGCTGCCCCTGCCCTCAGCCGTCCCCCGGATCCGTTCGGACCGCGCTTACCCATGCACCATGACATCGCCGGACGTTTCCCGCCAGTATGCGCCAGATCAAGGCGCGTCCTCGTCTCTGCCACATAGCTGTGCGACAGTATGTGTTGCATCGGGCTTTCGTGCGGAGTGGACCTTTTCGGTCCGCGAGGGCTCAAACGCAGCAAGGCGGCCTGGCCGCGCCCGCGACCCCTGCCGGCAAACGGCCCGTGGGCGCCGCGCTTGGCCGCAGTAGAGGGGCGGAGGATGCCATGTCTTTGAGTAAGCGGGACAACGCGACCGCGTTTCCCACCGCGATCGTGGTGGGTATCATTTTCGGGGCGTTGTGCGCCCTGGCCCTGGCCTGGGCCATGAACGGCCTGCAGTGAACGGCCTGCGGTGAACGGCCTGGACCGACCGGCCCGGTGAGGACCGCCCCGGCGCACCGGGGCGGCGGGATCTCAAACGGTCAGACGTTGCGGAGCATGCCGCCGTCGACGCGGAACTTGCTGCCGGTGAGATAGGACGCGCGCGCCGAGCACAGGAAGGCCACCACATCGGCGAATTCCTGCGGATCGCCATAGCGGCCCATGGGAATCTGCGCCTTGGAGGCGGCTTCCACCTCTTCGCGGGTCTTGCCCTGCTTGGCGGCATTGGCGGTATCGAGCTGGCCGATGCGCTCGGTGAGGATCCGGCCGGGCATCACCACATTCACCGTCACGCCATCGCCCGCCACTTCGGTGGCCAGCGTCTTCGACCAACCCAGAACTGCCGAGCGGATGCCGTTGGACAGCGCCAGATTGGGAATCGGCTGCTCGATGCCGGACGAGGCGATGGTGACGATGCGACCCCAGCGCTTGGCGCGCATGGCCGGCAGCAGCCGCCCGGTGAAATGGAACAGGTTGGCGGCCATGGGCGCGAAATTAGCGATCCACTGATCGCGGGTGATGTCCGCCGCCACGCCGGGCGGGGGACCGCCGGTATTGCCCACCAGAATGTCCACGCCGCCGGCGGCCAGCGCGTGATCGGCCAGCGCATCCACCGAGGCGAGATCGGCGCCGTCGAGCCGCACCGCTTCCACACGGGCCTGAACCTCTTCCGGCAGGGTGGCCCGCCAGGCTTCGATATCCGCGACCGTGCGGGCGGCGGCGATGACCTTGGCGCCTTCCAGGGCCAGGGTGCGGGCGCTGGCGGCGCCGAGGCCGCGGCTGGCGCCCATGACCAGCGCGGTCTTTCCGTTGAGGCCCAAATCCATGCGTTGCTCTCCTGAGGACGGCGTCCGCGCCATGGCGCGGTTCACAAATGAGCGGGTGTGCCGCGCGAAGGGGAGCCGCGCGGCGGGCCGGCGGTGACGTCGGCCGGCGGGGATTTGCTCGCGTTCGCAGCCCTCTGGCAAGGCGTTTGGCGCCGGAAGAACGGAAAAGTGCACCGCCCCCCGTGGCCAGGGCCTCCCGCCTGCGCCGGAGAGCGTCTATCTAAAGGGGCCGGATTGGCGGGCGTTCACCATGCGCCCGCGGTCTTGCCGCACCGCCTTTTTTGGCGTGCCGCCAGACGCTTCCCCTGAGCCCGACAGGATTTCAGCCATGACCGCAGCCCCGACCGCCCTTCCCACCCGCCCGCTTGGCCGCACCGACATGCAGATCACCCGCGTCGGCTTCGGCGCCTGGGCCATCGGCGGCCCGGACTGGGCGGCCGGCTGGGGGGCACAGGACGACAGCGCGTCGGTCTCCGCCATCCGCCACGCCATCGGGCGCGGCATCAATTGGATCGATACCGCCGCGGTCTATGGCCTCGGCCATTCCGAAGAGGTGGTGCGCCAGGCGCTGGCGGACATGCCCGCCAGCGAGCGCCCCTATGTGTTCACCAAGGCCGGCCTGATCTGGAACGAGGCCGACCGCACCGCCCCGCCGGCCCGTGTGGGCAAGGCCGACAGCATCAAGCGCGAGGTGGAAGCCTCGCTGAAGCGGCTCGGTGTGGAGCGGATCGACCTCTACCAGATGCACTGGCCCAGCCAGGATGGCTCGGCCATTGAGGAATATTGGCAGGCGTTCCTCGACCTGAAGCGCGACGGCAAGGTGCGCGCCATCGGCCTGTCCAACCACAATGTGGCGCAGCTGGAAGCCGCCGAAGCCCTGGGCCATGTGGATACGCTGCAGCCTCCGTTCTCGGCGATCCGGCGCGATGCCGGCACGGCGGAAATCGCCTGGTGCCACGCCCACGGTACCGGGGTCATCGTCTATAGCCCCATGCAATCGGGCTTGCTGACCGGGCGCTTTACCGCCGAGCGCGCCGCCGCCTTGCCGGCGGACGACTGGCGCTCGCGCAACCCCGAATATACCGGCGACAAGTTGCAGCGGAACCTGAAGCTGGCGGCGGCTCTGGGGCCGATCGCGCAGCGCCATAAAACCTCAATCGCGGCGGTGGCCGTGGCCTGGACCCTGGCGTGGCCCGGTGTGTCGGGTGCCATCGTCGGCGCCCGCAGTCCCGATCAGGTGGACGGCTGGCTGGATGCCGCCAAGCTGGAGCTGTCGGCCTCCGATCTGGCCGAAATCGCCGCCGCCATCGACGCGACCGGCGCCGGCAGCGGGCCGGCCGTGGCGGGCTGACGAGTCGGACGAGGTCCGCGCCGACAGCGCCTCTGGTGGCGGGTCCGCCACCAGAGGCGGCAAGCCGTGAACGCTGCTCATCGGGAGAGAAATCGCGCGCGTGTGTCGGCAGGCAGCGCGTGCGTTCGTCTTATCTTCGGAAGCTGAGTCTGCCTTGGCTGCGAAGGAGGACAACCAATGCGCGTGATGGTTCTGGTGAAGGCCACCCCCGACAGCGAAGCCGGCAAGATGCCCTCGACGGCGATGCTGGAAGCCATGACCAAGTACAATGAGGAACTGCTCCAGGCCGGCATCCTTCTGGGCGGAGACGGGCTGCACCCGTCTTCGAAGGGCAAGCGGGTCGCCTTCGATGGGGTCAACCGTGTGGTGATGGACGGGCCGTTTACTGAGACACGGGAACTGCTCGCCGGCTTCTGGCTATGGCAGGTGAAGGATATGGACGAGGCGGTGGCATGGGTGCGGCGCTGCCCCAATCCCATGCCCGGGCCCAGCGAGATGGAGATTCGCCCGCTGTTCGAAGCCGCCGATTTCGGTGATGCCCTCCCCCCCGAGGTGGCGGCGGCGGAACAGCGGATGGCCCGGCAACTCGGCTCCAGCTGAGAGCCCTCGGGTCGGGCGATGGCGGGGGCGCGGCCGTCGCGCCCTTCGGTTAGTGGGCCTGCGCCGCCGCAACCGCGATGCGCGGCGTGTGCCCGGCGCGTTCCCACAGCCGCCGCGCCACCGCTTGAGCGGCGGCGACCACGGCGTCGCCGTCGAAAAGGGTGGGGCGCCCGTGTTCCAGCAGCACGGTGCCGTCCACCACCACCGCATCCACATTGCCGCCCTGGGCGCTGTGGACGATCAGCCCCGGCCCATCGATCAGCGGCGCCATGTTCGGCGCCCGCCCGTCCAGTAGAACGAAATCGGCTTTGTAGCCTTCCCGCAAAGTGCCGACCTCGTGGGCGATACCCAAAGCGGTCGCGCCGCCGACTGTGGCCCAGCCCATGACATCATGGGATTTCACCGCGAAGCCGGCACCACGGATGCGCGTGCCCGCCAGCGCCATGTGCATGGCGGCGAACATGTCGCCGGACTTGGTGTCGGTGGCGAGCGTGATGCGGGCGCCCGCCTGTTCCAGCGCCCGGATCGGCGCCACCGAGCCGTTGGCGGCATTGCCCACCGGGATGTGCGCCACCGCCGCCCCCGAGGCGCCGAAGCGGGCGATGTCTGCCTCGTTCATGTGGATGCAGTGGCCGGCGATGGTGCGTGAGTTGAGCAGGCCCACCTCCTGCATCAGTTCCACCGGGCGCAGGCCGTCGCGGGCCTGGACGATCTCCACCTCCATGGGCGACTGGTGCAGGTGGGTGTGGACGATGAGGCCCTGGGCCTCGGCGATCTCCGCCACCCGGCGCAGCAGGGCCGGCGAACAGGTGTCCGGCGCATGGGGCCCGATCACCGGCGTGATCAAAGGTGAGCGGCCCTGCCAGGCCGAGATGAAGTCGGTGGCCTCGCGCAGCGTGGCCTCGCCTTGGGCGGGATCGCTGCGCCAGTCGCGGCGGGCCAGAGCGGCGGTGTCCGCATCCAGGATGCGGCCGCCGATGAAGCTGCGCAGGCCGATCTCCTGCGCCGCCCGCGCCAGGGCCTCGGGATGGCGATAGAAATCCACCACCGTGGTGGAGCCGAAGCGCAGCATCTCATACAGCCCGAGGCGGGACAGCAGATAGGCTTCCTCCTCCGAGAGCATGTCGCCCTGGGGCACGCCGGGGGTGTAGGCCGGGGCGAAGCCCACATCCTCCACCATGCCGCGCACCACCATGATCGGGGTGTGGTTGTGGGTATTGACCACCCCCGGCAGCAGCAAATGATGGGCCGAGCCGAGCGTGCGTACGGGTGCGAACCGCCGGGCCATCTCGGCGGCAGGGCCGATGGCAGCAATGCGGTCGCCGCGCACCGCTAGGGCGACGTCGCTCAGCACCGTGCCATCCGTATCCATGACGAAAGCGGCGCGAGCCCGCACCAGGAGATCACAGGGTTCGGGGGCGGTGGGGGCAAGGGCGTCCGACATCGGCGTCAGGCTCTCATTTCAGCGCGGAGAGGGTGGCGAGAACCGCTACGCCGGTGCGGCGGGCGTGGTCGGCCAATGAGGCGGCAAAGCCTTCGGCGTCGCGGGCCCGCAGCAGGGCCATGAAGGCCTCGTGCTCGGCCAATGAGGCATCCCAGCGGGAATGGTCGTAATTGGCCTGGGCGCGGGCGCGGTAGATCTTGGCGCTCATGGCGGTCCAGGTGGCCAGCAGCACCGGATTGCCTGCCAGCCGGGTGATCTCGGCATGGATCTCCTGGTTCTGGCGGAAATAGTCCGGGCGCTGCTCCTGCTGGTGGAAGGCCACCAGTTGCGCATGCATCGCGTCGAGCCGCGCCAGATCGGCGGCCGCCACCTTGGTGCAGGCCAGGCTGCCGGCGAGGCGGTCCAATGCCTCCATCATCTGGAACACGGCGGCGATCTCGTCGGCATCTACCGGGGTGACAACCGGGGTGCGGTGGGGGCGCAATTCGATCAGCCCCTCCGTGGACAGCACCTTGAAGGCTTCGCGCAGCGGCGTGCGCGAGACGCCAAAGGTCTCGCACAGCATGCGCTCCGGCAGCGGACTGCCGGGCCGCAACTCGCCATCCAGCACCATCTCCCGCAGGCGGGCGACCAACTGGTCATGCAGGGAGGCGGTCTGCAGCGGGCGGGTAGCGTCCTGGGCCGAAAGCTTCAGCCGTGCCGGCTTGAATCGCATGCGTGCCCGAACTCTGGGCTTTTTGGCGGGGGCGAGGGCGGTGTTCGCCTCAATTTCCGGCATTTTTCCGATTTCCTTGCCCATAAAAGCAGCTTTGTAATTACATTTTGTCATATTATATCATTGAAAATAATCAATAAAACTAAAATCGCATACCGAATGCGAATGTTGGTGTCATTCATGCCGCGGACCGCAGTCCCGCCAGCCGGCGGTCGGTCGGGCGACCTTGCAGGGGAACCCATATGAAGCGTTTTCTATCCCGCATCGCCGTCGCCTTGGCCCTGGTGGCCGGCACGGCCTCTTTGGCCCAGGCTCAAAGTGAGCCAGCGATCAAGTTTGGCTACGCCAAGTGCGCCCATTGCACGCCGGTCTCCCTGGTTCCGGAATATGCCAAGGGCGCGAAGATCGAAGCCATCGGCTTCAACACCGGCAATGATGCGCTCACGGCGCTGGCCTCAAAGAGCATTGATGTGGCGCAGGTGACCTACCTCCACTACATCACCGCCCTTGATAAGGGCTTCGACGTGGTTGCGGTCTCCGGTCAGGTCAATGGGGGATCGCAGATCGTGATCCTGAACGATCTGCCGGTTGCGCAAGGCGATTGGGTCGCCCTGAAGGCCCTGATTGCTCAGTACAAGGCTGAAGGCAAGCCGTTCCGCGTCGCGGCCTCGCGCGGCAATGCGCAGGATATCCAGATGCGTGGCGCCTTTGCCAAGCACGACATCGACGTCAACAAGGATGTCCGTTTCATCAATATCCCCAACCCCGCCGATCATATTCAGGCGCTGCGTCGGGGCGAGGTGGAACTGATCTCCACGGTGGAGCCGTTCGCCACCCAGATCGTTCAGGCCAAGGCCGCCAAGCTGTTCGATTATCCCTATGATCAGGTTGCCGGAAAACTGACCAATCTGATCCTCACCCGCTCGGATGTCATCGCGACCAACCCGAAGGGGGTCCAGGCCGCCGTCGCCGCCATCGTCGCGGTGGACAATGCGATCGACGCCGACAAGGGGCTGTGGGTCAATGTCATCACCAAGGTCACGGGCCTCGACAAGGCTGTGGCGGAAGGCGCCATCGCCAATCTGACCCCGGACTACAAGATGTATCGCAAGGAGGCGCTCGCCATCGCGGTGATGATGCGCGATCTCAAGTACGTCACCAACGACGTCTCCGCTTTGGTGGAGAAGAACATGGACTACCGCTTCCTGGAAGCCGCCACCGGCAAGCCGAAGACCGAACTGGGATACTGAGGGCATCATGGCATCGCTGCTGCGGTTCGGGCGGCCGGAACGGTTCATTGTTCCGGTGCTCATTTTGGCCGGGTGGGAGATGTTCTCCCGCTCCGGCGCCCTGCCGCCAGCGCTGCTGCCGGCTCCGTCCACCGTGGCGTGGGCCTGGCTGGACTGGGTGTTCGACATTGACGGCAATACGCAGTCCTATGCCGGGCACTGGATCTTTGATGTGATGGCGAGCACCTGGCGCGTGGCCGCCGGTTTCGCCATCGCTACGGTGCTGGCGGTGACGCTCGGGGTGGCCATCGGCTGGTCCCGTTTCATCGAGATCACCATCGAGCCGACGCTACAGATGCTGCGGCCGATCCCGCCGGTGTCGTGGATTCCGCTTGCCATCATCTGGTTCGGCATCGCCGACAAGCCGGCGATCTTCCTGGTGTTCCTGGGCGCCTTCTTCCCCATTCTGCTCAACACCATCCATGGGGTGAAGACCTGCGATCGCAACCTGATCCGCGCCGGCGCCATGGTCGGCGGCGGCCAGCATCAGTTGCTGCGCTACATCGTGCTGCCGGCGGCCTTGCCGTCCATCTTCGCCGGCCTGCGCATCGGCATCGGCTCGGCCTGGATGCTCACGGTCACCGCCGAGATGGTGGCGGTGAAAAGCGGCGTCGGCTACGTGCTGTGGGACAGCTATTATTTCCTGCGCTACGACATCGTTCTGGCCGCCATGGCCTCCATCGGCCTGCTCGGCTATCTGAGCGACCTGCTGTTGCGCCTTGTCTCGGCCCGCGCCTTGCGCTGGCAGCAGGGCACCACCCTTCACGGTTCGGAGGGCTGAGCCATGGCCGCCATCGAGATTTCCGGCGTCTCCAAGATCTTCAAGGACGCCAAGCGCAAAACCGACGTCACCGCGCTGAGCCGCGTGGACATCTCCGTCCAGCGCAATGAGTTTCTGTGCCTGCTGGGCCCGTCCGGCTGCGGCAAGTCCACCTTGCTGAACATGATCGCCGGCTTCGACAAGCCCTCCACCGGCACGGTGAAGGTGGACGGGCAGGTGGTAGAAGCGCCCGGCGCCGATCGCGGCGTGGTGTTCCAGCAGGCCAATCTCATGCCCTGGCTGCCGGTGTGGGAGAATGTGGCCTTCCATCTGAAGATGCGCGGCGCCCAGAAGGGCGAGCGGCGCGAGAAGGCCCAGATCTATATCGACATGGTCGGCCTCACCGGCTTCGAGAACCATTTTCCCGCCGAACTCTCCGGCGGCATGAACCAGCGCGTGGGCATCGCCCGCGCCCTGCTCATGAACCCCGGCGTCATCCTGATGGACGAGCCGTTCGGCGCGCTGGACGAGCAGACCCGCATGGAGATGCAGAATGAGCTGGTGCGCATCTGGCAGCACCACAAGGGCACCATCGTGTTCGTCACCCATGGCATCGACGAGGCGCTGACGCTGGGCACCCATGTGGCGGTCATGTCGGCCCGGCCGGGGCGCATCGCCGAGATCATCCCGCTGGATCTACCGCGCCCGCGCGACATCACCTCCCCGCGCTTCAATGACGTGAAGCGCCATATCCTCGACCTGCTGCGCCCCGCCGGCGCGGCGGCCTCCCACAGCTAAACCTCCGGATTTGTCATGAGTGATCGCGTTCTCATCGGCATGCTCACGCCGTCGTCCAACACCGTGCTGGAGCCGGTGACCCAGGCCATGGTGGCCGGCCTGCCGGAAGTCTCCATGCATTTCGGCCGCTTCAAGGTGACCGAGATCGCCTTGTCCGATCAGGCCCTGAAGCAGTTCGACGACACCGAGATCCTGCGCGCGGCGGAGCTTCTCGCCCACGCCAAGGTCGGTGTCATCTCCTGGAACGGCACGTCTTCCGGCTGGCTGGGCTTTGAGGCGGACGAGCGCCTGTGCGAGCGCATCACCGCCGCCACCGGCATTCCCGCCAACACCTCCATGCTGGCGCTGAACGAAATCCTGGCGGCCAAGGGCGTGAAGAGCCTGGGCTATGTGACGCCCTATCTGGACGCGGTGCAGGAGCGCATCGTCGCCAATTACGCCGCGCTCGGCCATGCCTGCCGGGGCGATCGCCACCTGCGCCTCCAGGACAATTTCTCCTTCTCCAACGTAACTGCTGAGCAGCTGACCAGCATGACCAGTGAAGTGGCCGCCGAGAAGCCGGACGCCATCGCCGTCATCTGCACCAATCTACGCGCCGCGCCGCTGGTGGCGAAGCTGGAAGCGGAACACGGCATCCCGATCTACGACACCATCGCCACCTCGGTGTGGAA
>CALRNP020000136.1:0-15407 GCA_943369575.1 Azorhizobium sp. AG788 | reverse complement strand
TCCATGTATGCGCTTGGCTGGACCCAGCATTCCAAGGGCTCCCAGAACATCCGCACCATGGCGATGCTGCAGCTTATCCTGGGCAACATCGGCGTGCGAGGCGGCGGCATGAACGCGCTGCGCGGTCACTCCAACATCCAGGGACTGACAGACATCGGCCTGATGTCGAACCTGATCCCAGGATATCTGACGCTGGCGACCGACAAGGAGCCGGACTTCAATACCTACATGTCGACCCGCGGCTTCAAGCCGTTGCGGCCGAACCAGATGAGTTATTGGCAGAACTACAAGAAATTCCTTGTTAGTTTCCTGAAAACCATGTGGGGACCTGCGGCGACTGCGGAGAACAACTTCGCCTTCGATTGGCTACCGAAGCTTGATGTCCCATCCTACGATATCCTGCTGGCCTTCGAATTGATGAAGCAGGGCAAGATGAACGCCTATTTCTGCCAGGGCTTCAATCCCCTGCAGGCGTTCCCCAACAAGGCCAAACTGGCTGATGCCTTGGGCAAGCTGAAGCTCTTGGTCATCATGGACCCACTGGAGACGGAAACCGCGCGGTTCTGGGAGAATCACGGGATCTACAATGTGGCAGACCCCGCCAAGATCCAGACTGAAGTCATCCAGTTGCCCACCACGTGCTTTGCTGAGGACACCGGCTCGCTGGTGAATTCCGGCCGCTGGCTGCAATGGCACTGGGCTGCGGGCACGCCCCCGGGCGAGTCCAAGACCGATGCCTGGATCATGGCGCAGATCCATCTCCGCATTAAAGAACTGTACAAGAAGGAAGGCGGGACGGTTCCCGATCCGATCGTCAACCTCCACTGGCCCTATCAGGACCCGCACGAGCCGACACCCGATGAGCTCGCCAAGGAAATGAATGGCTATGTGGTGTCCGATGTGATGGACCCCAACGATTCCAGCAAGAAGTTGCTGGAAGCCGGCAAGCAATTGCCGACCTTCGGCGTATTGCGCGACGATGGCTCCACGGCCTGTGGGTGCTGGATCTATTCCGGTTCCTACACCGAGGCTGGCAATATGATGGCACGCCGGGACAATTCCGATCCCGACAACACCGGCGCTTACCTGAAGTGGTCGTTTGCCTGGCCAGCGAACCGCCGCATCATCTACAATCGCGCCTCCGCCGACATCAACGGCAAGCCGTGGGACGACACCCGCAAGCTGCTGTGGTGGGATGGGGCGAAATGGACCGGCTACGACGTTCCCGACATCGCCCCAACGGCGAAGCCGCAGGATGTGGGTCCCTTCATCATGAACCCGGAAGGCGTGTCCCGCCTGTTTGCCCGGGGCATGATGCGCGAAGGTCCGTTCCCGGTGCATTACGAACCGTTCGAGAGTCCGCTGGTGAACGTGATTGCCCCCAAGATCCGGGGCAATCCGGTGGCCCGCGTGTTCAAGGATGACTTTGCCCAGTTCGCGGAACCGGCATCGAAGGAGTTCCCCTATGCGGCGACCTCCTATCGTCTCACGGAGCATTTCCACTACTGGACCAAGAACAACCACGTGAATGCGGTGCTTCAGCCGGAGTTCTTCGTGGAAATCTCGGAAGAGTTGGCAAAGGAGAAATCCATTACCAACGCCGGATGGGTGCGGGTGTGGTCGAAGCGGGGATCTGTCTTCGCCAAGGCCTATGTGACCAAGCGCATCCGGCCGATGATTTGCGATGGCAAGACGGTGCATGTGGTGGGCATTCCCATCCATTGGGGCTTCGTCGGCGCGGCCAAGAAGGGCTTCGGCGCGAACGTGCTCACGCCCTTCGTGGGCGACGCCAATATCCAGACGCCGGAATACAAAGCGTTCCTTGTCAACATAGAGCCCACGACCGGGCCGGTGGCGTGAGGGAGGGTCGATAGATGCTGAATCCAGGCCCAAATCCCCCGATCGCGCCGGTCCCGGCCAAGTTCGGGCAACAAGACCTCATCCGGCGGTCGGCGTCCTCGGTGACGCCGCCCGCCGAGCGGCAGACCGAAGTCGCCAAGCTGATCGATGTCTCAAAGTGCATCGGCTGCAAGGCCTGCCAAGCCGCCTGCCTGGAATGGAACAACCTCCACGAGGAGGTTGGCACCTTCAACGGCAGCTACACCAACCCGCCGGATCTCACGCCGGCGTCGTTCACGCTGATGCGGTTCACCGAATGGGTGAACCCGGAGACCGACAATCTGGAGTGGCTGATCCGCAAGGACGGCTGCATGCATTGCGAGGATCCGGGCTGCCTCAAGGCCTGCCCGGCCCCCGGCGCCATCGTGCAATATTCCAACGGCATCGTGGATTTCGATCACGACAAGTGCATTGGCTGCGGCTATTGCGTGAAGGGGTGCCCCTTCAACATTCCCCGCATCTCGAAGGTCGATAACAAGGCCTACAAGTGCACCTTGTGCTCGGATCGGGTCTCCGTGGGCCAGTGGCCGGCATGCGCCAAGGCCTGCCCAACCCAGGCCATTTCCTTCGGCTCCAAGGCGGACATGAAGGCCCACGCGGCAGAGCGCATCGTCGACCTGAAGTCCCGCGGCTACAAGAATGCGGGCCTCTATGATCCGCCGGGCGTCGGCGGCACCCATGTCATGTACGTGCTCCAGCATGCCGATCAGCCGCATATCTATGCCGGCCTCCCGGACAATCCGCGCATCAGCCCGATCGTGGAAGCCTGGAAGGGCGTCACCAAATATGTCGGCATGGGCGTCATGGGCTTCGCCGCCGTGGCGGGCGTCTTCCATTATCTCGTTGCCGGCGCCAATAAGGTGAGCCCGGAAGACGAGGCCAATGCGGAGAAGCTGACAAAAGGAGAGCGCCCATGACGGCTTATGACGTCGAGCCGGGCGATGGCGTGCATCCGGGCAAGCCGGTGACGGTGGACCGCTATACGCTGGCAGCGCGCATCAACCACTGGATCACCGCCATCAGCCTGGTGCTGCTGGCTCTCTCCGGCCTGTCGCTATTCACGCCCAGCCTCTATTTCCTCACCGCTTTGTTCGGCGGTGGACAATGGACGCGGGCCATCCATCCGTGGATCGGGGTGGTGTTGTTCATCTCCTTCGGCATCCTGTTCATCCGCTTCTGGCGGGCGAACCTGTGGCGCAGCGAGGACAACACCTGGCTCACGCGCATCCGCGACGTGTTGTTGGGCCATGAGGAGCGGCTGCCGGAATTGGGCAAGTACAATGCCGGCCAGAAGTTCGTCTTCTGGGGCATGTCCTTCCTGATCCTGGTGCTGATCGCCAGCGGCATCGTGGTGTGGGACCAGTATTTCTATCCCTTCACCACCATTGAGCAAAAGCGCATCGCCATCATGGTGCATTCGCTTGCTGCGGTGGCGATCATCTGCGTCTGGATCATCCACGTCTATGCCGCCATCTGGGTGAAGGGAACCATGCATGCCATGACCCGCGGCCAGGTCACCGGCGGCTGGGCGTGGCGTCATCACCGCAAATGGCTGCGCGAACTGGTGGCCGGCAAGCGCGGCACCGCTGCGCCGCCGCCCGCTGAATAGGCGTCATCAATTCCCGCTGCTCCTGGATGGTCCGTCGTTCAGGAGCAGCACCTCGGCGCCTCATTCCACCCGACGTGCTGCGCATGCCGCGCGGCTGCCGTGCAGGGGGTTAGCCCTGCGTGCGAAGGGTGGGCTTGCGCGCGGCGCGCATCGTGATCACCTGAACAGTGTCCTGAAGGTCCACGTGGCCCGTGGGGTTCGTGAGGTAACATGTCGAATTTTCCCGGTGCCGTCCTGCCCGATCCCAGCGTCATCGGCGGGATCGCCCAGCCTCCCCTGGTGCAACTGCCCGATCCCGTCGGCCTGTTCGACGCCCGTGCCCGACGCTTCGCCGATCTGGCGAACGAGAGCCAGTTGGCGCCCTATCTGAATTTTCTGGCCGGGCTGTGCGCCCTTCAGCGCGATATCCAGGCCGACCTTCCGCCGGTGACACCAATGGCTCCAGAGGCCCTGGCGCGGGCACGCGAATTCGCCATGCCGCCGCTGGATCGCAGCAATTTCACCGCCGACACGGCTTTCGAATCAACCTTCGATCACCTGCTGGCTGCGGCCAAGGGGATCCCCATGCCTGAGGCCGCCTCTGCTGCCTTGGATCGTGTCCTAAAGTCCGATCGCGCCGCCCGGGACGAAATGGTGGGTAATGTGCTGGCGGATTCCCTCCCCATGGAAGCTCTGGCCGAGCATGTGTTCGTCTCCGCCGCGCTCCAGGTGCATTTCGCCCGCCGCGCGGCGCAGTTGGACGCCAAGGCCCTGGTCCCGGTCGCGGACGGCGCCTGCCCGTGCTGCGGCGGCCCGCCGGTCTCCAGCCTGGTGGTGGAGTGGCCACACGCGCCCGGCGCCCGCTATTGCGGCTGCGCCTTATGCGGCAGCTTATGGAATTTCGTCCGCATCCGCTGCGTGTCCTGCGGCTCGTCCAAGGGCATTGGCCTGGAGGAGATCGAGGGCGGCACTGGCGCCGTGAAGGCGGAAACCTGCGAAGAGTGCCACAGCTATGTGAAGGTGCTCTACCAGAGCAAGGACCCCGCCGCCGACGTCGTGGCGGACGATGTGGCCTCGCTCGCCCTGGACCTGTTGATGCGGGACCGTCCCTATCGGCGGGCCGGCTTCAATCCGTTTTTGTTGGGCTACTGAGGGCCATGACCGCCCCGCTTCCGACCGCCGCGGCCCTGCGTCATCTGCCTGCCGTGGATCAGGTGCTTAAGAGCGCCACTGCCCTGCTGGCCATCGAGCGCTACGGGCGCACCGCCGCCACCGAGGCGGTGCGTACTGCTATCGAAGAGGCCCGCGCCGCCTTGCGGTCCGGCCATCCGGTGCCGGTGGAGGCGCAGAGCCTCGCTGCGAGCGCCTTGTCGGCGCTTGAGACCGCGGCGCAGCCCTCGCTGCGCCCGGTGTTCAACCTCACCGGCACGGTGCTGCACACCAATCTCGGCCGCGCAGTTCTGGCGGAAGAGGCCATAGCAGCCGCCACTGAGGCCATGCGGTCGGCGGTGGCGCTGGAATATGACCTCGACACCGGCAAGCGCGGCGAGCGCGACGACCATGTGCGCGATCTTCTGTGCCGCCTCACGGGGGCGGAGGACGCCACGGTCGTCAACAACAATGCCGCCGCTGTGCTGCTGGTGCTCAACACCCTGGCAGCTGGACGCGACAGCATCGTCTCGCGCGGGGAACTCATCGAGATCGGCGGCGCCTTCCGCATGCCGGACATCATGGCCCGCGCGGGCACGCATCTGGTAGAGGTGGGCACCACCAACCGTACCCATCCCAAGGATTATCTGGGCGCCATCGGGCCGCAGACCGGCCTGATCGTGAAGGTCCACACCTCCAATTATCGCATCGAGGGCTTCACCGCCGAGGTCTCGCCCCGTGATCTCGCCGCGCTGGCCGACGAGGCCGGGGTACCGCTGTTTCATGACCTCGGCTCGGGCACCCTGGCGGACCTTGCCCGCTATGGCCTCGTGCACGAGCCCACCGTGCGCGAAAGCGTGGCGGACGGCGCGCACGTGGTCACCTTCTCCGGCGATAAGCTTTTGGGCGGGCCGCAGACCGGCTTCATCGTCGGCCGCCGTGATCTCATCGCCGCCATCAACAAGAACCCCATGAAGCGCGCGCTACGGGTGGACAAGATCCGCCTGGCGGCGCTGGAGGCGACGCTGAAGCTCTATGCCGATCCTGATCGGCTGGCGAACCGGCTGCCGACGCTGCGGCTGCTCACTCGGCCACTGGGCGAGTTGGCGGCGGTAGCGGACCGGATCGCCCCTGCCCTCCAGGCCCGCTTGGGTCCGCATTTCACGGTGACGCCCTGCCTGTGCAAAAGCCAGATCGGCTCCGGCGCTCTGCCGCAGGAGACACTCCCCAGCACCGCCCTGGCGATCCGCCCCACATCAGGCGCGCGCCGGTTATCGACGCTGGTTGAGGCGCTGCGCCGCCTGCCGCGCCCGGTGATCGGCCGTATCGAGAATGACGCGTTGATGCTGGACGTGCGCTGCCTGGAGGATGAAGCCGGCTTCCACGCCACGCTGGCGCATCTGGAGGTGGGTGATGGGGCTGTTTGATCTGTTCCGCCGCGCGCCCGCCGCCCCGGTTGAGAGCCAGGAGGCGCGCATGGCTCGGGCCCTGGAGGCGGCAGCAGCGGGAGATTATGAGCAGGCGCTCGCGCTTTGGGAGCCGCTGGCGCGCGAGGGGGTCGCGCGGGCGCAGAACAATATCGGTGCCTGTTTTGCCGAGGGGATGGGCGTTGCCCGGGATCCGACGCTCGCGCAGCGCTGGCTGAGCACCGCGGCGCAGGCCGGTGATCCGGTGGCGCAGCGCAACCTCGCCGCGCTGTATTTCAAGGGCGAGGGCGTGCCGCAGGATTATGTCCACGCCGCCGAACTCTATGGCGCCGCCGCCGCCCAGGACGATGCCCCGGCGCAGGACATGCTGAGCTGGATGCTGCTGGAGGGCGAGGTGATCCCCATAGATGTCGTCGAGGCGCGGCGATGGGCGGAGCGCGCGGCGGCACAAGGCATCGCCTCCTCCATGACCCGCCTGGGGATGCTCTATCACAATGCCCTCGGCGTGGAGCGAGATGCCAAGCAGGCCGCCCATTGGTGGCGCCTCGGCGCTCTGGGCGGGGATGCGGACGGTCAGGCCATGCTGGGCGCCGCCTATCACCTGGGCTCCGGCGTGCCGGGTGATCCGCTCCTGGCGTACGAGTGGCTGCTGCGCGCGCAGGCCGGCGGCAGTGCGCTGGCCGCTCCGTTCCTGGAGAGCGCCCGCATGGCCCTGAGCGCGGAGGCCGCCGACACGGTGCGCCAGCGCGCGGCCGCGCCCCTGCCCGCGCCAGAGCCCGAGACCCGGACATGATCATCGGGACCGCCGGCCATATCGACCACGGCAAGACCTCGCTGGTGCGGGCGATAACCGGCGTCGATACGGATCGGCTGAAGGAGGAGAAGGCCCGGGGCATTTCCATCGATCTAGGCTTCGCCTACCTGCCGGTGGCCGAAGATCAGGTGCTTGGCTTCATCGACGTGCCGGGTCATGAGAAGTTCGTGCACACCATGCTGGCCGGCGCCAGTGGTATCGATTTCGTGCTGCTGGTGGTGGCGGCCGACGACGGCATCATGCCCCAGACCCGCGAGCATCTGGCGATCATCGATCTGCTCGGTGTCGGCCAGGGGCTGGTGGCCCTGACCAAGATCGACCTGGTCGATACCGCGCGCTTGGAGGCGGTCTCGGCCGAGATCGCGGCGGCCCTGGACGGCACCAGTCTCGCAAGCATGCCGATCCTTCCGGTCTCCACCGCCACGGGCGCGGGTGTTCCGCAGATCCGCGAGGCCCTGCAAGCTGCGGCCGCGCGTATGGCCCGGAGGGCGGATAGCGGACGATTTCGCCTCGCGGTGGATCGCTCCTTCAGCCTCTCCGGCACCGGCACCGTGGTCACCGGAACCGTGCTGTCGGGGGCCGTGAACGTCGGCGACCGGGTAGCGCTCAGCCCTTCGGGCCGGCATGCCCGCATCCGCTCCATCCGCGCCCAGGATACGCCGGCCACCGTCGGGCACGCCGGGGATCGCTGCGGCCTCAATCTGGCGGGAGATGGCATCGGCAAGGACGACATTGCCCGCGGCGACGTGGTTCTGGATCCCCATCTGCATGCCCCCGCAGACCATATCGACGCGCGCCTGAGGGTGCTCCCCGGCGAGCCCAAGCCCATCGGGCAGTGGTTCCCGGTCCGCCTGCACCACGCCTCCCGCGAGGTGGGCGCCCGCGTCGTGCTGCTGGGCGATCCGGTGGCGCCGGGCAACGCAGGGCTTGTGCAATTGGTGCTGGATGCGCCCATCGCCGCCGCGGCCGGTGACCGCTTCGTCATCCGCGACACCTCGGCCCAGCGCACCATCGGCGGGGGCACATTCCTCGATCTGCGCGGCCCGTCCCGCAAGCGGCGCAGCCCCGAGCGGCTGGCGCAACTGGCCGCACATGGCCTGTCCGACCCCGCCGCGGCGGTGGCCGCCTTGCTGGAGATCGCCCCCTTCCACCTCGACCTTACCGCCTTTGCCCGGGATCGCGCCCTGGCTGCGGATGCGGTGGAGCAACTTGTTGCTGCGCTGAAGCTGAAGGCGCTGGCTATTGGCGAGACACAGGTGGTGCTTTCGGGGGCGCGCTGGGAGAGCTTTTCCCGCACGCTGCTTGCCACCCTCGATGCCTTTCATGCGGATAGTCCGGATCTGCCGGGCATCGGCATGGAGCGGCTGCGCCTTCAGAGCGAGCCGCGCCTGCCCGCGCCCGTCTTCCGCGCGGCGCTCCAGCTGCTGGCGCAGGATCACCATGTGGCGCTCGATGGCGCCTGGGTCCGCCGCTCCGGGTTCACGGTGCGCCTGACTGCGGCGGACGAGGCCAATTGGGCGCTGATCCGGCCGTTGCTCTCCGACACCGAGCGGTTCCGCCCGCCGCGGGTACGCGACATCGCCAACACGCTGGAGCTTCCGGAGGCCGATGTGCGACGCCTGCTGAAGCTGCTCAGCCGCCTGGCCCAGGTGGACGAGGTGGCGCACGATCATTTCTTCCTACGCCGCACGGTGGCGGAAATGGTGGAAATCGCCGTGCGCCTATCCGCGCTTCATGGGCCCTTCACCGCCGCGCTGTTTCGCGACGAGGTGGAGAATGGCCGCAAGGTCGCCATCCAGATCCTCGAGTTCCTGGATCGCCATGGAGTGACCTTGCGCCGGGGCGATCTGCGCCGCATCAATCCGCACCGGCTGGACCTGTTCCGCACAACCGGCGATGATGCGCCGGCTCTGCTGTCGGCGACACCGGCAGCGCATGGAGGAGAAGCGTCCCTGGTGGGGCGTCCGGACTTCAAATCCGGGAGGGGCCGCGAGCCGGTCCTTGGTGGGTTCGACTCCCACTCTCTTCCGCCACTCTCCCACCCCCGGCGATAGGACATGCGGCCATGATCTCCGCCGACGACGTCATCGTGTCGCTCACCGCCGCAGCCGCCGAGGCGCAAGCGCGCGAAGAGGCCTTTCGCGCCGACATGGCCGTTACCGCCAAGCGCCTGGAAACGGAACGCGCCACCGCCTACCGGCGCCTCAATTTCATGCGGACGCTGGCCCACTTGGCCGCATCCGCGGAAACACCTGAAGCTGCCGCAGGCGCTGCGAAGGCGCATGTGCGCGCATCCTTCGGCTGGGATACCTGTGACGCGCAGAACCTAGTGTCATCAGAGGGGGAAGGCCGGATAACCCCGAATTTTGCCGGATGACGCCGGATGAGGCCTTGTCAGAGCTCATTCTGAGCCGAGGTGCGGGCGGCGTGATCGCGGTGGCGCCCGCGCAGGATCGAATGTCACCGAAGTTGCTGAATCGCACGGCGCGCAAGATCGGATGTCACCCAATATCGATTGACGCTCAGGTACATGGGTGGTGTGCTTGTGGCTCATTGTACCGTCTGTGGGGGATGGGATGCGTTTGCGTTATGTGGCGGTCGTTTTGGCCGCGACGGCGCTGGCTGGGTGCCAGACGCTGGAGAAGTACACGTTTGCAACAACTTCCGGGCAACAGGTGATCACCCGGAATGGTCGCGAGGCCGTGGTTTCGGTGCAAAAAGGCAGCACCGTCGTGCTCGCGCCGAGTTCCAGGGCGCAGGCCGCTGGCGCCAGGCCGCAGTTTGTGGCGCTCATCACAAATACCGGCAAGGCGCCTGCCGAATTTCGCTACGCGACGATCAGCGTGACGGATGCCATCGCCGACGTGCCGCTCAAGGTCTTCTCGCTGGACGAACTGCAGACCGAGGCGCGCAACGCCGCGATCGCGGCAGCCATCATCATCGGCGCGGCCGGCGTGGCGGCTTCGGCGGCGGCGGCGAACTCGGCTACCTATCGATCGGGAAGCGGTACGGTTGTTGGACCTTACGGCGCGAGCACCTATCGCTGGACCTCCTACAATCCCGGCGCCGGGGCGGCGGTGGCGGCGGCCGGAGGGGCGGCGACTGGCGCTGCCGTAGCCGGCACGCTGGCGCAGGGCGAGGCGAATGTCGCGGCCCTCGAGGGCTCGATGCTGATGGACAACACCATCATGCCTGGCGAGACCTATGGCGGCGCCATGGTTTTCCAACCCATTCAGGCGGACCCTGGCGCGACGGTGGCGAAAGCTTACGTGATCCGCATCCAGGTGGGCAGTGACGTGCATACGTTCACGACCACGGCGACCGCCGTGCGGCCCAGCGGGTCATAAGCCTCTCTCAACGCACCATTTTATGGGTGAACCAGCACAGGTGGGCGAATGGCCCCACCTGGGCGTGCGCCTGCACGCCCAGTAGCATCAGCTTGACCAGCATCAGGCCGAGCGTTTGCCGGTGCCTGGTTGTTCAGATGCTGATTTCAGGCGCTTTTTCAGGCGCTTAATCATGATTCCAAGCTGCTCCACATATTCGTCTGAGCTTTCGGCCGCTGCTATCACTTCCCCCAAAACCTCGGCCGATACAAAGCCGAGCCGCACTTCTGGAAGATTGATCCCGATTTCTTTATGAGCGCGGGCCACCGCCTCAACTAGGCGTCCCATGAACTCTGGGTCTACGGGCCTTGCGATCGTGGGATCCTCTGTCGGCCTCATCGGCCCACGCCCCGAGGCTAGCCATTCCAGTGAAACACCCGCGGCGTCTGCCAGAGCTTTAGCCTTATCCAGACCTGGCATCGCCCCTCGAAGATAAGTTCGAACTGACGCCTCCGTGATTCCGGCTTTTTGTGCGAACGAATTCACACTTGCGCCCTCAAGTGCTTCCTTTAGCCGAGCGGCGAAGGAGTCAGGGTTCTCAGAGCTATCTCTGACCATAAGCCCGGCTCCGCCCATATCCCGTCAGGGTTTCGTGAATGCCCACAACGTAAGGATTTTGCGCGTGGGCCGCAGCTCGCCAACGATGCGCGAACCCTGACGCTCGAAT
The DNA here is from genome assembly GCA_943369575.1 of Azorhizobium sp. AG788. Classification (GTDB taxonomy): domain Bacteria; phylum Pseudomonadota; class Alphaproteobacteria; order Rhizobiales; family Xanthobacteraceae; genus Azorhizobium. The sequence goes on along the minus strand of CALRNP020000136.1, from coordinate 4,477 downwards.
GATAATTCGATCGTCTATTGACAGACTCGAATAAAACTTCGAACGTGTCCCCAATTGAAGCCCCTTTCGTGGACCGAATGCCCCGAAAAAACCGGCTCTGGCAGGAGCCGGCTTCTCCAGGAGTGGACATGATCAAGTCGCCGCCTGTCGTTTGGGACAAGCATGCGATCCGTGCCGAAGTTACCCGGCGCGGCGGAACCTTAACGGGTATCGCCCTCACGGCTGGCCTCAATGAAGGGGCCTGCCGTCAGGCTCTCACCCGCCGTCACATTGCGGGCGAGAGGGCCTTGGCCAGATTCCTCGGGGTTTCCCCCGAGAAGCTCTGGCCGGAGCGCTATTCTAAGCCGTCTCCGTGGGCAAAACGGAAACTGGTGCTGCTGGATTCACCTAACCAAAATGGTGACGCCAGCACTGACATGGGAGCGGCGGCATGACTGCCCCTCTGTCCATGCGCACCCGCCGCGCTGACACGGCGCTGCACCCCATCCATGTGGCGGCCCGCCGGATCGCCGAGATCCGGCGCCAATCGCTCAATCTGCTGGTGGTGGTGGCCGGCGCGATGGGCGCCGCGCATCTGGTCGCCCTCGTGATGCTGCTGGTGCGGCCATGAGCGTGACCATCGGCGTCTTCGCCATCGCACTCATCATCGCCGTGATCGCCGCATGGCGGGTGTGCGGCATCGGCGACCTCATTGATGCCTGGCGCCAGTCGGGCGGTAGCGACGACGGGAGCACCGGCGAATGAGCTATCTCGACACTCCCGAAGGACGCGCGGTGCTGAACGCATTGTGCGGCGAGGGCGACCTCATCGAGGCCCTCGCCAAGGCTCCCTTCACCGAGAGGGAACATTGGCCGACGGCAGCGGTCGATCTCGTCAAACTGCTGTCGGCGGACAAGCAGACGGCTTGGGCAGTTGTGGCCCTGCTTACCGCTCATCTGCGCTCGGAAATCCTTGATGTGCTCAACGACCGCCCCGCGAAGCGCGAGCGCATTCGCCGGATTGCTCTTGGGCTTTCGGCGGAGGAGTGCGGTCAGATTAAGCACGACATCTTTGGCATCAAGGGCGGGAGCACCGGCGAATGAGCGATCATGCCGACGTCCCCCCTCAGAACTTCACCGAGGTCGGTCGTGATGCCGGGTACGTCCCGTACGCAGTCGGCTCTTGGTCTGCGCCCATCACTGTGTCGGGCGTGAGTATCGGCGTTCCGACTAGCTCAATCGAAGTCGAACTTGCTCCTGCTGCGCGGGACGGAATAGACGGTCGGGCGATTGTCATTGCGGCAGAAGACCTGACCGCTGCATCGCGGGCACCTCAGGGTGTCGTGGTTAAAGTCGCGCTTCTGAAATTGCAGGATCGATTTCTCAGCCTGATCGAAGCAGGCTGCGCAAAAATAGGGAGTGTTTTCCTCTCCTGGGACAGAGGTCTTTGCCGCATAAGCAAAGGCGTGAGGGGCTATCGAACGAAGCTCGTATTGTTCTCTCTCAATCTCAAACTTCTTCAGGCGCATATTCTCGTCCTTAAGCTTTCGATTGTCATCGGAGAGCAACGTAATCGCATCGCGTGCTGTGATCAGCCGTGTAGCGAGATCATCCATCGCAAGCTGGAGCTGCAGGGTATTCTCGCCTCCGCTGGGCTTCTTATCTCCAGTCAAGAGATTACGCGCCTTTTTCACCACATCCAGCGCGGTATTGGTGGAACTGAGAGCGGCAGCAGCGCCGCTGAGAATATCAGTGAAGTCCATGTTTCAGTTTCCCCCGACTCGGTTGGTTGCACTCCGAGCTTAGGGGAAGTGCCGGGCGAGCAAATCCCCCCATGCTCGCCCGGCACATCGTTTCGCCGCGAGGCGAGCAATGACTAAGGCCCGCGATAGCTGGTCAGGGGCGGATGTGCGGCCGGCGAAGCCGTCTGACGACAACCGCCTCACCGTCCGCCTGGACACCAAGACCTATGGCCAGTTGCGGGCCATGGCGCGGCTCAATGGCATCAGCATCCACAAGCTGGCGGCATCGCTCCTCAAGTCCGTGGCCGAGGACGATGCGGCTGCTCATGCGGGAGCCGCCTGAGATGGCGCGACCTTTGACTTCCCTATTCCCCTCGCAATATCGGCCGACCAATACACTCTGGAATGCCCAGCGCGGCCGCAGCCTCACGCCACACGCGCAGGCGGCGACATGGCTGGCGCGGGTGCCGGGGCGGGATCTCCGGCTGCCCATGCTCATGGTGACGGTGCTGCCGCCCGGAATGTCCTGGAACGATCCGGCGCTCGCGGATCCCGATGTGCTCCTGGCCTGCCAGACGGCCATGTGGGCCTGGAGCGCAGAGGGGCGCGATGCGGCCGAATGCATCGCCTGGGAACTGGCACTTGTGGGTTCCGCCATCGTGTGGGCGGGCACCCCGATCCTGATCGATATCGGCCTCAACCACGCCATCTGGGTCGAGGGTGAGGATGGCCGTGATGCCCTCAACAGGGGGGATGCCTGACCTATGGCTCGCGCTCCCGACCGTTCGACGCTTGACCTCTTCCGCGACTGGGAGCCGCCGCAGGTGGCGGTCGGGCCGCGTCCCGAGGACGTGCGGGGACCGTTGGAACTGGTGATCGCGCGGTTGGTGTCAGCGGCACTGAAGAAGAGCGATCAAAAGCGCGAGGACATTGCCAAGGTGATGAGCGAGTACCTCGGACGCCCGATCAGCAAGGATACACTGGATGCCTGGGCCAGCGGCGGCAAAAGCAACCGCATTCCGCTGGATGCCTTTGTGGCCCTGGTGGATGCCACGGGCGATCTGGACCTGCTGGGTTGGATACCAGGCCAGCATGGCTATGTGGTGGTGCCCGCCAAGTATGCGGACCTGATCGAGCTGCATCTGCTGGAAGAGCGCGAGACAGAGATCGCTCGGCGCAAGGCCATGCTGGCGGCCCGCTACCGCGGAGGCCGCTCATGAAAGAGTGGTTCAGCGCCGCCGAGATCGCCCGCCTCGATCTCCCTGATCTGCCAGCTACTGAAAGTGGCGTCATTCGAGCCGCAAAAGCAGGGCGCTGGCATCACAGGTTGCGAGAAGGACGAGGCGGCGGCCGCGAATACCCTCTCTCCGCTCTCCCGCCCCCAGCCCGTGCGGCCTATGTGCTGCGGCACCTCACCATCATTGACGTGCCGCTGGCTGTCAGCTCGGATGCCGACAACCAGCCTGAGGCAGATGGGCTGACGCCCGTCACCGCGCTGCAACGGGATGCACGGTTGGCCATCTTGGCGACGGTGGAAACCTATGCGCGGACGGCCGCCATCTGCCAGAAGCAGGCCGATCGCCTGTTCTGCGCGGCCTATGGCACCGACAGCATTGAGGTTGCGTCATGGGTACGCACGGCGATCACCAGCGTGACGCTGCGGACGCTGGCGCGGTGGCGCGCGGCGCGGACAGCGGGTGCCACCCATCGCCTCGCGGTGGACAAGGGCGCCACCCGGCGGGGCAAGGGCGTGCTGGAGATCGCGAACCATGGGGCGGTCTCCGCCGCCGTGATGGGGCTGATCTCCAAGCGTCCCGGCATCTCGGCCCACCAGGTGCGCAATATCCTCATCGGCACCTTCGGGCTGGATCTGTCGTTGCCAGATGGCCGGGTCGTGCCGGTGCCGCCGATCCGCACCATCCAGGTGCACATGGCTCGCCTGCGGGCCGACAATGAGCAGATCTTGCTGCGGGTCACCAATCCCGATGCCTGGAAATCCAAGTTCCGGGTCTCCGGCCTGACACGGCACAACTTGATCAGCCGCCCCCTTGAGCTGGTGCCGATCGATGCATCACCGGCCGATGTGCTGCTGATCGACGGTCGCCACTCCATTTATGTGGCTCTCGATCATTTCTCGCGCCGCTTCATCATCACGGTCACGCGGACGCCCCGCGCCGAGGCGGTGCAGCTGCTGTTGCGCCGGATCATCCTGGACTGGGGCATTCCCGAGATGGTGTTCACGGACAATGGCTCCGACTTCGTTGCAAATTCGACGAAGCGCTTCATGGCGGCGATGGGCATCGAGGTGCAGACGGCAGATGCCTTCGCACCGGAACAGAAAGGCACCGTCGAGCGTGCCATCGGCACGGTGCAGCGCGGGCTCATGACCCTCCTGGATGGCTTTGCCGGGCACAGTGTTGCCGAGCGCAAGGCGATCGAAAACCGGAAGGCCTTCAGTCGCCGGCTTGGAGCGGACGCCGCCGAACTCCTGGAAGTGGCCATGACGGCAGCGGATCTCCAATCGGCTTGCGACCGATGGGTGACCGCCTACGAGAACCGCCGCCACACCACGTTGGGCACCACGCCGGTGCTTCGCTGGGCGCAATATTCCGGAAGCCTTCGCCGGCCGGCGGACGAACGCTCCCTCGATGTCCTTCTGGCCCCGATCGCGGGCGACAATGGCATGCGCCAGGTTCAAAAGCTGGGCATCCGCGTGGACAACGCCTGGTTCGTCCTGAGCAAAGTGCAGCCCGGCGA
>CALRNP020000135.1:0-15430 GCA_943369575.1 Azorhizobium sp. AG788 | reverse complement strand
CTGGTTGGCCGCCTTGGCGCGTGTCTCGAAGTCGATCGCCAGATCCAGCGGCGAGGTGCGCGACACCGTCAGAGCATCGATCTGCTGCTGCGCCGCCGCCGGCAAGGGATCAGGACCGGGATGCAGTTGCCCCTGCAGCCACGCCTCCCGCCCCAAGGCATGGAAGGCGGCCATGGTGGACGGATTGGCGCCCCAGGTGAGGGCATCCACCAGCGCCACGTCGCGCACCTCCTGCGCCGGGCCGGAGGGCGCCGCCGGGCTCGCGGCACGCGCCGGCAGACCGGCGGCCACCAGGGCCAGCAGTGAAAGCGCAATGACCGAACGGCACGCCATGCGGAGCCTCCTGCGGAGGCGGAACCATGGCTCCCGAAAAGTGGACGCAGTGAGGCTGAATGCGGGCCGGACCCCGGCGCGGAGCGTTGCCGGCGTTCAATATTCGTGCTGCCGGTGGGGCAGGGATGGGCGCCCTAGGTTAGGCGTGCGGCTGCACGGCCGCCCCGGCGGCACGCCCGGCGATGCGCCCCAGCGCCACCGCCATCAACAGCCCGTTGCCGGAGAGGTAGCCGGACGCCTGGGCGCCGGACACACCGCAGGCGGCGCCGCCGGCGGCGAACAGGTTCGCGAACGGCGCGCCATCCTCGCCCAGGACTCGGGCGTCTTCATCCACCACAAGGCCGCCCTGGGTATGGAACAACGCGCCGGTGACCTTCACCGCCAGGAACGGTGCCACGAGTTCGGGGCTGTGGGCAAAGTCGCGGCCGAATTCATCGGCGCCGGCGCCGGCTTTGGCGGCGCTCACCTGAGCCAGGGTGGCGGCGAGTGTATGGGCGGGCACGTTCATGCGCGCGGCCAGCGTCGGCACGTCATCGGCGGAGAGGATGGCGCCGGCGGCTTCCGCCTGGCGGAAATCCTCGAACTGCCGGGCGATAGCGGCAATGCGGCCATCGAACACCGTCCAGGCGATGCCATCCGGTTGCCGCAGCACCTGCGCCGCTTGTTCGGAATAGCCGTGCGCCTCGTTGCAGAAGCGCTGACCCAGCGTGTTCACCTGCACGCCGCCCTCGGTGATGGTGGCCCAGGTGATGAGAATGCCGGCGGGATGGGCCACCGAGCCATGGCCCTGGTGGCCGGACAAATGCCGGGCCGCCGCGCCCAGCGCCTCGCCCCACAGCAGCGCTTCGCCCTGGTTGCCGGGGTGGCCGAAATAGAGCGCCGTGGCGAGGGAGGGGATGTGCTGCGCCACCAGATCCTTGTTGCCGCCATAGCCGTTGCAGGCCAGGATCAACTCGTCGCAGCCGGCCTCCTCCTGGGTGCCGTCCGGCCGGGTGAAGGCGACGCCGAGGATGCGGCCCGCATCATCGCCATAGAGGGTGGTGACCTGAGCATCGCACAGGATGGGGATCTCCTTTTGCTCCACCGCACTGCGCAGCGCATCGATCAAGGCTTCGCCCGAGCGGGCGGGCAGGCCGTGCATGCGCCGGGCGCTGTGGCCGGGATAGCTGAAATCGGTGATGACCGAGAACGGCAGGCCATGGGTCTGCGCCAGCCATTCCAGCGCCGGCGCCACCTCCTGCGTCACCCGCGCCACCATTGCGGCGTCAGGCTCGCCATGGGCCTTGGCCAGGATGTCGTCGGCGAAGGCGGCGGCATCGTCGGTGATGCCGGCCTCCCGCTGCCAGCGGGTGCCGGCGGCGGGGATCAGGCCGGCGGACAGAGCGGTGGAGCCGCGCGGCAGGCTATCCCGCTCCAGCACCAGCACCTCCGCGCCCGCCTCATGGGCCGCCAGCGCCGCGATCAGCCCCGCCGCCCCGGCGCCGATGATGACCACCGGCACATGAAGATCGAAGCTCTTGCCAGGCTGGCGGACGACACTGCTCATGGGATGCAACCCTCGGAAACGGGGAGGAAGCTGTACGGTGGCCAGACAATAATTTGTATTAGATATAAAACAAGGTTTGCCAGCCGCCGGGGTTCGCCTTTAATCTCGCCCCAGTAGCGCAGAGGGAAGGGAACCCGCAGGATGGCCGGTGACGCGACGGCGCGGACCTTGTTCGACAAAGTGTGGGACGCCCATGAGGTGGTCCGGCGCGAAGATGGCCAGAGCCTGTTGTGGATCGACCGGCACTTCCTGCATGAGGGCTCCTTCCACGCCTTCGACAAGCTCAAGGCGCGCAATGCCGAGGTGGCGCGGCCCGACCTGACCTTTGGGGTCGAGGACCATTATGTGCCCACCCGCGTGCGGGTGCTGGCGCAGATGGATCCGGCCATCCGCCGCATGATGGAGCAATTGCGCGCCAATACCCTGCGCCACCGGGTGCGATTGTTCGATCTGGATGATCCCGGCCAGGGCATCGTCCATGTGGTGGGGCCAGAGCAGGGGCTCACCTTGCCGGGGCTGACCATCGTCTGCGGCGACAGCCATACCGCCACCCATGGCGCCTTCGGGGCGCTGGCCTTCGGCATCGGCGCCTCGGAAGTCGCCCATGTGCTGATGACCCAGACCCTGTGGCAGAGCCGGCCCAAGCGCCTGCGGGTGCGGGTGGAGGGCGCGCTGGCGCCCGGCGTCGCCGCCAAGGATATCGCTTTGTCCATCATTGCCGCCATCGGCGCCGACGGGGCGGCGGGCCATGCCATCGAATATGCCGGCTCCACCATTCGCGCTTTGTCCATGGAGGGGCGGCTGACCCTGTGCAACCTGTCCATCGAGGCCGGCGGGCGCTGCGGCATGGTGGCCCCGGACGCCACCACCTTGGCCTATCTGCGCGGGCGGCCTTATGCGCCCGAGGGCGAGACCTTCGAGCGGGCGGCGCAGGACTGGCTGGCGCTGGCCAGCGACACCGATGCGGAATTCGACCGCGAAGTGGTGCTGGACGGGGCGCAGATCGCCCCCGTCGTCACCTGGGGCACCAGCCCCGAGGATGCGTTGCCCATCACCGGCACCGTACCCGATCCGGACCGCACCCCTGATGCCGCCCGCGCCGCCCACATCCGCGATGCGCTGGCCTATATGGATCTGCACGCGGGGCAGAAGCTTTCCGACATCCGCATTGATCGGGTGTTCATCGGCTCGTGCACCAACAGCCGCATCGAGGATATCCGTGCCGCCGCCGCCGTGCTGGCCGGGCGCACCGCGCGGGTGCCGGGGCTGGTGTCGCCGGGCTCGGCCCAGGTGAAGCGCCAGGCCGAGGCCGAGGGGCTGGATGCCATCTTCAAGGCCGCCGGCCTGGAATGGGTGGAGGCCGGCTGCTCCATGTGCGTGGGCATGAATGGCGATCTGGTGCCGCCGGGCGAGCGCTGCGCCTCCACCACCAACCGCAATTTCAAGGGCCGGCAGGGGCCGGGCGCGCGCACCCATCTCATGTCCCCCGCCATGGTCGCCGCCGCAGCCGTCACAGGGCATCTCACCGATTTGCGGCCATTGCTGGAGGGGAGGGCCTGATGCAGCCGTTCAAGGATCTCACCGCCATCGGCTGCCCGCTGCCTCTGAGCGGGGTGGATACCGACCAGCTCATTCCCGCCCGCTTCATGAAGCGCTCACGGGCGGAGGGCTATGGCGGCTATCTGCTGCACGACCTGCGCTTCGACGAGAGTGGCGTCGTGCGTCCCGACTCGGTGCTGGATGCCCCGGCCTACGCGGGCGCGCAGGTGCTGGTGGCGCGGCGCAATTTCGGCAGCGGCTCCTCGCGGGAGGCGGCGGTCTATGCGCTGGTGGACTTCGGCATCCGCTGCGTGGTGGCGCCCAGCTTCGGCGACATCTTCGCCTCCAATGCGGTCAACAACGGCCTGCTGCCGGCCCGCGTCTCCGAGGCGGACGGCGAGGCGCTGCTGGCGGCGCTGGAGACGTCCTCGCCCCAGATCCGGGTGGATCTGGAGGGGCAGATGGTGCGTGTCGGCAATCTCAGCGTGCCGTTCCAGGTGGACCCGGTCTGGCGCACCAAATTGCTCAATGGCTGGGACGATATCGACCTGACCGCCAGCTATGCCCAGGCCATCACCAGCTTCACCGCTGCCGATCGGACCCACCGCCCGTGGATGGCGCCGCGCGCGCCGCGATAAAACCGTGTTGGACCCCGAGCGCTGCCTTGACAACGGACAGCGCTATGGCATCACTAGGACAAATAGCTGTCTTATAAAAAAGACAGCCTCTCGCCCCGAGAGACAGGAGCCGCCGCCACATGTCGAGCGTCGAACCGCTGAAGGCCCGCCGGCTCTATCTGCTGCTGCGCGACCGCATCCTCAGCGGCGATGCCGGCCCCGACAGCCGCCTGCCCAGCGAGCCGGCGCTGGCGGTGGAATATGGCATTTCCCGCGTCACCGTGCGCCGGGCGCTGGATGAACTGGCGCGCGAGGGGATGATCGAGCGCAAGCCCGGCTCCGGCACCTTCGTCAGCGGCAAGGCCGCCAGCGTGCCGGTGGTGGCGGATTTCTCCAATGTGCTGACCCATCTGGTGGAGATGGGCCGGCGCACCGCGGTGCGGCTGCTGTCCTTCGGCTACATGGCGCCGACCGCCACGCTGGCGGAGGAACTGAAGCTGGAGCCGGGCGAGCGGGTGCAGCGCTCCGTGCGCGTGCGCCTCATCGACGGTGCACCCTTCTCCTATCTCGTCACCCACGTGCCGGAGCGCATCGGCATTTCCTATTCGGAAGCGGATCTCGCCTCCACACCGTTGCTGGAACTGCTGGAACGCTCGGGCCTGGTGGCCGAGCGGGCAAGCCAGACCATCGGCGCGGCCCTGGCGGGGCCTGAGGTCGCGGGCGCCCTCGATCTGGAGATCGGCGCCGCGCTCTTGTCCATGACCCGAATCGTCTATGAGCCGTCGGGGCGGGGGATCGAACATCTCCAGGCGCTCTATCGGCCGGACCGCTATTCCCTGAACATGGACCTGCTACGCACCGGCGCCGATGGCGCCCGCCGCTGGGCCCCGGTGGAGGGCCCGCGCGCCGTCGAGGCGGCGGTGGTTCCGACCAATCAAAAAAGACGCCCGAAACGGGCCGCACCTCAGAGGAGAACAGCAAGATGACGAAGTTCGACACCCCCTTGGGTCGTCGCGCTGTCCTGAAGGGCAGCTCGGTGGCGCTGGCGACCCTTGCGGCCCCGGCCATTCTGCGCGCGGCTGAGCCGCCGACCATCAAGGTCGGCGTGTTGCAGCCGGTGACCGGCGCTTTGGCCATGGATGGCGAGTTCGGCCGCACCGGCGCCGAGTTCGGCATTGCCGATATCAATGCCAAGGGCGGCATCAAGGCCCTCGGCGGCGCCAAGCTGGAGATGGTGTTCGGCGATGCCCGCTCCAATCCCGAGGCGGGCACCCAGGAAGTCGAGCGCATGCAGGGCGAGGGCGTGGTGGCGGTGGTGGGCGGCTTTGCCAGCCCCATCTGCCTTGCCGCCAGCCAGGCGGCGGCGCGCTATGATCTGCCCTATCTGGTGGATGTGGGCGTGTCCGATCAGATCGTGCAGCGCGGCCTGAAGAACACGTTCCGCTTCGGCCCCGGCTTCGGCACCTGCGCCCGCACCGCCTTCGACAATCTGGCTCGCATCAACGAACTGGCGGGCAAGCCCGCCAAGACCGTGGTGCTGGTGCATGAAGACGGCCTGTTTGGCAGCGGCCTTGCCAAGGTGATGCAGCAGGAATTGCCGAAGCTTGGCTTCGAGATCCTCGAAACCCTGCCGGTGCCCACCCCCTCGCGCGACCTCTCCAACGTGGTGCTGCGCCTGCGCTCGCTGAACCCGGATCTGGTCATTCCCAGCACCTATTACGGCGAGACGGTTCTGCTCGCCCGCACCATGCAGCAGCAGCGGGTGCGGCCGAAGGGCGTCTATGGCGTGCTGAACGGCGCCGCCTCCAATCTGCGCTTCGTGAAGGAATTCCCGGAAGCCGCCGACAAGATCATGGATTGCAATCACTGGTACGATCCGCGCAAGCCGCAGGCAGTGGACCTGATCAAGCGTTGTCTGGCCGCGGGCAAGGGCTGGAACTACAATATTCCCATGAACTATTCCGCCATTGGCCTGCTGGCCAATGCGCTGGAACAGGCCGGCTCCACCGACCGGGCCAAGGTGACGGCGGCGCTGGCGGCCTCCACCTTCGCCGATCACGTCATGCCCTATGGCCCCACCAAGTTCATGGACGGGCAGAACACCGGCGCGGCGCCGGTCTCCACCCAGGTGCAGTCGGGCGAGATCCGGGTGATCTTCCCGGAGGCCTTCTCCGACGCCAAGCCCATCTTCCCCGCGCGGGCCTGAGGCCGGCGGCGGCGCGGCCCTGCCGTACCGCCGTCCTGCCGAAGCACGGCGTCGTGTCGGGCGCACACGCCCGGCCCCGAGTGGGTCGGGCCCAAAAGCTGAGCAAGTGATCATTTGAATGTGGACCCGTGACGCCCTCCCTTGGAAGCAGGGGCGAGCCATGGGCCACAGGGAACGCGCGGATGTTTTCCTTACCCATCGTCCTGGAGGCGACCCTGAACGGGCTCCTGACCGGCGCAGTCTATGCGCTGGTCGCGCTCGGGCTGACGCTGGTCTATGGCGTTCTGCACATCATCAATTTTGCCCATGGTGCGTTCCTCACCGGGGCCATGTTCGCCGTGTGGGCCGCTTTCACCTTCCTGGGGGTGGATCCCTATCTGGCGATCCCGTTCCTCACCCTGGCCTTCTTCGCCTTGGGCTATGCCACCCAGCGCTTCATCATCGGCCCCGCCAGCCATGGCGATGACGGCAACATCCTTTTGGTGACCTTGGGCCTGTCCATCGTGATCGAGAACGGCCTCTTGGCAGCGTTTCGGCCCGATACCCGCACCATCGCAACCAACTATGCCTTCGATGTCGTCGAGGCGGGCCCGATCCTGATCTCGCAGGCGCGCTTGTTCGGCTTCGCCGGGGCACTGGCGGTGGCGGTGCTGCTGTGGCTGCTGCTGGCCCGCACCGACACCGGCAAGGCCATTCGCGCAGTCGCCAAGGAGAAGCTGGGCGCCAGCTTGGTGGGCATCGATGTGCGGCACATCTATGCGGTCACCTTCGGCCTGGGTTGCGCCACGCTGGCGGTGGCCGCCTGCCTGCTGATGCCGATCTTCTACGTCAATCCGCGGGTGGGGCAGAGCTTCGTGCTGGTGGCCTTCACCATAGTCGTCTTGGGCGGCATGGGCTCCATTCCCGGCGCGCTGGTGGGCGGCCTGTTCATCGGCGTGGTGGAGAGCCTCACCGGCCTGTTCCTGGGCGACAGCCTGGGCCAGATCGGCATCTTCATCATCTTCATCCTGGTTCTGCTGTTTCGCCCCAGCGGCCTGTTCGGAGCGCGGGCATGAGCACGATGCGCGCCTATCTCCCCATCCTCGCCATCATCGCGCTGCTGGCGGCCATTCCTTTGGTGGTCACCTCCAACACCGCGCTCAACTTCGTTGTGTTCGTGCTCATCATCGCCCTGGCGGCGCAGGGCTGGAACCTGCTCGGCGGCGTCGGCGGGCAATCCTCGTTCGGCCACGCCGCCTTCTTCGGCACCGGGGCCTATGTCTCCGCCATCCTCCAGTCCCGCTATGGGGTCAATGCTTGGGCCGCCATGGGCGCGGGCATCCTCGGCGGGGCGCTGGTGGGTTGGGTCATCGGCTTCCTCAGCTTCCGGGCCGGACTGCGCGGCTCCTATTTCGCGCTGGTGACCCTGGCCTTCGCCGAGGTGCTGCGGATTCTGGCCAATGCGGTGCCGATCACCGGCGGCGCGGCGGGGCTGCTGCTGAAGCTCAACATCGGCTTCTGGAACGTACAATTCTCCAGCCGCGCCGCCTTCCTCTGGCTGGCGCTGGGCTTCGTGGCCATCGGCCTCTTGCTGTCGCGCTGGATCGCCGCGTCCCGTTTCGGCGCGCAACTGGTGGCGGTGCGCGAGAATGAGGATGCCGCCCGCGCTTTGGGCGTGGATGTGCTGGCGGTGAAGCTCAAGGCCATCACCGTGTCCGGCGCGCTGACCGCGGCGGCGGGCTGCCTCTATCTCCAGTATTTCCTCTATCTCGATGCCACCATCGCTTACGGCGTGTGGATCTCGGTGGAGGTGCTGCTGGCGGCCATGGTGGGCGGGCGCGGGCTGGTGCTCGGCCCGCTGGTGGGGGCCTTCACCCTGCATGGGGTGGGCGATCTCACCAAGCATGTGGCCGGCGGCATCCCCGGCATCGATCTGGTGGTCTATGGCGCGGTGCTGATCCTGGTGGTGGCGTTCGCGCCGGTGGGCATCGTCGGCCTGATCGCAAAGTTCTGGGCGCGGCTGCGCCCGGCCAAGGGAGGTCTGTGATGCTGGAGGTCAAGGGCATCACCATGCGCTTCGGCGGCCTAGTCGCCGTCGGCGGGGCCGATCTTTCGGTGCCAAAGGGCAGCATCGTCGGCCTGATCGGGCCGAACGGGGCGGGCAAGACCACCTTGTTCACCATCATCGCCGGCTTCCAGACCCCCACCGCCGGCAGCGTGGCGTTCGAGGGGCGCGATGTCACCGGCCTGCCGGCCCATGAGCGTGCCCGATTGGGCATCGCCCGCACCTTCCAGATCGTGCAGCCGTTCGCCGGATTGAACGTGCGCGAGAATATCGCGGTCGGCGCCTATCTGCGCCACGCCCGCCGCGCCGATGCCTATGCGCTCGCCGATGCGGTGGGCCATCGGCTGGGGCTGGGCGCCGAATTGGACAAGCCCGCCGCCAGCCTCACGGTCGCGGGCCGCAAGCGCCTGGAACTGGCGCGGGCGCTGGCCACCGGCCCCAAGCTGCTGCTGCTGGACGAGGTGCTGGCGGGCCTCAACCCATCGGAGATCCGTGACATCATTCCGGTGATCCACGCCATCCGCGACGAGGGCGTCACCATCCTGATGATCGAGCATGTGATGCAGGCGGTGATGAATCTGTGCGTGCACGTCCATGTGCTGGCGCAGGGCCGCATGATCGCCCAGGGCACGCCGCAGGCGGTGTGCGCCGATCCGCAGGTGATCGAAGCCTATCTCGGCAAGGGCGCCGCCGCGCGCATCCAGGCGCAGGAGGCTGGACATGCTTGAAGTGACCGGCCTGCGGGCGGGCTATGGCGGCGTCGAGGTGCTGCGCGGCATCGATCTGTCGGTGCGCGCGGGTGAGATCATCGCCGTGCTGGGTTCCAACGGCGTCGGCAAGACCACGCTCAACAAGGTGCTCTCCGGCGTGCTGGGGGCGGACGCCGGCGAAATGGTGTTCGAGGGCCGCTCGCTGCGGGGCCTCTCGCCGGTGCAGGTGGTGGAAGCCGGCCTGATCCATGTGCCCGAAGGGCGCAAGATCTTCCCCAACATGAGCGTGCGCGAAAACCTGGAACTGGGCAGCTATCGCCGCGCCCGTAAAAGGCGGGCGCAGAATCTGGAACTGGTGTTCGACACCTTCCCGCGCCTGCGCGAGCGCATGGGGCAGGCGGCGGGCACGCTGTCGGGCGGCGAGCAGCAGATGGTCGCCATCGGCCGCGGCATGATGGCGGAGCCGCGCCTGCTGATCCTGGACGAGCCCTCGCTCGGCCTCTCGCCGCTGCTGGTGGAGGAGATGTTCGCCCTCATCCAGCGGCTGAACGCGCAGGGCCTGCCCATCATGCTGGTGGAGCAGAATGTGGTGCAGTCGCTGGAACTGGCGGCCCGCGCCTACATCATCGAGAACGGCCTGGTGACCTTGTCCGGTGCCGCCGCCGATATCCGCAATGATCCCGAATTGAAGCGGGTCTATCTGGGGCTATGAGATGAGCATCGTCACGCCCGGCGTCATTCCCGCCTCCGTTCTTTTGGCCGATGCCCCGCCCGCATGGCTGGGGCAATGGACCGCCTTCGCCGCCGCGCTCACCCCCGGCGATCTGCCGGAGCCGGTGATCGCCCGTGCCAAGCTGGTGCTGCTGGATTGCCTCGGCGTCATGGCGGCGGGCATGCAGGAACCGGAGACGGCAGCCCTGGTGGCGCGCCTCGCCGCCCGCCGTCCCGGCTTTGCGCCGGCCATCGGCACCGGCGTGCGCCTCGATGCGCGGGACGCGGCGCTGGCCAATGGCACCGCCGGCACCATGCTGGAACTGGACGAGGGCAATCAATATGCCCGCGGCCATCCCGCCATCCATGTGGTGCCCGCCGTTCTGGCGGTGGCACAGGATCTGGGTGCGTCCGGTGCCGACGTGCTGGCGGCGATCGTGCTGGGCTATGAAATCGGTTCGCGCATCGGCATTGCCTCCAAGCTGCGGGTGACCATGCATCCCCATGGCACCTGGGGCACGGTGGGCGCGGCACTGGCGGTGGCGAAACTGAATGGCGCCGATGCCGCGGCCATTGGCCAGGCCATCGGCATCGCCTCGTCGCTGGGCCTGTCCACCAGCCGCCGGACCATGCTGGAGGGGGCGAGCGTGCGTAACACCTATGCCGGCTTCTCCAATCAGCTCGGCCTCACCGCCTGGGATCTGGCGGCCAGCGGCTTCAGCGCCGAGCGCGACGGCATCGGCACGGTCTATGGCCATGTGATCGCCGACGATTTCCAGCCCGCCGCCATGGTGGAGGATCTGGGCGAGCGCTGGGAGATCGCCCGCAATTACTTCAAGCGCCACGCCGCCTGCCGCTATACCCATGGGGCGCTGGATGCGCTGGCGCAGATCGTGCGCAATGCCGGCGGTGCCCTCGATCCTGAGTCGGTGCTCAAGATCGAGGTGGACACCTATGTGTGGGCGGCCCAGTTGGACCACCCGCTGCCCCCCACCATGCTGGCGGCGAAATTCTCGCTGCCGTTCGCCTTGGCGACCACGCTCATCAACGGCGCCGCCACTGTGCAGGCCTTCCGCGACGGCGCCCGTACCGACGCCGCCATTCTGGCGTTGGCCGGGCGGGTGGAGGTGCGCGAAGATCCCGCGCTGACCGCGCAACTGCCGGGCCTGCGCCCGGCGCGGGTGGCGGTGACGCTGGCCGATGGCCGCCGCCTCACGGCGCAGGTGCTGACCAATCGCGGCGACACGGAAGATCCCTATACGCCCGAGGAAGTCCGCGAGAAGTTCCGCGAGCTCGCCGGCCCGGTGTGGGGACCGGAACAGCTCGCGGCCATCACCGAGGCGGTGGCGGGGCTGGATAAGGCGGACAGCCTGGCGCCCCTGCTCGAACTGGTGGCTTAAGCGCCGCGCCCCTGAACCGGCCGCGCCGTGCGTGCGGCCCCTTTGAATGTCATAGGCCGAAAGGCGGGGCAGGCGGTGTCCTCACGCGACGCCGCCAATCCTCAGCCCAGTTGGGAAGCAAGTGCCATGAGTCTGAAATCCCGCCTTCACGAGGCGCGTGTCCTCGCCGCGCCCGGCGTCTATGACGCGCTGACGGCCTCGATCGCGACCGATGCCGGCTTCGAGGCGCTGTACCTGTCCGGCGCGGCCATCGCCTATACCCGCCTCGGACGGCCCGACATCGGGCTGGTATCCATGAACGAGGTGGCGGAGGTCATCGCGCTAGTAAGCGACCGGGTGGCGACCCCGCTCATCGTCGATGCGGACAATGGCTATGGCAATGCCCTCAACGTCCAGCGCACGGTGCGGGCGTTCGAGCGGGCCGGGGCCGGGGCGATCCAGATCGAGGATCAGACCCTGCCCAAGCGCTGCGGCCATCTGCAGGACAAGAGCCTGATCAGCGCCCATGAGATGGCCGGCAAGATCAAGGCGGCGGTGGATGCGCGGGCGAGTGCTGAGACCCTCATCATCGCCCGCACCGATGCGGTGGCGGTGGAAGGCTTCGACAAGGCCATCGAGCGGGCATCGCTCTATGCGGACGCGGGCGCCGACGTGCTGTTCGTGGAAGCCCCGCGCTCGCGGGAGCAACTGGCGGCGGTGACCGCAGCTCTGGGCCATCGCCTGCCGCTGCTGGCCAATATGGTGGAGGGCGGCGACACGCCGCTCGCCTCGGCGCAGGAGCTGGGCGAGATCGGCTTTCGCATTGTGATCTTTCCCGGCGGCATCGTGCGGGCCATCGCCCGCACTGCCCAGGATTATTACGCCTCGCTGCACGCCCACGGCACCAACACGCCGTTCGGCGAGCGCATGTTCGATTTCAACGCTCTGAATGGGCTGATCGGCACCCCCGAGATGCTGGCGCAAGGCCGCGCCTATGAGACCTATGGCGACGACATGACCAAGAAGGACGCGGCACGATGATCACGGTGGATCCCGTCACCCTGGCGGTGCTGAAGGGGCGGCTGGAGCAGATCGCCGACGAGATGGACGCGACCCTCTACCGCTCGGCCTTCAACCCCATCATCGCCGAAGCGCGCGATGCCTGCCACGGCCTCTACCACGCCGAGACCGGCGCCACTCTGGTGCAGGGCACCAAGGGCTTGCCGATTTTCGTCGGTGCCATGGCGTTCGCAGTGAAGGCGGTGATCGACAAGGTGGCGCGGGATGGCAATCTGAAGCCCGGCGACACCTTCCTGTTCAACGATCCCTATGAGGGCGGCACCCATCTCAACGATTTCCGGCTGGTGCGACCGATCTTCCGGGAGGGCAAGCTCTATTGCTGGCTCGCCTCCGTGGGCCATTGGCTCGACATCGGCGGCAATGTGCCCGGCGGCTTCAATGCCCGGGCCACCGAGAGCTTCCAGGAAGGGGTGCGCATCCCCCCAGTGAAGCTGTTCACCGCCGGCGTCATGAACATGGATATCGTCGATATCCTGTCCGCCAATTCCCGCGTGCCGGTGTCCAATTTCGGCGATCTCAACGGTCAGCTCAACGCTCTGGACCTGGGCGAGCGCCGTTTGGCGGAGCTGCTCGACGCCTATGGCGAGGCCATTGTGGCGGCGGCGTTCGATGCCTTCTCCGACCGGGCGGAGGCCATGATGCGCGCCGCCATCCGCGCGCTGCCCGATGGCCGCTATACGTTCGAGGATTATCTCGACAATGACGGCATCACTGCTGAGCGCCTGACCATCGCCCTCGATCTCACCATCGACGGCGAGCGCATGACGCTGGACTTCTCCCGCTCCTCGCCGCCCTGCGCCGGGCCGTTGAACATCGCTTATTCCACCGCGGCGGCCTGCTGCTATGTGGCGCTCAAGCATGTGTTCACCGATGTGCCGGCCAATGCCGGCTGCCTGCGGCCCATCACCTTCGTCATCCCCGACACCACCCTGCTGGGGGTGAAGGCGCCCAAGCCCGTGGGCGGCTATACCGAGACCATCCTGCGGGTGATCGGCGTGGTGTTCGGCGCCTTGGCGCAGGCCGATCCCACCCGCGCCACGGCAGCGCCGTTCGGCACCATCAATGCGCTGTCGCTGGCCGGTCACCGCAAGGATGGCTCGCGCTGGGTGATGTTCTCCTTCTTCGGCGGCGGCCTCGGCGGCAATCCGGAGACCGACGGCCTCAACCACGCCAACAACCCCATCTCCATGGCCACCATTCCCCCGGCGGAAATCATGGAAGCGGCCTATCCGGTGTTGTTCACTCAATGGGCGCTGCGGCCGGATTCCGCCGGCGCCGGCGCCCATCGCGGCGGGGTGGGGGCGGTCTATGAGATCGAGACCCTGACCGATGCGGACGTGTTCCTGCTGGGCGAGCGCGGCATCTATCCGCCCTTCGGCGTCGCCGGGGGCGAGGCCGCCGGGCTCAATGTGTTCTCCTGGCAGACCGAGGATGGCGAGCGCTCGCCGCCGCTGGCCTCCAAGGTGACCGACGTGAAGATCAAGGCCGGCCAGCATGTGCGCCTTGAGACCCCCGGCGGCGGCGGTTATGGCGATCCCCAGACCCGCGATCTGGACGCCGTCGTCCGCGACGTGCGCCAGGGGCTGGTGAGCCGAGAGGCCGCCCGCGCCGATTATGGCGTCGTCATTTCCGCCGATGGCACGCTCGATGCCGCCGCCACCCGCACGCTGCGCCAGGGAGCTGCCGCATGACCACCCATGTCCCGACCCCTGCCGTCGCGCGCCCCGACGCCAAGCCCGCCCCCATGGTGGGGGTGGATGTGGGCGGCACCTTCACCGATCTGTTCTTCTTCGATGCGGCCGCAGGCACGTTCCGCACCGCCAAGGTGCCGTCCAATCGCGGCGACGAGGCGGTGGGCTTCCTGGAAGGGCTGAAGACCTTCGGCCCGGTGGCGCAACTGGGCTCCATCGTCCACGGCACCACGGTGGGCACCAATGCGTTGCTGGAGCGCAAGGGCGCCCGCACCGCGCTCATCACCACCCGCGGCTTCCGCGACGTGCTGGAGATGCGCCGCCGTGATCGCCTCAACACCTGGGGCCTGTGGGGCGATTTCGTGCCGGTGATCGACCGCGAGCTGCGGTTTGAGGTGGACGAGCGCATTCTAGCCGACGGCTCGGTCCGCCAGGGCCTGGATGTGGAGCAGGTGCGCGCCGCCGCCCGCCAGGCTTTGGCCATGGGCGCGCAGGCGTTGGCCATCGTCTTCATCAATGCCTATGCCAATCCCGCGCACGAACTGGCGGCCTATGCCGCCGCGTGCGAGGTATGGCCGAACGACGATCTGGCCTGCTCGGCGCAGATCCTGCCGGAAATCCGCGAGTTCGAGCGCACCTCCACCACGGCGCTGAACGCCTATCTCCAGCCGGTGGTAGGCAGCTATCTGGCCAAGCTGGATGGCGCGCTGCAGAGCGAGGGCTTCACCGGGCGGTTCCATATCGTGCAGTCCAGCGGCGGCGTCATGTCCACCGCCACCGCGCGCAAATTGCCGGTGCGTACCGCGCTGTCGGGGCCGGCGGCGGGGGTGATCGCGGCGGCGGCCATCGCCGAGGCGGCAGGCTTCCCCGACATCATCACCGGCGATCTCGGCGGCACCTCGTTCGACGTCTCGCTGGTGGTGGGCGGCAAGACTGCGCTGGCGGCGCAGACCACCATCGATTTCGGCCTCGTCATCCGCACACCGATGATCGAGATCACCACCATCGGCGCCGGTGGCGGCTCCATCGCCCATGTGGATGCGGGCGGCATGCTGCAGGTGGGGCCGGAGAGCGCCGGCTCGCGGCCGGGGCCGGTGGCCTATGGCCAGGGCAACACCCGCCCCACGCTGACCGACGCCAATATTGTGCTGGGCCGCATCAATGCGGAGCGTCCCATCGGCGGCAAGCTGGCGCGGCTCGATGTGGAGGCGGCCAAGGCCGCCATCGCCACCCATGTGGCCGAGCCGCTGGGGCTGGGCGTGATGGAAGCGGCGGAAGCCATCGTGCGCATCGCCGATGGCCGCATGGCGGGGGCGATCCGCCTGGTCTCCATCGAGCGCGGCCATGATCCGGCGACCTTCGTGGCGGTGCCGTTCGGCGGCGGCGGCGCGCTGCATGTGGGCGCGCTGATCACCGACGTGGGCCTGAAGGCGGCGCTGGTGCCGCGCTATCCGGGCGTGACGTCAGCCTTGGGCTGCGTCATCGCCGACATCCGTCACGACCAGGTGCAGACGGTGAACCTCACCCTGGATGCCCTGGACCCGGCGGCGCTGGACCGCCGCATGGTGGCGGAG
>CALRNP020000134.1:0-15440 GCA_943369575.1 Azorhizobium sp. AG788 | reverse complement strand
GTCCGGCCTGTCCTCCTCGGCGGTGGGCCTGGCCTTCGCCAACGGCGCCACCGCGCGGGTCATCGGCATCGCGGCCGGCGCGCTGATCTTCGCCACCGCCTTCTTTCCCAAGGCGATCGTCGCGCTCACCCTCATTCCCCCGTCGGTGGTCGGCGGCATCCTGCTCTACACCACCGCCTATCTGCTGGTGGCGGGGATGGAGCTGATCCTGTCGCGCAGGCTCAGCGAGCGGCGGGTCTTCCTGGTGGGATTGTCGATCCTGGCGGGGCTGGCGGTAGCGCTGCTGCCGATCAAGGACCAGTTCCCGCACTGGGCGCAGCCGCTGGTCTCCACGCCCATGAGCGTGTCCGCCTGCACCGCCATCGTGCTCAACCTGCTGTTTCAGATCGGCATCTCACGGGAAAGCGGCATCAAGGTCGCCTTGGGCGACAACCCCTTCACCACCGCCCGCGACTTCCTGGAGCGCCAGGGCGATCTGTGGGGCGCGCGCCGCGATGTGATCGCCGCCGCCATTCCGGTGACCGCCCAGGCGCTGGAAATGCTCCATGACAACGTCATCACCGACGGCGAGGTGGAGCTGCGGGCCCGCTTCGACGAGACCCATCTGGACATCTACCTGCTGTACGATGGCCCGGTCATGGAAGCGCCCAAGGCCCGCCCGGCGCCCGAGGCGCTGCTGGGCGATGCCGGCGAGGTCGCCGCCTTCACCGCCTACATGCTCCAACGCCTCTCCGACCGCGTGACCTTCGGCCAGAGCGGCGGCCGCTCCCGCGTCGCGCTGCGGTTCGACCACTGAGGACGGCCCCGGCGTCCGGGGCCGCGGATCTTCAGACCGCCGCTCAGCCCTTGGGGCCGCGGGTGTGGCGGAAGGGGTTGGCGGGATAGACCCCCAGAATGCGCACCTCGCGCGAGAAGAAGGCCAGTTCCTCCAGCGCCAGCTTCAGCGCCGGATCGTCGGGGTGGCCATCCACGTCCGCATAGAATTGCGTGGCGGTGAACTCGCCATCCACCTGATAGGATTCCAGCTTGGTCATGTTCACCCCATTGGTGGCGAACCCGCCCAGCGCCTTGTAGAGCGCCGCCGGCACATTGCGCACCCGGAACAGGAATGTGGTCATCACCGGCCCGTTGCCCGCCGCCGCCCAATCCGCCTCGCGCTGGAGAATGACGAAGCGGGTGGTGTTGTGGGCCTCGTCCTCGATATTCTCGGCCAGGATCTCCAGGCCATAGATCTCCGCCGCCAGGCGGGGAGCAATGGCGGCGCGGGTGATGTCGCCGGCATCGGCAATCTCGCGGGCGGAGCCGGCGGTGTCGCCGCCCACCACGGCGGTGAGCCCCAGGGTGCGGATCGCCTTGCGGCACTGGCCCAGCGCCATCACATGGCTCTGCACGGTCTTCACCGTGGACAGGCTCGCCCCCTTCACCGCCATCAATTGATGCGAGAGCGGCAGGAAGAACTCGCCCACGATCTGGAGCGAGGAACGCGGCATCAGATGGTGGATGTCCGCCACCCGGCCCGCCACCGTGTTCTCGATCGGGATCATGGCCAGGTCGGCATTGCCGCCATCCACCGCCAGGAAGGCATCCTCAAAGGTCGGGCAAGGCACCGCCTCATAGTCGGGATAGACCTGCTGGCAGGCGATATGGGAATTGGCGCCCGGTTCGCCCTGAAACACAATGCGGCGGCTCATGCCTGTTCTCCTGATGGGGCCTCGGCTGCCAGCAGCGTGCGGGCGCGGGCCAGATGCTCGGGGGTATCGACGCCGAGGGGCACCGCATCCACCACCGCCACGTCGATGCGCATACCCGCTTCCAGGGCGCGCAGTTGCTCCAGCCGCTCGCGCACTTCCAGCGGCGAGGGCGGCAGCGACACGAACCGCTCCAGGGCGGCGCGGCGATAGGCGTAAAGCCCGATGTGGTGATAGAGCGGCCCTTCGCCGAACGGCGCGGTGGTGCGGGTGAAATAGAGCGCCCGCAGACGGTCGGGCGCCAGCGGCGTGCCCACCACCTTGACCACATTGGGATCGGTGCGCTCGTGCGGCTCGGTGATGACGGCCGCCAGCGTGGCGATATCGGCCTCGGTCTCGGTAAGCGGCGCCAGAGCGGCGCGGATGGTCTGCGGCGCGATGGTGGGCAGGTCGCCCTGCACATTGACGATGATACGGACCGCGCAGGCGGGGTCCAGCACCCCCAGCGCCTCGAAGATGCGGTCGGAGCCGGAGGGATGGTCGGCCCGCGTCATCACCGCCTCGAAGCCGGCGGCGCGCACCACCTCGGCGATCTCCACGGCGTCGGTGGCCACCGCCACCCGGCCGATTCCCGCTGCGACCGCGCGTCGCGCAACTTCCACGATCATTGGCCGCCCGCCCACGTCCGCCAGCGGCTTGCCGGGCAGCCGGCTCGCCGCCATCCGCGCGGGAATGAGCACCAGGACTTCACGAGCCGTCATGCGGTGTCGACCTTTGGGAAGGTGCCGACGGAAAGCCGGCGCGGGAACGTGGCATTGGGGCGCGCCTTATACGGGTTGCGCCGGCCCAATCAAAGTGATTAGTTCCGATCCGCTGCGCGGGGCTCCGCGTGGAAAACCATGTTTTTCGAACGCGCGTTTGGTTGCGACGTTGAGGGGCTCCGGGGAGCGAAGCGCCGATGGACAGTTTTGAATTGAACAAAATCGCGGGTGCAGTGCTGGGCACCCTGACGCTGACAATCGGCCTCGGCATCGTCTCCGAAATCCTGTTCGCGCCTGAAGCTCCCGCCAAGCCCGGCTATGAGATCGCCGTTCCCGAAGGCCCCACCGAGGCGCAGGCCCCGGCCAAGGCCGCCGAGGTGCCGATCGCCCAGCTGCTGCCCACCGCCTCGGTGGAAAAGGGCGCCAACGTCGCCAAGCGCTGCGGCGCCTGCCATAACTTCGTGGAGGGCGCTGGCGCCAAGGTCGGTCCGGACCTCTATGCGGTGGTCGGCCGCAAGAAGGCCAGCGTGGCCGGCTTCTCCTATTCGGCAGCCCTGACCGCCAAGGGCGGCGACTGGACCTTCGACGATCTCAACGCCTTCCTCACCAATCCCAAGGCCTATGTGCCCGGCACCGCCATGGCGTTCGCCGGCATCCCGAAGGAAAGCGAGCGGGCCGACCTGATCGCCTATCTCAACACGCTGTCGCACAGCCCGCTGCCCTTCCCGAAGGAAGCCGCCGCGACCCCGGCTGACGCCAAGCCGGCGGCGCCCGCCGCCAAGTGAGGTTCCGCGGGATCCGGTGAGCGCGGCCCCAGGGTCGGCGCTACCCGATTTCCGGCCCCCTGGCGGGGCTCACGCAATTGTCACACCATGGGCCGGTCCGCGAGGATCGGCCCATTTTCTTATCCGCCGCGGAAAATCGGCTCCAATCGCGGAACGCAGGGCCTCGGCACGGCTACGCATGCCTTGTTTCTGCCGTCGCGTCAGGGCCGATATGCGGCTATCCCTTACCCGCCCGGTCTGGCGGGTGCGCATACCGGAGTGCCCGATGCATCTGATGGTCCGCAGGCTCGCTGTCGCCGCCGCTCTCCTCGCCTGCGCCGCCCCGGCGCTGGCGCAGCCGGCGCAGGCGCCGTTCCGGGCCGCCGCCTCGCTCATGGGCGAGCCTAAATATCCGCCGGACTTCAAGCATTTCGATTATGTGAACCCCAATGCCCCCAAGGGCGGCGTGGTGCGCTTCAGCGCCGAGGGCACCTTCGACAGCTTCAACGCCATCATCCCGCGTGGCACCGTGGGGGCGGGCATCACGCTGATCTACGACACGCTGACCACTCAGTCCCGCGACGAGGTGGCGACCGCCTACGGGCTGATCGCCGAGGGCCTGAGCTATCCCGCCGACTTCTCCTCGGTGACCTACCGCCTGCGCCCGCAGGCCAAGTGGCAGGACGGCACCCCCATCACCCCAGATGACGTGGTGTGGTCGTTCGAGGTGCTGACCAAGAACAGCCCGCAGCAGGCTTTCTATTATCGCCATGTGAAAAGCGTCGCGAAGTCCGGCGACAACGAGGTGACCTTCACCTTCGACCAAGGCGGCAACCGCGAACTGCCGCAAATCGTCGGCGAGATCATGGTGCTGCCCAAGCATTGGTGGACCGGCACCGACGGCACCGGCAAGAAGCGCGACATCACCCAGGGCACCCTGGAAGCCCCGCTGGGCTCGGGCGCCTACAAGATAAAGTCGTTCGTGCCCGGCCGCACCATCGTCTATGAGCGGGTGAAGGACTATTGGGGCGCCGACCTGCCGGTGAATGTGGGCCGGAACAATTTCGACGAGATCCGCTACGAATATTATCGCGACGACACCGTCGAACTCGAAGCCTTCAAGGCCGACCAGTATGACTGGCGCACCGAGACCTCGGCCAAGAACTGGGCCACCGCCTATGACTTCCCCGCCCGCAAGGACGGCAAGGTGGTGCTCGAAATGTTCGAGAACCGCGCCTCGGGCGTGATGCAGGCCTTCATCCCCAATTTGCGCCGGGCCAAGTTCCAGGACCCCCGCGTGCGCCGGGCGCTGAATTATGCCCTCGATTTCGACGGCATGAACCACACCCTGTTCTTCGACCAGTACACCCGCGTCTCCAGCTATTTCTCCGGCACCGAACTGGCCTCGTCCGGCCTGCCCACCGGCGCCGAGCTGGACATCCTGAACACGGTGAAGGACAAGGTGCCGGCCGGCGTGTTCAGTGCGCCCTACACCAATCCCGACACGCCCTCCGAACAGTCCCGTCGCGCCAATCTGCGCCAGGCGGCGGACCTGCTGAAGCAGGCGGGCTGGGAGGTGAAGGGCAAACAATTGGTCAATGCCAAGGGCGAGCCCTTCACCCTGGAGGTCCTGCTGGCGAGCCCGGCGTTCGAGCGGGTGGCGCTGTTCTACAAGCCGGCGCTGGAGCGGCTCGGCATCCAAGTCTCGGTGCGTTTGGTGGACTCGTCGCAATATGTGAACCGGGTGCGGGCGCGCGACTTCGACATGATCATCACCGGCTGGGGCCAGTCGCTCTCGCCGGGCAATGAGCAGCGCGACTATTGGGGCTCGGACGCCGCCGACCGCGAAGGCTCGCGCAACTATATGGGCATCAAGGACCCGGCGGTGGACACGCTGATCGAGAAGGTGATCTACGCCACCGACCGCGCCCAACTGGTCGCCGCCACCCACGCCCTCGACCGGGTGCTGCTGTGGAACGACTATGTCATCCCCGCCTGGACGCTCGGCTACACCCGCACTGCCCGCTGGGACCGCTTCGCGCACCCGCCGGTGCTGCCGCAATACTCCTATGAATTCCCGGACATCTGGTGGTGGGACGCCGACAAGGCCGCCAAGGTCGGAGGGGCGAAATGAGCCTTGGCTCGGGGGCCTATGACCGCCGCACGGTGCTACGCTTCGCTGCCGGCGGCGGCGCCGTGGCCCTGCTGCCCGCGCCAGCGCTGGCGCAGGGCGCATCCGGCGCCGCGCCCGCATCAGCGGGTGTGGAGCGCCACGGCCTCTCTTCCTTTGGCGAATTGAAGTATCCGAAGGACTTCAAGCATTTCGACTATGTGTTCCCCGGCGCGCCCAAGGGCGGCACCTTCTCGCAGATCGGGCCCACCGCCGCCTATAATCAGTCTTTCCAGACCTTCAACTCGCTGAACGGCTACATCCTGCGCGGCGATGCCGCCCAGGGGCTGGCCCTGGTGTTCGACAGTCTGATGGTGCGCGCCACCGACGAGCCGGATGCGGTCTATGGTCTGGTGGCATCCGCCGTGACCATTTCCGAGGATGGCCGCACCTACCGCTTCCGCCTGCGTCCGGAGGCCCGGTTCGCCGACGGCACGCCACTGACCGCCGAGGACGTGGCCTTCTCGCTGAACACCCTGAAAGCCCAAGGCCATCCGCTGATCCGCCAGGCGCTGCGCGAGTTCACCGGCGCCGAGGCCGATGGGCCGGGCATTGCGGTGCTGTCCTTCACCGCCCAGCGCCCGCGCGACATTCCCACCTATGCCGCCAGCCTGCCGATCTTCTCCAAGGCCTATTATACCAAACACAAATTCGAGGAGACCACGCTCGATCCGCCGCTGGGCTCCGGCCCCTACAAGGTGGGCCGGTTCGAGGTGGGGCGCTTCATCGAATATCTGCGCGTGCCGGACTATTGGGCCGCCGATCTGCCGGTGAACCGCGGGCGCTACAATTTCGATACCCTGCGCTACGAATATTTCCGCGACCGCGAAGTGGGCTTCGAGGCCTTCAAGGCCCATGCCTATCTGTTCCGCGAGGAATTCACCTCCCGTGCCTGGGCAACCCAATACGACTTCCCCGCGCTGAAGGACGGCCGGGTCAAGCGCGAGGTGCTGCCCGACGAGACGCCCTCCGGCGCACAGGGCTGGTTCTTCAATACGCGGCGGGCGAAATTCGCCGATCCGCGGGTGCGCGAGGCGGTGGGGCTGGCGTTTGATTTCGAATGGACCAACAAGAACCTCATGTACGGCCTTTATGACCGCACCTGGTCGTTCTTCCAGAACTCCGACCTCATGGCCAAGGGCGAGCCGACCGCCGCCGAACTGAAGCTGCTGGAGCCGTTCCGCGACCAGCTCACCCCGGACATTTTCGGCGAGCCCTATGTGCCCCCGGTCAGCGATGGCTCCGGCCAGGACCGGGCGCTGCTGCGCCGCGCCGCCGGCCTGCTAAAGGACGCCGGCTATGTGATCCAGCAGGGCCGGCTGGTGGACGCCAAGGGCGCGCCGCTGCAGATCGAATTCCTGGACGATGACGGCGGCTTGGAACGCCACACCTCGCGCTTCATCGGCAATCTCAAGATTCTCGGCATCGACGCCAGCTTCCGGCTGGTGGACCCGGCGCAATATCAGGCGCGGCTGAAGGACTTCGATTTCGACATCGTGGTGCGGCGCTATTCGGTCTCGCTCAATCCCGGCGAGGAATTGCGCGCCTATTTCGGCAGCGAAGCGGCGCGCACCCCCGGCTCCAACAATCTCTCCGGCATTTCCAGCAAGGTGATAGATGGCCTGATCGCCGACGCCTTGGCCGCCCAGACCCGGCCCGAGTTGGTGACCGCCTGCCGGGCGTTGGACCGGGTGCTGCGGGCCGGACGCTATTGGGTGCCGCAGTGGAACAAGGCCTCGTTCTGGATCGCCTATTGGGACATATTCTCGCGCCCGCCGATCAAGCCCAAATATGATCGCGGCGCGCTGGATACTTGGTGGCGGACCCAGGGGGTAGCCGATCCCGCATCCGCGCCGGCCCCGGCGCAAAAGGACGGTTGACGCGGCGCGCCCGCATACCGCACGGTCCCATTGCATTCTGGAGACCCGATGCTCGCTTATATCGTTCGCCGCCTGGCCCTGATGGTGCCCACCATCCTCGGCATCATGCTGGTTTCGTTCGTGGTGGTGCAGTTCGCGCCCGGCGGACCCGTTGAGCGCGTGATCGCGCAATTGACCGGCGACGACGTCTCGGCCACCGCCCGCGTCTCCGGCGGCGGCGGCGATTTCGCCGGCGGGGCCGCCGCGCCCGGCGCCGGCGGTGGGGCGGATGCCTCGAAATATCGCGGTGCCCAGGGCCTGGATCCCAATTTCATCAAGGAGCTGGAGAAGCAGTTCGGCTTCGACAAGCCCCCCGCCGAGCGCTTCGCGCTGATGATCTGGAACTATGCCCGGTTCGATTTCGGCCGCTCCTATTTCCGCGACATCTCGGTGCTGAAGCTGATCGGCGAGAAGCTGCCGGTCTCCATCTCGCTGGGCCTGTGGATGACCCTGCTCACCTATGCCATCTCCATTCCGCTCGGCATCTCCAAGGCCATGCGCGATGGCTCGCGCTTTGATGTGTGGACCTCAGCGGTGGTGATCGTGGGCTATGCCATCCCCTCCTTCCTGTTCGCCATCCTCTTGATCATCCTGTTCGCCGGCGGCTCGTTCCTGGACTGGTTCCCGCTCCGCGGTCTGACCTCGGACAATTGGAGCCAGATGTCCTGGCCGGCACGCATCGCCGATTACGCCTGGCATCTGGTGCTGCCGCTCACCTCCATGGTGCTGGGTGCCTTTGCCACCATGACCTTGCTGACCAAGAACTCGTTCCTGGAAGAAATCCGCAAGCAATATGTCACCACCGCCCGCATGAAGGGCCTGACCGAGCGCAGCGTGCTCTACCGGCACGTGTTCCGGAACGCCATGCTGATCGTCATCGCCGGCTTTCCCAGCGCCTTCATCTCCGCCTTCTTCACCGGCTCGCTGCTGATCGAGACCATCTTCTCCCTCGACGGGCTGGGCCTGCTGGGCTTTGAGAGCGTGCTGAACCGCGACTATCCGGTGGTGTTCGCCACCCTCTACATCTTCTCCCTGGCCGGCCTGCTGATTGGCCTGCTGTCGGATCTCACCTACATGCTGGTGGATCCGCGCATCGACTTCGACACGCGGGAGGTGTGAGCATGGACACCACCGCCCCCGCCACCCTGGCCGCGCCTCCCCTGAAGAAGCGCCCGTTCTTCTCGCCGCTGAACCAGCGCCGCATCACCAATTTCCGCCATAACCGGCGGGGCTGGTGGTCGTTCGTGCTGTTCATGGTGATGTTCGTGCTCAGCCTGTTCGCCGAGTTCATCGCCAACGACAAGCCGATCCTGGTGGAATATGACGGCGGCTATTATGTCCCGGTCCTGCGCGCCTATCCCGAGACCCGCTTCGGCGGCGATTTCGAGACCGAGGCGGACTATCGCGACCCCTATCTGCAAAAGCTGATCGCGGAAAAGGGCGGCTGGATGCTCTGGCCGCCGGTGCGCTTCAGCTACCACACCCACAATCTCGATCTGCCGACCCCGGCCCCCTCCCCGCCCACCTGGATGCTCACCGAGGCTCAGTGCAAGACGGTCGCCGAGCGCAAGGGCGTCAACGGCTGCTCGGGCCTGGAATACAATTGGCTGGGCACTGACGACCAGGGCCGCGACGTGCTGGCGCGGCTGATCTACGGCTTCCGCATCTCGGTGCTGTTCGGCCTCGCCCTGACGCTGATCTCGTCCGTGATCGGCGTGGCGGCGGGCGCGGTGCAGGGCTATTTCGGCGGCTGGGTGGACCTGCTGTCGCAGCGCTTCATCGAGATCTGGACCTCGATCCCGGCGATGTATCTGCTGCTGATCATTTCCTCGGTGCTGGTGCCCGGCTTCTGGGTGCTGCTGGGCATTCTGCTGCTATTCTCCTGGGTCTCCCTGGTGGGGTTGGTGCGGGCGGAATTCCTGCGGGCGCGCAATTTTGAATATGTGCAGGCCGCCCGCGCCTTGGGGGTGGGCAATTTCACCATCATGATCCGGCACCTGTTGCCCAACGCCATGGTGGCGACCCTGACCTTTCTGCCCTTCATCCTCTCTTCGTCGGTCATGACCCTGACCGCCTTGGACTTTCTCGGCTTTGGCCTGCCGCCGGGCTCGCCGTCGCTGGGTGAACTGCTCTCGCAGGGCAAATCCAACGTCCAGGCGCCATGGCTGGGCCTCACCGGCTTCTTCACCGTGGCGATGATGCTGAGCCTGCTGATCTTCATCGGCGAAGCGGTGCGCGACGCCTTCGACCCCCGCAAGATCTTCGAGTGAGGGAGACAGGCCCCATGACCAGCGCTCCCCTTCTGTCCGTGCAGGACCTCTCCGTCGCCTTCCGCCGGCCCAATGGCGAGGCGCTGGCAGTCAAGCACGTGTCGTTCGACGTCAAGCCCGGCGAGACCGTGGCCCTGGTCGGGGAGAGCGGCTCTGGCAAGTCGGTGACGGCCCTGTCCATCCTGAAATTGCTGCCCTATCCCGCCGCCAGCCACCCCTCGGGCAAGATCATCTTCAAGGGCCGCGACCTGCTCACCGCCACCGAGCGGGAACTGCGCGGGGTGCGAGGCAATGAAGTGACCATGGTGTTCCAGGAACCCATGAGTTCGCTCAATCCTTTGCACACCATCGACCGCCAGATCGGCGAGATGCTGATCCTGCATCGCGGCCTGTCCGGCGCGGCGGCGCGCACGCGCATCCTGGAGTTGCTGCACGAGGTGGGCATTCCCGATCCGGAAAGCCGCATGGGCGCCTATCCGCATCAGCTCTCCGGCGGTCAGCGCCAGCGGGTGATGATCGCCATGGCGCTGGCCAATGAGCCGGACCTGCTGATCGCCGACGAGCCGACCACCGCCCTGGACGTCACCGTGCAGGCGCAGATCCTCAAGTTGCTCAAGGAGTTGCAGGCGCGGCTCGGCATGGCGATGCTGTTCATCACCCATGATCTGGGCATCGTGCGCAAGATCGCCGACCGGGTCTGCGTGATGCAGAAGGGCGAGATCGTCGAGCAGGGCGGGGCAGAGGAGACCTTCCAGCACCCCCAGCACCCCTATACCCAGGCGCTGCTGAAAGCCGAACCCAAGCCCGACCCGGCCCCCGCCGCGCCGGAGGCCAAGGTCGTGGTCGCGGCCGAAGACCTGAAGGTCCACTTCCCGATCAAGCGCGGCATCCTGCGGCGGACGGTCGGGCATGTGAAGGCGGTGGACGGCATCACCATCGCCATCCATGAGGGCGAAACCCTTGGGGTGGTTGGCGAATCCGGCTCCGGCAAGACGACGCTGGGCCTTGCCCTGCTGCGGCTGATCTCCAGCCAGGGGCCGATCCTGTTCCTCGGCGAGCGAGTGGACGGGCTTGGCTTTGCCGGGCTGCGGCCGCTGCGGGCGCATATGCAGATCGTCTTTCAGGACCCCTTCGGGGCGCTCTCGCCGCGCATGTCCATCGCTGACATCGTCGGCGAGGGGCTGCTGGTGCACCAGAAGCACCTGACCATTGATGAGCGCGAGGCGCGGGTGATCGCGGCGCTGGAGGATGTGGGGCTCGATCCGGAGAGCCGCTTCCGCTATCCCCATGAATTCTCAGGCGGACAGCGCCAGCGCATCTCCATTGCCCGGGCCATGGCGCTGGAACCGTCCTTCGTGGTGCTGGACGAGCCGACCTCGGCCCTGGACATGCTGGTGCAGGCGCAGATCGTGGATCTGCTGCGGGCCCTCCAGCGCAAGCGGTCGCTGACCTATATGTTCATCTCCCACGATTTGCGGGTGGTCTCGGCCCTGGCTAGCCGTATCCTGGTGATGCGCAACGGAAAAATGGTCGAGGAAGGTCCTGCCCGCGAGGTGTTCGAGCATCCGAAGGAGCCCTACACCCAGGCGCTGTTCGCCGCCGCCTTCAATCTCGACAGCAGCCACGCGGGAGTGACCGCGCAGTGACCCAGCTTCCGCTCGAAGATGCCGTGGCGCGGATCGAGATCCTCAATGAAACCGTGATCTATCAAGGGTTTCGCCGGTTCGAATCCTATCGCCTGACGCTCCATACCCCTGGCGCGCCGACCATCAGCCAGACCCGTGAGATCCTGCGGGTGGGCGGGGCGGTGGGGATCGTCGCCATCGACCCGGCGCGGCAGGCGATCGTGCTGCTGCGGCAGTTCCGGCTCACCGCCCAGTTCGCCACCGGACGCGGGGAACTCATTGAGATTCCAGCGGGAATGGTCGAGCCCGGCGAGGATCCCGCCCTCACGGCGCGGCGCGAATGCATCGAGGAGACCGGGCTCGACCCGCATGAGGTCCACCCGCTGTTCTCCTGCCTGGTCTCGCCGGGCGCGGTGGATGAGATGGCGCACTTCTATCTCGCCTTCGTCGATGCCACCCAGATGCCGCAACATACTGGCGCTGCGGGGGAAACCGAGATCATCCGCCCCTTCCTGGTGCCCTTGGACGAGGCCATCTCCGCCCTGGAGACCGGCGCCCATCTGGCCAATGGCTATCTGCGGATGGCGCTGATGTGGGTGGCGCTGCACCGGGATGAGGTGGCCGAGCGCGGACGGGCGTGGCAGGCCAAATGGGCGCCGGTTCCGGTGGCGTAACGCGGTTTCGCTCCGCAATTCCCCACGACGTCCCCGGTGTCACACGACACGCCGGGTGTGAACGCGGGATGGCACAGGCGGACACGCGAAAGTAGCAATCCCGCATTCTACGTGTGCCACACAAAACACAATCGCCACCGTTCCGGGCGCCCGGCTTGCGCCGCGTCCCGCCGCCCGGGCGTGGTCACGCAACTGTCACCCAAGTGTCACCCAGAGCCCGTAGGGAGCGCGCAGGGATTTGGGGGGAATAGCGCACATGATCGGCCTGACGTCGTCCGCCTCGCGGCTCACCCTGGTTTGCGCGCTGGCCTGCGCGCCGGTTCCGGTGCTGGCGGCCAGCTTCACCGTCACCAGCGGCAGCACCACCACCACGGCGCAGAGCCTGACCGGCACCCAGACCGGAACCATCGCGGCGGGCGGGACGCTGGCCACCAGCGCCAGCAGCGTCAGCTTCGGCGTCGGCACCAATCTGGTGCTGACCAATGCCGGCACCATCACCTCCGGCAACCGGGCGCTGGACACCGTCTCCGGCGTCACCGGCCTGGTCACGGTCACCAACAGCGGCAGCATCTCGGCCACCGATGACGGCTTCCGCATCAACGGCACCTTCGCCTCCGGCACGCTGCTGCTGACCAATTCGGGCACCATTTCCTCCACCACCGGCCAGGCGCTGGACTTCGACAAGGCCACCGCCACCTCGGCCTCGGTCACCATCAACAATTCCGGCAGCCTGCTCACCAGCGGGTCCGGCGGCTCCGATGCGGTGCGCCTGGGCGGCGGCACCATCAGCCTGACCAATTCCGGCACCATCGCCACCACCACCGCGGGTAAGCGGGCGATCAAGTTCGACAGCGCCACCAATATCGAGACCCTGACCTCGTTCACCCTCACCAACACCGCCACCGGCGTGATCTCGGGCACGGACGATGCCATCAAGATCGCCGGCAATGCGGGCAGCACCTCGGCGGCGGTGATCACCATCGACAATGCCGGCACCATCCGCTCCACCGCCGGCGGTCAGGGCATCGATCTGGGCGATCTGGTCTCGCCCAATCTGAAGATCACCATCACCAACCAGTCCACCGGCCTCATCACCGCCTCGGACAATGACGGCATCAAGGCCGGCATGAATACGGTGGTGAACAATTACGGCACCATTACTTCGAACTACACCACCACCACGGCGGATGCGCAGAACTACTCCGCCATCAAGTTCGACGGCGCCTCCGGCACGGTGCACAATTATGCCGGCGGGGTGATTTCGGGCGCCTATCACGGCATCAAGGCCTCGGGCCTCACCGATAATATCACCGTCATCAACGATGCCGGCGCCACCATCACCGGCCGCAACGGCTCGGGCGTGAATTCCAACGGCACCGGCTCGGTGCTGAACTATGGCATCATCACCGGCACGTTCGATCCCGCCGCCAGCTTCGGCGATGGCGATGGCGTGGATATCGACGGCATCGGCACCATCACCAATTACGGCACCATCCAGGCGCTGGGCTCCAAGGGCACCAAGCCGGGCGAGACCAAGCCCAGCACCAGCGAGGGCATCGCCATCGGCGGCGGCACCATCGTCAACGGCTCAGCCTCGGTGCGCACCGCGCTGATCTCCGGCGCCAATAACGGCATATTGGCGGACAACAGCAACAGCGGCGACATCTTCGGCGCGCTGTCGGTGACCAATTACGGCACCATCCAGGGCCTGAACGGCTACGGCATTCAGATCGTCAATGCCGCCGGCACCTTCTCCAACACCATCGTCAATTACGGCACCATCACCGGCACCACCTTCGCGGTGGCCATGGGCAATGGCAACGACCTGTTCGTCTATGAGGCCGGCTCCAGCGTCACCGGCGCGGTGATGGCCCAGGGCGGCACCGATACCCTGCGGCTCGGCGAAGTGTCCGGCACCTTCAACCTCAACCTGCTGGGCGATGCCGCCACCTATCAGGGCTTCGAGTTCCTGGACATCCAGTCCGGCTCGGCCTGGACCCTCACCGGCACCAGCACGTTCGCCGGCAACACCACGGTCACCGGCGCCAGCCTGACCCTGAACAATGCCTCGCTGGCCTCGTCCTTCGTCACGGTCAGCGGCTCCGGCTCGCTGCTGGCGGGCACCGGCACCATCGGCGGCCTGGCGGCGGCCTCCGGCTCCACCATCTCCCCCGGCCTCACCGCCGGCACGCTGGGCACCTTGAACGTGAACGGCACGGCCAGCTTCGCCAGCGGCTCCACTTATGCGGTGACGGTGAACAGCGCCGGGGCCAGCGACAAGATCGCGGTCACCGGCAAGACCACCCTGTCCAGCGGCGCCACGGTCTCGGTGCAGGCGCTCTCCGGCAGCTATGCCAATTTCAGCCAGCCCTACACCATCCTGACCTCGGCGGGCGGGGTGTCCGGCACCTTCGGGTCGGTCAGCTCCAACATGGCCTTCCTCACCCCGGTGCTGAGCTATGATGCCAACGACGTCTATCTGGCGCTGAACCGCAATGACGTGAGCTTCGCCAGCGTCACCACCACCGCCAATGCCCGCAATGCCGCCGCCGCGGTGCAGGCGGGCGGCAGCGGCACGGCACTCTATCAGGCGCTGGTCACCGGCACGGTGGCCTCGGCCCAGAGCGCGTTCCAGTTGCTGTCCGGCGAGGCGCAGGCCTCCTTGGGCACCACCTTGTTCAACCAGAACCAGCTCATGGCCGACACGCTGGATTCCCGCCTGCGTCAGGCCGGCTATGCGGGCGCCACCGGCGCCACGGCGGCGCTGGGCTTCGGCGGGCCGACCGCTTATGCCAAGGCGCCGGTGACCAAGGCCGGCCCCTTCACCTCGGCGCCGCCCCCGGCCCCCGCCGCCCCCATGTGGACCGGCTGGGCGCAGGCGTTCGGCCAGTGGAACTCCACCTCGGGCAATGGCAATGCCGCCAGCCTCGACAGCACCGTGGGCGGGTTCCTCGCCGGTGCCGATGCCACCATCAACAACATCACCTTCGGCTTCGCGGCGGGCTATAGCTGGGCCAATTCCAGCGTCGCCAACATGGGCTCCTCGCTGGATAGCGACGCGGCGCAGTTCGCGCTCTATGGCGGCACGGCGTTCGGCGCCCTCAAGCTGCGGGCGGGCGCAAATCTCGCCTTCAACCAGGTGGACAGCCAGCGCACGGTGGTGGCCGGCTCGGTGTCCGAGCGGCCCAACGCCTCCTATGACGGCGTTACCGGCGGCGTCTTCGCCGAGGCGGGCCTGGCCCTGCCTGTCGGCCCGGTGGCCTTCGAGCCCTTCGCCACCATGGCCTGGAGCACGGTGCAGATGGATGGCTTCACCGAAACCGGCGCGCCGGTAACCGGCCTCACCTCCAGCGGCCTCAGCTTCGATACCTGGTACTCGACGCTGGGCGTGCGCGCCGCCTCCAGCTTCCTGCTGGGCGGGCTCGCCACCACCCCGCATGCGACGCTGGGCTGGCGCCATGCCTATGGCGATGTGACCCCGGCGCTGGCGGTGAGCTTCCTCAACACCGGCACCGGCTTCACCGTGCTGGGCCTGCCCATCGCCCAGGACAGCGCCATCGTCGGCGCCG
>CALRNP020000133.1:0-15556 GCA_943369575.1 Azorhizobium sp. AG788 | reverse complement strand
CAGACATCGCCGTGCGCGTCCACCTGCTTGATGGTGTCGGTCACCGGCAATACAGGAATCGCCGCCGCATGGGCGGTGGCGGCGGCGATGGCACGGGCCACCAAGGCAGGAGAGGCGAAGGGCCGGGCGCCGTCGTGGACCAGCACGATCTCGGGCGGGTGCGCCGCCAGCGCCTCCAAGCCCGCATGCACCGACTGCTGGCGGTTTGCGCCGCCTGTCGTCGGCGGCAGCAGCTTGGGCAGGCCGTGCGCGGCGGCGGCATAGGGGGCGGCATCATCGGCATGGATGACCGCCTGGATCTGATCGACCGCCTCGTGGTGCGCGAACAGTCGCAGGGTGCGCTGCAACACGGTTTCGCTGCCCAGGCTATGATATTGCTTCGGTACCGGCCCGCCCGCCCGCGTGCCCCGGCCTGCGGCCACCACAATAACAGCGCATGCCATGGATATGAGGATCTCGCTTCGAACTGTTCCCTGTCCTTGAACCGCGCCCACGGCGGCGGCGCAAGGGATATCCGGCAGGCAGGCGCGAGCCGCTCTCGCGGGCATTTCGCGCGCCGATCAGGCAGACCCAGGTGATTTCTCCCGGTGTGCACTTGCACAAACGGTGCGAATGTCTAGAATGTAGGCAACACCTGGATGGCCTAATTTCTGTGCAAGACCCTCTTTTCCCAGCGCTTTCACCGCTAGCCATCGATTCCCATCGGGTCGAGGCCCCGGTCATTCTTGCCCCTATGGCCGGAATCACCGATGCGCCCGTGCGCCGGATGGCGCTGCGTTACGGCGCAGGGCTGGCGGTTTCCGAGATGGTGGCCAGCGAAGCGCTCATGTCCGGTCATGCGGAAATGGCGTTGCGCGTGGAAGGGGCCGGGGTCGCGGTCCATGCGGTGCAACTGGCCGGAAACGAGCCCCACTGGATGGCCGAGGCAGCTCGCCTCGCCGAGGCCTCGGGCGCTGCGATCATCGACATTAATATGGGCTGCCCCGCCAAGCGCGTGACCACCGGCGCAGCCGGCGCGGCCCTGTTGCGCGATCTGCCCCTGGCGACCCGGATTTTGGAAGCGGTGCGCGCCGCCGTCAGCATCCCGGTGACGCTGAAGACGCGGCTTGGCTGGGATGGCGACGCGCCGGTGGCGCCGCAATTGGCAGCACGCGCCGAGGCTGTGGGCATCGCCATGATCACCATCCACGGCCGCACCCGCTGCCAATTCTATACCGGCACCGCAGACTGGTCGGCCATTCGCGCCGTCAAGGACGCGGTCTCGATCCCGGTGGTGGCCAATGGCGACTTGACGCAGATCGCCCACGTTGGCCCCATGCTGGCGGCCTCCGGCGCGGACGGCGTGATGATCGGGCGCGGGGCGCAGGGGCGGCCCTGGTTCCCCGGCGCCGTGGCGCATTATCTCAAGACCGGCCGCGCTCCGGCGCCCATCGGATTGGCCGAGCAGCGCGACGTGCTGCTGGAACTCTATGACGGCTGGCTCTCGCTCTATGGCGTCACGCTCGGCGTCCGCCAGGCCCGCAAGCATGTGGGCTGGGCGCTGGAGGCGGCCGCCGACACCGCCGGGGCCGGTGCCGAATGGGCGAAGGCCTGGCGTGGCCGCATTCTCACATCGGAGGAACCCGCCGTGGTGACGGCGGAGATCCGCTCCGCATTCGACCAACTCGCCTGGAGGGCGGCTGCATGAAGGCGGACCTGAAACGCCGACCAGACGTGGAGGCGAGCCTGACCCGGGCCATACTGGACGCGGTGCCGCATCCCGTTGTCACCATTTCCGATGACGGCAAGATCGTCGATGCCAATGTGGCGGCCGAGGCCTTCTTCCAGGTGAGCGTGCCGCTGCTGCGGCGCCGGCCGTTCTCGGAGTTCGTGCCCTTCGGCACGCCGCTGCTGAGCCTGATCGATCAGGTGCGCACCCGTGGCGCGCCGGTGAACGAATACCGCGTCGATCTCGGCACGCCGCGCAATGGCGGCGAGCGGGTGGTGGACATTCATGTGGCGCCCATGTCCGAGCAGGCGGGCCATGTGGTGGTGATGCTCCAGGAGCGCACCATCGCCGAGAAGATGGACCGTCAGCTGACCCATCGCGGTGCAGCCCGCTCCGTGAGCGCTTTGGCCTCCATGCTGGCCCATGAGATCAAGAACCCACTGTCCGGCATTCGCGGCGCCGCGCAATTGCTGGAGCAGTCTGCCGGTGATGAGGACCGGGCGCTGACCCGCCTGATCTGCGATGAGGCCGACCGCATCGTGAAGCTGGTGGACCGCATGGAGGTGTTCTCCGACGAGCGCCCCATCGAGTGCGAGCCGGTCAACATCCATGCGGTGCTGGAGCATGTGCGCACGCTCGCCTCGTCGGGCTTCGCCCGCCACATCCGCTTCATTGAGGAATACGACCCCTCCCTGCCGCCGGTGTTCGCCAATCGGGACCAGTTGATCCAGGTGTTCCTGAACCTGGTGAAGAATGCGGCGGAAGCCATCGAGAGCGACCAGGATGGCGAGATCCATCTGACCACCGCCTTCCGCCCCGGCGTGCGCCTTACGGTGCCCGGTGCCTCCAGCAAGGTCAGCCTGCCGCTGGAATTCTGCGTCCGCGACAACGGCAAGGGCGTGCCGGAGGATCTGGCGCAGCACCTGTTCGATCCGTTCGTGACCACCAAGCCCACCGGAAGTGGCCTTGGCCTTGCATTGGTAGCGAAGATCATCGGCGATCACGGCGGCATCGTCGAATGCGACAGCCAGCCCCGCCGCACCACCTTCCGCGTGCTGTTGCCCATGTATCGCGGCAACCGCGCCTCATCCGAGGACAACTGAGGTGTCTATGCCCACGGGAAGCATCCTGGTCGCCGACGACGATGCCGCGATCCGCACGGTGCTCAATCAGGCCCTGTCGCGGGCCGGATATGAAGTGCGCTCCTGCGGCAATGCGGCCACCCTGTGGCGCTGGGTCAGCCAGGGCGACGGTGATCTGGTCATCACCGACGTGGTGATGCCGGACGAGAATGCCTTCGATCTGCTGCCGCGGATCAAGAAGGCGCGGCCGGATCTGCCGGTCATCGTCATGAGCGCGCAGAACACTTTCATGACCGCCATCCGCGCCTCCGAGCGCGGGGCCTATGAATACCTGCCCAAGCCGTTCGACCTGAAGGAGCTGATCTCCATCGTCGGCCGCGCCCTGGCAGAGCCGAAGAAGGCCGAGAAGCTGGCCATCGGGCCAGATGACCAGGAGAACATTCCGCTGGTGGGCCGCTCGCCCGCCATGCAGGAGATCTACCGCCTCCTGGCGCGGCTGATGCAGACCGATCTGACGGTGATGATTGCCGGCGAATCGGGCACCGGCAAGGAACTGGTGGCTCGTGCGCTCCACGACTACGGCAAGCGCCGCAGCGGGCCGTTCGTGGCCATCAACATGGCCGCCATTCCCCGCGACCTGATCGAATCCGAGCTGTTCGGGCATGAGAAGGGCTCGTTCACCGGCGCCACCACCCGCAATCCCGGCCGCTTCGAGCAGGCCGAGGGCGGCACGCTGTTCCTGGACGAGATCGGCGACATGCCCATGGAGGCGCAGACCCGCCTCCTGCGCGTCCTGCAGCAGGGCGAATACACCACGGTGGGCGGGCGCACGCCCATCAAGACCGACGTGCGCATCGTCGCGGCCACCAACAAGGATCTGCGCACGCTGATCCAGCAGGGCCTGTTCCGCGAGGATCTGTACTTCCGCCTTAACGTCGTGCCGCTGCGCCTGCCGCCGCTGCGCGAGCGTTCCGAGGACGTGCCGGACCTGGTGCGCCACTTCTTCCTTCAGGCCGAGCGCGAGGGCCTTCCCGCCAAGCAGGTGGACGTGGCGGCACTGGACCGGCTGAAGCGCTATCGCTGGCCGGGCAATGTGCGCGAGCTGGAAAATCTGGTGCGGCGCCTGGCGGCCTTGTATCCGCAGGAGATCATCAGCCCCGGCATCATCGAGGCGGAGCTGTCCGAGCCGGTGCCCACCACCATGTCCGAAGACGGGCCGGTGGATGCCACCCTCGGGGCCTCGGTGGAGCGGCACCTCACCACCTATTTCTCCGGCTTCGGCGAGGATCTGCCGCCGCCCGGCCTCTATCACCGCATCTTGCGGGATGTGGAATATCCGCTGCTCTCCGCCGCCCTTGCTGCAACGCGGGGCAACCAGATCAAGGCCGCGGAATTGCTTGGGCTTAACCGCAACACGCTGCGCAAGAAAATCCGCGATCTCGACATCCAGGTGATCCGGACCAGCCGGTAAACGCGCGTATGAAATGCAAGCAATGACGATAGAGCCGGCTCTGAAAACGGGCCGGTGACTTTCCGACCCGCCGGTTTGCCGAGAGGTAACACTTGCGGTTGCGCCGAACCCCTATAACCTCCCTGAGGGGCGGTTGACGGAGCGCAAGCTTCCCATCCGTGGTGGGGCGTTCGGTGGCGCCGCGTTGTGGCCCCACCGACGGAGGGTGCTGCATGGCGGGTGCACGCGCTGACAGGCTGTCCGACCTGTTCGTGGAGATCATATCTGCCGCCAACGGCAAGGGGGATCTCACTTGCCTGACGCCGGAACTGCTCGGTCGGCTGGCGCAGGCCTATGATCTCCAGCGCATTTCGCTGTTTCAGGTTCATGAGGCTCCCGGAACGGGCGTCGGCTCCACATGCCGCGTTGACTGGCGAGCGCCCGGTCTGCCCGGCATGATCATGGGCTCCCATCCGCCGCTGACAGTGATCGGCGGCGACGAGGTGTTACGGGAGTGGGCGGCCCGGCGCCGGCGCGGGGAGGTGGTCCGGGGCCTGACCCGCGACCTGAAGGGCTACGTCCGCGCCTTCTTCGAGCGGCATGGCATCGTCAACTACTTCACCATCCCGGTCATGGTGCACGGACGGTGGTGGGGCCATCTCTGCGTCGATGCAGCCGATGCTGATCGCACGTGGACACCGGATGAGCAGGTCACGCTTCACAGCCTGGCGGAAGTTGTGGCCGGCCTGGTGGCGCGCTCCAATGCGGCACGCACAGTGAGCGAGGCCAGCTGGCAGGTGATGCTCGACACCGCCATCGATGCCGTGGTCATCGCCGATGAGGCCGGGGCGATCATCGAGTTCAACCGCGCGGCGGAGCAGACCTTCGGCTTTGCCCGTGCCGACGTGCTCGGCCGCTCCATGACCGAGACGATCGTCCCACCCCATTATCAGCAGCGGCACCAGCAGGGCTTTGCCCATTATCTCGCCAGCGGCGAGACCCGGATCCTCCAGCGCCTGGTTGAAGTGGAGGCCCGCCGCGCCGATGGATCGGTCATTCCGGTGGAACTCACCGTCAGCGAGATTCGGACCGAGGAGGGGCGGATCTTCGCCGCTTACCTGCGTGATATTTCCGAGCGCCGGAAAGCCCAGATCGAGCTGGAACGGCTGGCCTTTGCCGATCCCGTCACCGGATTGCCCAATCGAGCCGGGCTGCTGCGCCTGTGTGCCCGCAGGGCTTCGGTGGCGGCGGGAGCGGTGGTGGTGCAATTGCGCGACTTGGCGGTGCTGTCCGCTAGCCTGGGCGAGGAGTGGGCCGAGCCGATGGTGATTGAGA
Organism: Azorhizobium sp. AG788; assembly: GCA_943369575.1. Taxonomy (GTDB): domain Bacteria; phylum Pseudomonadota; class Alphaproteobacteria; order Rhizobiales; family Xanthobacteraceae; genus Azorhizobium. The sequence continues at coordinate 9,981 of CALRNP020000133.1, read as the reverse complement.
CCGCCCGCATCCTGGGCGATCTGCTGCCGGACGAGGCTGTTCTCAGCCGCACCGGCGAAAGCGAGTTCGCATTCGTGCTGTGGCAGGCGGGAATGGCGGCGGAGGTGGGCACCCGGCTTCAGGACCGACTGCGCTCGGCGGTCGCCGTTGCCGGCCGGCGCTTCTACCTGCGCGGCGACATCGGCGTGGCGGAACGATCCGGGGACGTTGCCTGTCTGCTGCGGGATGCGGAGATGGCCTCCCGCGACCGCCCGGAGGGGGCCATCCGCCTGTTCGACGAAAGTATTCGTATCGATCATCACCAGCGCCTGGAACTGGAGACGGCGCTACGGGATGCGGTTCAGCATCGCCAAACCGAATTGTCGCTGAACTACCAGCCGGTGGTTCAGCTCCACGACGGCCGCATTGCCGGGTTCGAGGCCCTGGTGCGGTGGCACCCACCCGGCTCGCCGGCAGTGCCTCCCAGCGTGTTCGTGCCGCTGGCGGAAGCCTCCGGCCTGGCCCATAGCCTGGGCGAATGGGTGTTGGAGACGGCCTTGCGCGATTGCGCCGCCTGGTCGCGCCGACGGGAGCAGAGCCAAGCCGGCGCGCGGCACGTGGCCGTCAACCTTTCGGCAGCCCAGATGGCGGCGCCGGATCTCACCGCCCGGATCGTGACCGGGCTCTCCCGCTGGTCCCTGGATGGGGCGATGGTGCGCTTCGAACTGACCGAGACCTCGATCCTCAGTCAGCCCGACGTGGCCATCGAGACCTTGAGCCGCTTGCGAATTCTGGGCTGTTCCACGGCCATCGACGACTTCGGCACCGGCTATTCCAGCTTCAGCTATCTCCAGCGCCTGCCGGTGGACACGCTGAAGATCGACCGCAGCTTCGTGCAGGATCTGGTAACGGATCGGCGCACCGAGGAAATTATCCGTGTCATGGTCGATCTGGCCCATGGGCTGGGCATGGGGGTGGTGGCGGAGGGCATCGAGACGCTGGAGACCTACCGCGCGCTCACGGCCATGGGCTGCGACTTCGGCCAGGGCTATCTGCTGGGGCGGGCTGCGCCCATGGACGTCGCTCAGGCGATGCCTGAACATATTCGGCTGTGAAACCACCACCTTCTCGGTGAAACGGTGGGTGGGGCTGGCGGCTGTCACATTTTTGCACCAGTGTCGTTCCACTGCATCAGTGTTGCCCGACTCACACGGGTGACAGGCGCGCAGAGGTCTCAAGGTCCGCTGTCGTCCTGGATGGTAATTGCGCGTGGAGTGCCGGCTGGCTGCCGGAACCGCGCGCCGAGGAGTGGCGCGGTTGATGACCCCATCGGCGGTGGACGAGACGCCCGGCAGCGGACCCATTACGCCTCCAAGCGTCGCCTCCGGTTTGTTTGCGCCCGTTGTGGTGGCGCTGGCGCTGATTTCCGCGCTCGCCACTTTCCTCATTCTCATGGGCCTCACCCCGGTGGTGCCGACCCATCAGGTGGTCATCAGCGTGCTGGCGGTGAATGCCGCGGCGGTATTCGTTTTGAGCGCCATGGTGGGGCGGGAGATCTGGCGCATCGCCAAGGCGCGTGCGCGGGGCAGGGCGGCCGCGCGGCTGCATGTGCGCATCGTCAGCCTGTTTGCGGTGGTGTCGGTGGCGCCGGCAATCCTGGTGGCGGTGGTGGCGAGCCTGACCCTCGATCGCGGCCTCGACCGCTGGTTCTCGGTGCGCACCCAGGAGATCGTCGCCAGCGCCGTGTCGGTCGCTCAGACCTATGTGCGCGAACATGCCCTCAATATCCGCGGTGATCTCGTTGCCATGAGTTCTGACGTGACCCGGATGAAATCGCTGTTTGACAGCGACCGGGCGCGCTTCACCCAGATCTTCACCGCCCAGGCGGCGCTGCGCAATCTGCCGGGGGCCATGCTGATCAAGCGTGACCTCAGCGTGGTGGTGCGGGCGGACGTGAACATCGGTCGCGAATTCCTGGTGCCCAGCAACATCGCCATCGGCGAGGCCACCGCCGAGCAGCCGGTGATCTATCTGCCCTCCGACGCGGATTTCGTCGGCGCGGTGATGCCGCTGCGCGATTATGACGACCTGTTTCTCTATGTGGCGCGCCCCATCGATCCGCGGGTCATCGGCTATCTGAAGGCGACCCAGGAGACGTTGGCGGACTATCAGAGCTTGGAAGAGCGCCGCTTCGGCGTGCAGGTGGCGTTCGCGCTGATGTACATGGTCATCACGCTGATCGTGCTGCTCTCAGCGGTGTGGCTGGGGATCAACTTCTCCAAATGGCTGGTGGCGCCGATCCGCCGGCTGATGTCCGCCGCCGACCATGTGGCGGCCGGAAATCTCGATGTGCAGGTGCCGATCTATCGGGCCGAGGGTGATCTGGCCACCTTAGGCGAGACCTTCAACAAGATGACACTGGAGTTGCGCAGTCAGCGCGAGGCGCTGATCGGCGCCCGCGACCAGATCGACAGCCGCCGCCGCTTCACCGAGGCGGTGCTCTCCGGCGTCGGCGCCGGCGTCATCGGCCTGGATTCCAACGAATGCGTGACCATCCTCAACCGCTCCGCCGAGCGCCTGCTGGGCGTGAGCGAGGTCGAGGCGCTTAACCGGCCATTGGTCGATGTGGTGCCGGAAATCGCCGGCCTGCTGGCGGAAGCGGAGGTGGCACGTCAGCGCATCGTCCAGGGCAATGTCACCATCAATCGCGAAGGCCGCGACCGCACCTTCGCCGTGCGCGTGACCACCGAGCAGTCCTCCGAGGCGGAACATGGCTGGGTGGTGACGTTGGACGACATTACCGAGCTGATCTCCGCCCAGCGCACCTCCGCCTGGGCGGACGTGGCCCGGCGCATCGCCCATGAGATCAAGAACCCGCTCACCCCGATCCAGCTCTCCGCCGAGCGGCTGAAGCGCAAGTTCGGCCGCCACGTAACCCAGGATCGCGAGGTGTTCGACCAGTGCACCGACACCATCATCCGCCAGGTAGGCGACATCGGGCGCATGGTGGACGAATTTTCCTCCTTTGCCCGCATGCCCAAGCCGGTGGTGGACAGCCAGGATCTGGCTGAAACCACGCGCCAGACGGTGTTCCTGATGCGGGTCGGCCATCCGGAAGTCGCATTCGAGGCGGAAATCCCGCCCTCTCTCCCGGCGCGGTTCGACCGGCGCCTGATCTCACAAGCTTTGACCAACATCCTCAAGAATGCCGCCGAGGCCATCGAGGCCGTGCCGGCGGAGCAACGCGGCCAGGGACGCATCCGCATCAAGGCGGAGCGCGTCGGAGACGATTTGGTGATCGACATCATCGATAACGGGACCGGGCTGCCGCAGGAGAGCCGCAACCGGCTTCTGGAGCCCTATGTGACCACGCGGGAGAAGGGCACCGGCCTTGGCTTGGCCATCGTCGGCAAGATCATGGAAGAGCACGGCGGCGGCATCGAGCTTTACGACGCCCCCGAGGGCCGCGGCGCCTGGATTCGTCTGCGCATCAGCGCCGATGGGCCCAAGCCCGAAGTGCCCGCCCGCGCCGCCACCACTGGAAGGAACTGACCTATGGCCCATGACATCCTGATCGTCGACGACGAGCCGGACATCAGCGGCCTGGTGGCCGGCATTCTGGAAGACGAAGGCTATTCCGCCCGCACCGCCCGCGACGCCGACAGCGCCCTGGCCGAGGTCGCCTCGCGTCGGCCGAACCTGATCTTCCTCGACATCTGGCTGCAGGGCAGCCGGCTCGACGGGCTGGAATTGCTGGACGTCATCAAGCGCGAGCATCCGGAAGTCCCTGTGGTGATGATTTCCGGCCACGGCAACATCGAGACCGCGGTGGTCGCCATCAAGCGCGGCGCCTACGACTTCATCGAGAAGCCGTTCAATGCCGACCGGCTGGTGGTGGTGACCGAGCGGGCGCTGGAAACTCTGCGCCTGCGCCGCGAGGTGCGCGAACTCAAGCAATTGACCCAGCCGCACACCATGGTCGGCCGCTCCAGCGTCATCCAGCAGTTGCGGGCGACCGTCGACCGGGTCGGCCCGACCAACAGCCGGATCCTCATCATCGGTCCTTCCGGTTCCGGTAAGGAACTGACGGCGCGGCTGATCCACGCCGCCTCGGCACGGGCGCAGGGGCCGTTCGTGGTTATCAACGCCGCTGCCATCACTCCCGAGCGACTGGAGTTCGAACTGTTCGGGGTCGAGGAAGGCGAGGGACGCGAGCGCCATCGCGGCGCGCTGGAAGAAGCGCACGGCGGCACGCTGTTCCTGGACGAAATCGCCGACATGCCGCGCGAGACCCAGAATCGGGTGCTGCGAGTGCTGGTGGAGCAGACCTTCACCCGCATGGGCGGCACCGAGAAGGTGCGGGTGGATGTGCGGATCATCTCCTCCACCGGGCGTGATCTGGAGGCGGAAATCGCCGCCGCCCGCTTCCGCGAGGACCTCTACCACCGCCTCAGCGTGGTGCCGATCCGGGTGCCGCCTTTGGCCGAGCGCCGCGAGGACATTCCGGATCTGGTGGATTTCTTCATCGAGCTGATTTCCCAGACCACCGGCCTCCAGCGCCGCCGGGTGGGCGAGGATGCCATGGCGGTGCTGCAATCGCACGATTGGCCGGGAAATGTGCGCCAGTTGCGCAACAATGTGGAGCGGCTGCTGATTCTCGCTGGCGGCGATGCGGATGCGGAAGTCACCGCCTCCATGCTGCCGCCGGATGTGGGGGCGCTGGTTCCCAGCTTGCCCAACGGCAGCGGCGGTGAGCATCTGATGGGTCTGCCGCTGCGGGAGGCCCGTGAAGTGTTCGAGCGGGAATATCTGGCGGCGCAAATTAACCGCTTTGGCGGCAACATCTCGCGAACAGCGGAATTTGTCGGCATGGAGCGTTCGGCACTGCATCGAAAGCTCAAGGCACTAGGCGTAGGCTGACGGCCGGGGAGCGGGTAAGGTTCAAACGTCGGGGCCGGCGGGGCAAGGGGCAGGGATCGCCTGCACCATTCGGCCCCCAGTTGTGGGATAGAGACCGCTTCACCCTTGAGATGGCGTCATCTCAAGCCTGAAGCGGCCTTTGGGGGAAAAGCCAATGAAGGTCGTGATCTGCGGGGCGGGGCAGGTGGGGTTCGGCATTGCCGAGCGCCTCGCTGGCGAGCAGAACGACGTCTCCATCATCGATGCCGATCCGCGCCGCATTCAGATTGCCACCGAGCAACTGGATGTACGCGGCGTGGTGGGGCACGGCTCGCATCCCGATGCGCTGGCCCGCGCCGGCATCGAGCAGGCGGACATGCTCATCGCCGTGACCCTGCATGACGAAGTGAATATGGTGGCCTGCCAGGTGGGCCATTCGCTGTTCAACGTCCCCACCAAGGTGGCCCGTATCCGTGCGCAGACCTATCTGCAGCCGGAATGGCGCGCCATGCTCTCGCGCGACCACCTGCCCATCGACGTGGTGATCTCGCCGGAGATCGAGGTGGGCGAGATGGTGCTCCGGCGCCTCTCGCTGCCGGGGGCCATCGACACCGTGACCTTCGCCGATGGCTCGGTGGTGGTGGCCGGCGTCCATTGTGGCGACGACTGCCCGGTGGTGGACACCCCGCTCAGCCAACTGACACAGCTGTTTCCGGATCTGGCGGCGACCATCGTCGCCATCAATCGCGGCGGCAAGGTCCAAGTGGCGCGTTCCGGCGACCATCTGTTGACCGGCGACATCGCCTATTTCGTCGCCCAGGCGGACCAGGTGAGCCGCACCCTCTCGATCTTCGGCCATGACGAAATTCCGGCCAAGCGGATCATCATCGGCGGTGGCGGCAATATCGGGCTCTACGTCGCCCAGGAGCTGGAGAAGCGCAATTCCGCCGCCAAGATCAAGGTGATCGAGCATTCCCGCGGCCGGGCGCAGGAGATCGCCGAGACCCTGTCGCGCTCGGTGGTGCTCCATGGCGACACGCTGGCGCGCGAGATCCTGGACGAGGCCGGCGTCTCCGATGCCGACACCATGATCGCTCTGACCAATGACGACCGCATCAACATCCTGTCGTGCCTGCTGGCCAAGCAATTGGGCGCGCGGCGTATTCTGGCGCTGCTGAACGAGCAGGGCTACGCCACCTTCGCCCGCGGGCTGGGCATCGACGCCCATGTGAACCCACGCCAGATCACCGTATCCAAGGTGCTCCAGCACGTGCGGCGCGGCCGCATCCGCGGCGTCCATTCGCTGCTGGATGGCGCCGGCGAGGTGATCGAGGCCGAGGCGTTGGAGACCTCGCCGCTGGTGGGGCGCCCGCTGCGCGACATCGACATGCTGGACGGCTTACGCATCGGCGCCATCGTTCGCAACGGCATGGTGATGCTGCCAAAGGGCGATACGGTGGTGCGGGCACAGGACCGGGTGGTGCTGTTTGCCGTGGCCGAGCGCATCAAGCGCGTGGAACAGCTGTTCCGCGTCAGCCTCGAATTCTTCTGAGAGCCGCGACCCCTTCCATGGCCTCCGCCATCCGCCTGTTTGCCTTGGTGCTCGCGCTGGTCGCGGCGGTGGCGCTCGTTCCGGCGGCGGTGTCGCTGCTGGCGCGCGAGGGCGTGGCCGCCAGCTTCCTGGCCACCACGCTGGCCTGCACCTTCCTGGCCGGGGCGGTGTATTTCTCGGTGCAGGGGCAGGCCGGCCGCATGCGGCGGCTGCACCTGTTCGGCGCCGTGGTGGCGCTGTGGGTGCTGGTACCGCTGGCCAGCGCGCCGGCCATCGCCTTTGCCGGCCAGATGAGCTTCCGCGCGGCTTTGCTGGAGGCGGTCTCGGCCTTCACCACCACCGGCGTCTCCTCCCTGGAAGATGGGCCGGTGAGCTTGTTCATCTGGTTCGCCCTGCTGCAATGGGCGGGCGGGCTGCTGACCATTATCGCCGGCATCGCCGTGCTGGCGCCCGCCGGCGTCGGCGGCTTGCCGGACCGGGCGGTCGCCACCGGCGAGGCGCATGAGGCCATCGACCTGATGGATGCCCTGCGCATGGTCGGCCCGATCTATGCCGCCGCGACATGTCTCGCCTTCCTGGCCATGCTGGCCACCGGCCAGTCGGTCTATGCGGCGCTGTGCCTGGCCAGCGCCGTCACCTCCACCGGCGCACATCTGCCGCCGGAGGCCCATGCGGCGATCTTCTCCGGCACCGCCGTGAAATGGGTGTTGCTGCCGTTCTTGCTGTGGTCGGCCACCAGCGTGCGCTGGCACAAGGCGCTGGTCTCGCGGCGCATCAATGCGGCCCCCGAGCAGGGCGAGAGCTTGATTCTGCTGGGTTATTTCCTGGTTCTGGGCATCGTCTTCGCCGCCTTCTTCTTCCGCGGGCTGGCGGGGCGGCCGGTGTCCGAGGCGATGCCGGACGGCCTGTTCATGGCCGCCTCGCTGATCTCCACCACCGGCCTGGCGCCTTATGCCGGGGCCTATGCCCATGTGCCGGCTGCCCTGGTGCTGGTGGTGGCGCTGGTGGGGGGCGGGGCGCTGTCGGTGGCGGGCGGGCTCAAGATCCTGCGGATCCGGGCTATGGTCTTGAGGGCGCAGGGGGATTTGCTGCGGCTGGTCTATCCCAATCTGGTGCAGCCTTCGCGCACCGGCGAGGGGGGCGTCGGCTCGGCCATGCGCGGGGTCTGGATCAGCACCATGGGCCTGCTCATGATCTTCGGCCCGCTGCTGATCGTTATGGCGACTGGGTTTCCCAGTTTCGACGCGGCGCTGACCGGCGCGGTGGCGGCGCTCAGCAATGCCGGGCCGATCTATGACCAGGCCGGGCAGGGGTGGCCGGGGTTCGATAGCTTGAACCCGTTGGCGGCGCTGGCGGCCGGGTTCGGCATGATCGCCGGGCGGCTGGAGACGGTGGGCCTGTTCGTCGTCATCCACCTCGCCGTCTGGCGCCAGTAGACCCATTCCGGGACGGGACACTGTGACGTGTCGCATCCCATAAGTTCACCGAAATTCACCACGGAACAGTCCCATGTCACGCATCGCTTATGTCAACGGGCAGTATGTCATCCATTCCGATGCCAGCGTGCATGTGGAAGATCGCGGCTATCAGTTCGCCGACGGCGTCTATGAGGTCTGCGAGATCCGCGACGGCCAGCTGGTGGACGAGCGCCGCCATCTCGACCGCCTCGACCGCTCGCTGCGCGAGCTGCGCATCGACCCGCCCATGGAGCGCGGGCCGCTGGGCGTGGTGCTGCGCGAGACGGTCGCCCGCAACCGGGTGCGCAATGGCCTCGTCTATCTCCAGGTGACCCGCGGCGTCGCCCGCCGCGACCATGCCTTCCCCGCGCCCGGCACCCCGGCCAGCCTGGTGGTGACCGCCCGCTCGGTGAACTTCGCCGCCGCGGACAAGGGGGCCGAAGTGGGCATCAAGGTGATCACCGTGCCGGACAACCGCTGGGAGCGGGTGGACATCAAGACCGTGGGCCTGTTGCCCAACGTGCTGGCCAAGCAGGCGGCCAAGGAGGCCGGCGCCAAGGAAGCCTGGTTCGTGGACGCCGCCGGCCATGTGACCGAGGGCTCCTCCACCAATGCCTGGATCGTCACCGCCGACGGCAAATTGGTGACCCGCTCGGCTGAGAGCGGCATTCTGCGCGGCATCACCCGCACGGTGCTGTTCGATCTGGCGGAGAAGGAGCAGCTGCGCATCGAGGAGCGGGCCTTCACCCGCGAAGAGGCGATGGCCGCCCGCGAGGCGTTCATCTCGTCCGCCACCAATCTGGTGATGCCGGTGGTGATGATCGACGGCCAGGCCATCGGCGAGGGCACTCCCGGCCCCATGACCCGCCGGCTGCGGGAGCGCTATCACGCTTATGCCGAATTTTCCGTGTGAGAAGCCCCTGACCCCATCATGTTGCACGGCAAAATGATGTTGCACTGGCGTCGTGTTGTGCGATGCTAGTGTGCTTATTCCCGCCCCCGCATGGCAGCGACGCCCGGCCCCCAGCTTGGCGCCGCGCGATGGGGAAAGGGCGGGGCAACGCCGAAAGAAACGGACATCAAAATGGCGGCGGAACGCACACAAAATCTGCAAGACACCTTTCTCAACCACGTGCGCAAGAACAAGGTTCCCCTCACCATCTTCCTGGTGAATGGCGTGAAGCTTCAGGGCGTGGTAACGTGGTTCGACAACTTCTGCGTCTTGCTGCGGCGCGATGGCCATTCTCAGCTGGTCTACAAGCACGCCATCTCGACCATCATGCCCGGCCATCCGGTGCAGCTGTTCGATCCCACGGACGAAGTCGCCGCCGAGAAGGCGTGAGGCTGGAAAGCGTGAGGCTGGAAGGCGTGACAGTCTGAGATAGCGTGACGGAAAGCGTGATCCTGAGTGGATTTTAAAGCAGAGCGGGGCGCAATCGCAGGCGGGGCCAAGGGCGTGGATCGTCGCGCCCCGCCGACCCGTTGCGCCGTCATCACCCCTTTCCTCAACAAGAAGTCCGCCAAAGGCCATGTGGACCGCCGCACCCCGGAGGCCCGCCTGGCGGAAGCCGTGGGCCTGGCGGCGGCCATCGAGCTGGAGGTGGTCTATGCCGGCCTCATCTCCCTGTCGGAGGTGAAGCCCGCCACGTACCTCGGCTCCGGCAAGGTGGAGGAAATCCACGACATCGTCCACGACCAGGAGGTCGGGCTGGTGTTCGTGGATGCGGCGCTCTCCCCGGTGCAGCAGCGCAATCTGGAGAAGGCGTTCGAGGCCAAGGTGGTGGATCGCACCGCCTTGATCCTGGAGATCTTCGGCAGCCGCGCCCGCACCAAGGAGGGCACGCTGCAGGTGGAACTGGCCCACCTGAACTATCAGCGCTCGCGCCTGGTGCGCTCCTGGACCCATCTGGAGCGCCAGCGCGGCGGCTTCGGCTTCCTCGGCGGCCCCGGCGAGACCCAGATCGAGGCCGATCGTCGGCAGATCGGCGAACGCATCCTGCGCATCGAGCGCGATCTGGAGCAGGTCAAGCGCACCCGTGCGCTGCACCGCACCAGCCGCAAGCGCGTGCCTTATCCGGTGGTGGCTCTGGTGGG
>CALRNP020000132.1:0-15609 GCA_943369575.1 Azorhizobium sp. AG788 | reverse complement strand
AGCGCCGCCGCCTGCGCCAAGCCGACGGCGCGCGCTTCACCCGCGCCGGCAGCCGCAAGCTGGCGTTCTTCATCCAAAAGGAACTGACCCGCATGCTGGCCGAGCCGGTTCCGGCGGCCGATGCGGCGCCCATCGACGGCACCCGCGCGCCCATCTCTCTGACCGACGGCCCCCGCCCCGCCAACACCCTGGTGGGCGGAGCAAGCCCGTTCCCCGGCAGCCGGACTACACCGGCAGCCACGACGGTCTCTGCCGGCGGCAGCGACGCCGCCCGCTTACTGCGGGAAGGCAACTCCGCCGCGCCGCAGCGGGGCCGCACCGACGATTTCACCTGGCCGCCCGGCACCCCGGCGCCCGCTGCAACGCCCACTGACGCTGCCCCATCTGCGGCAGCGGTGGCTATTCCCCCAACTGCGGCTGCGCCCCCTGCCGCGCAGCCCTGATCGGAATCAGTCCTCGCGCCCTTGCGATCCGCACAACGCAAAACGCCCCGGCCGATGGCCGGGGCGCTGTCACAGTCGGATCCGCAAGCCGTCAGGCGGCGCGGGCATCCAGCGCCTGCGGCGCAGTGCCGGCGGCGGTGGTGATGGGGATGAGGCGCGGCTTCTTGGCCTCGGGAATATTGCGCACGAGATCCACGTGCAGCAGACCATTCTCAAGGGCGGCGCCCTTCACTTCCACATGGTCTGCCAACTGGAACCGACGTTCGAAGGCGCGGGCGGCGATGCCGCGATACAGCACCTGGGCGCTGTCGCCGGTCTCCGAAGCAGCCTTTTCGCCACGCAAGGAGAGCGTGTTCTCCTTCACCTCGATGGACAGTTCCTCCGGCGTGAAGCCGGCCACCGCCACCGTCACGCGATAGGCATTCTCGCCGGTGCGCTCGATGTTGTAGGGCGGATAGGTGGGGGCCGTCTCGACATTGCCGGCGGAATCCAGCAGCGAGAACAGGCGGTCGAAGCCCACGGTGTTACGATAGAGCGGGGACAGGTCAAAAGTACGCATAAGCACATCCTCCTTTGAAGCGACATGCAGGACCCGCCATTGGGCCGGATCCAGGTAAGACGCCGTCCTCATGGACCGGCGCCGCTCAGGATCTGGGAAGCCCTCCCGCCCCCGTCAAGAGCCCCGGCGCGAGAAATGAACCGCCCGTGAACGGTCGTCTCGGCCCCCGTTCACCTCAAGAGGCTATGGTTAAAGTCTCCTGATCGGGATCGCCCTGCGGTTACGATTGTCCTTGCGGGAGAAGGCGATGAGGACGCTTCCTGCCCTTGCCGTGCTCAGCGTGCTTGCTTGCGCCGGACAGGCCACTGCCGACGCTGTCGGTGTCGGCGAGAACGCACCGCCGCCTTCTTCCGTGAAGTCACCGACGGATTCCGCTGTCACCACCCGCTGGGCCGCCCCTCGCGCCATCGCCTCCCGTGGGACCTCGACCGGCGAAAGCGGCGGCCTGACTGAACTGCCCAACCCGGCCGAAGCTCCCGAACCGGACGCGAATCTCGGTACGATCGGCACCCCGTGGGGCCGTCCGGCGCCCCGTCCGCGCTCGGCCCGAGCCGGCGAGGATGCTGGGCCCGGCCTGCTGATGGATGCCTCCACCGATCAGGCACCGGACAGCGGCCCGGTGCGCCCGCGCGCGCCGGGTGCCTATGCCCCCTATCAAGCGGTGCCGCCCATGCTTGACCAGCAGCTCGATCCACCGGCGCTGCTGGCCAGTTTGGCATCGCGTGGTTTTACCGATGTCGGCCAACTGCGGCTGCGCGGCAGCGCTTACATCTGCGAGGCTACCGGGCCACGGCGAGAGCGGGTGCGGTTGGTTGTGGATGCCGCCTCCGGTGCCATCTTCGGCGTCGAGGTCATTGGATACGACAGCCGCCGCAACTGATCCGCGGTGGGCGACACGGCCCGCTCACTCCCATTTGCCAAAGGGACGGGCATCGCGCCCCGCCACATGCGTTGTCCGCCATGCTGCAAGCGTGTAACGCTGCCGTCCAGGCGGATCGGCGGGGAGGCTCCTTCCCGGCGAGAATCCTGCTCTGGCGCCCGGCAAATGCCGCCCGCCCGCCGATTGGCGGGCCGTGACGGCTATCGCCGCTTCGATCCGCATCCGCACCCATGACCCTCCATTCCATCCCGTCCAATCCGGTGCCCGAAGGGGCGGTGAGCGGCGTCATCACCACTGCCGACGGGGTGAAGATCCGCTTTGCCCGCTGGCGCCCGGCATCAGGTGGGCGCGGCACGGTCACGCTGCTGCCGGGGCGGGCCGAATTCATCGAGAAGTATTTCGAAGTGGTGCGCGATCTGCTCGGGCGCGGCTTCGCGGTCGCCATCCTGGACTGGCGCGGACAGGGCGGCTCGCAGCGCCTGCTGCGCAATGCCCGCAAGGGCCATGTGCGCCGCTTCTCCGATTATCAGCTGGATTTGGAGGCCTTCGGGCGGCAGGTGCTGCTGCCGGACTGTCCCGCCCCCCATTTTGCTCTGGCCCATTCCATGGCCGGCGCCATCACGCTCCATGCCGTGCTGGAAGGCCGGCGCTGGTTCGACCGCATCGTGCTGTGTGCACCGATGCTGGACATCGGCTTGGTCCGGCAGCGCCGGCTGGCGCGGGCGACCGCGGCGATCCTGAGCAATGCCGGCTTTGCCCGCGCCTTCCTGCCGGGCGGCGGCGCCACCGCCGTCACCGAACTGCCGTTCGCCAGCAATCCCGTCACCTCCGACCCGGAGCGCTATGAACGCACGGCGGAGATCACCCGCGCCGTGCCGGAACTGGCGCTTGGCGCCCCCACCATCGGCTGGGTGCATCAGGCATTCCTGGCCATGGATACGCTGCGGGCGCCGGACATTTTGCGGCGCATCCGCCAGCCGCTGCTGATGATCGCGGCCGGCGACGAGCGGGTGGTGTGCAATGTGGCCATCGAGCACACAGCCGCACGGCTGATTGCGGGGGCCTATGTGACGGTGCCCGCCGGCCGCCATGAACTGCTCATGGAGCGCGACATTTTCCGCGCCCAGTTCTGGGCTGCGTTCGATGCCTTCATTCCCGGCAGCCCGCTGGACTGAGGCGCAGGCCGCCTACCCCTGAAGGTGCTTGAGCACTTCGGCGTGCACCGCGCGGCTGCCCGCCGCCACCACCCGACCGCCACCGGCTGCCGGCCCGCCCTCCCAATTGGTGACAATGCCGCCAGCCCCTTCGATCACCGGAATCAGGGCCACGATGTCGTGGTCCTTGAGGCCGGTCTCGATCACCACGTCCACCAGGCCGGCGGCGACCATGCAATAGGCATAGCAATCACCGCCATAGCGCGACAGGCGCACCTTCTCCTCCACGCGCTGGAAGGCGATGCGGTCTTCCCCCTGCATCAGCAGCGGGCTGGTGGTGAACAGGATGGCGTCTTCCAACCGCTCGCAATCGCGCACGTTCAGCCGCCGCTTGCCAGCTGGGCCGAGATAGTGGGCCGAACCGCCGTCGCCAAAGAAGCGCTCACCGATGAAGGGCTGGTGCATCATGCCATAGACCGGCGCCCCCTGCTTCAACAGGCCGATCAGCGTGCCCCAGGCGGGCATGCCGGAAATGAAGGACTTGGTGCCGTCGATGGGGTCCAGCGCCCACACATAAGCGGCGCCGGGACGATCGATGCCGAATTCCTCACCGATGACGCCGTGATCGGGAAAGGCGGTGCTGATCATCCGGCGCATCACCTGTTCGGCGGCGCGGTCGGCCTCTGTCACAGGATCGAATGCCCGGCCGTGGGTCTTGTCCTCCACCACCAGCGCGGTGCGGAAAAAGGGCAGGATCGCCTCGCCAGATTTGGTGGCGAGATCATGGACGAAAGCATCGAGGGCCACGGCGGTCATGGGGCATCCCTGGCTGAAGGCGCCCCGGGCCGGGGCACCTGATCCTTAGAACGGGGCGGGGGGGGACGGAAGCGCTTTGCGCGCAGCCGCGCTGCGGAACGCACGGGAACGGGCACAAGGGGGCAGCCCCACCGAGTCGCGACCGCGTGCGGCGCACCCGTTCGGCGCGTCGCTTTTTGAGGCATCAGGAACGTGATTTCGGCCCGCATCCTGGGCTCGCCCCGCGCAAGGCCATGAAAACGTACAAAAGTGCAATTTTAGAGCATGCTCAAACTATCGCCATATCGCCATCTTGCTGACAGGGGGGCCTAGGCGCATATTGATGCGGCGCGGCACGGTTCGCCCTGCCGCTGCCCTCCTTGGGCGTTTCCTCCCTAGACTTGGGCCGCTCCCCGTGAGCGGCCCCTTTCTTTTCTAGGGCAGCTTGGCCGCACCGCAGCACGCCGAGAAACGCAGCACGTCGGGACACGCTCAGCCTTTTGAGATGGAGACCGCGGCGCTCGTAGCGAGTACGCGGCAGCTTGAATCCGGGACATTCGCGTCGGAACCTGCGGCGGCAAAAGACGCGCCGAAAGTACCGCGGAGCGCCGCCCTCTTGCCTCATCCGCTGACCGAGGAACGCTGCCCACATCTGCTCGGCAGGCGCCCCTTAGGTAACCCCCTCGATCTGAACAGCGAGTGGCACAGGCGGCTATCAGCGCATCAATGCGAACCACCCTGCACGGCGCAACCAATTCCCCGAAACGAGTTCCAGCGAAAGGCGGCGTGTCGCGCAAGCGCTGCCAAACCAGTGCAACGCGGCGTGAACTGAACCGGCACAAGAGCCGGAGCGAACTGCAAAGCACGCTATCCACCGCATGCGGTGAAAAAACTTTGGCTTAATTTCCAAGGGGTTACAGCTAATATATAAGGATGCGACAAACCAGCACTTGATTTCTGGCAGCGCAATCGGCTATTGCTGCATTGCGACATGGCGATTGGCGTCGCTGTGTTGCATGCCCTCCTTGGGCGTTTCCTCCCTAGACTTGGGCCGTTCGCTTGCGGACGGCCCCTTTCTTTTTTGGGGCCCGCAATGCCAGCGGGAAAGGCCGGTACGTTTGCCGCATCTCGGTCTCACCGGCAAATTCGTATATCTGCCATTCGAAAAACGCAAGGCGGGATTTCACGATCCCGTGTCATGCGCGCAACTATTCCGCAGCGGCACGCGGCGGCGCGAGTTCCGTGACACCGAGATCGAACAGCCGCCCAGCCACCGCCGCCAGATCCGCACGCACCTTGTAGAAATTCGGGCCGCGCTGGTAGCTGGCCTCGTCCATGTAAAGGCCGCGATTGATCTCCACCTGCACCGCATGCAGGCCGGCGGAGGGGTTGCCGTAGTGCTCGGTGATGTAGCCGCCAGCATAGGGCTTATTGCGCACCACCACATATCCGCGGGCGCGTAATTCCTGCTCCAGCAATTCCGCCACCACCGCCGCGCAACTGGTGCCATAGCGGTCGCCCAGCACGAAATCCGCCCGCGGCATGTCCTCCCGCACCGGACCGGACGGCATCGAATGGCAATCCACCAGCACCGCTGTGCCGAACAGCCGGTGGGTGCGGCTGATCATGCGGCGCAGCGTCTGGTGATAGGGCTTGTAGAAGGTCTCGATCCGCTCCAGCGCCTCGGCGACGGTGAGGCGCTTGAGATAGATCTCCTGCGAATCCCCCACCACCCGCGCAATGGTGCCGAGCCCACCCGAGACCCGGATCGAGCGGGTGTTGGCGAAGGCCGGCAGCCGGCCCTCGAACATGCGCGGATCCAGTTCATAGGGTTCGCGGTTCAGATCCAGGAAGGCGCGCGGAAACAGCGCACGCATCAGCGGCATGCCGGCGGAAACCACGTCGGCGAACAGTTCGTCCACGAAGCTGTCCTCGGACCGGCGCAGGGTCTCGAAATCGAGCCGCGTCTGCTCGACGAAGGCGCGCGGATAGATCCGCCCGCTGTGGGGCGAGTTGAACACGAACGGCCCGGCCGGCGTCTCCGGCATCAGAATCTCGAACGGCGGGTCGATGGTATCGGCGAGGCAGGCTGTCATCGATGAACGCAGGATCCGCGAGACAAGGGGCGGGTGAACCCGGCCATGGGGTGGAAACCACCACCTTGTGACAGGCCCGCCATCATGCGCAAGTCAAAGCCCCCTTGTGAAGGCACTTCGCGTAGGCTCTAAAAGCCACGGCGCGCCTTGGTGCGCCAGCACAAGTGGCATGTGGGCAATCTGTGGGCGAAATGAGGCCCATTATTCGCCCGCAACCAGGAACAGGTTCACTTCGAATTTACCCGATTGGGCCACACAAGCCTGAGGGGCCCAGTGCCCATCGTCGCCCGCAGACGCGGCACCGGACAAGATCAAGGGGATAGGGCGTGTCGAAAATTCTGCTCGCCGAGGATGACAACGACATGCGGCGCTTCCTGGTGAAGGCGCTGCAAAATGCCGGATACCAGGTGGCCTCGTTCGACAATGGCCGCTCCGCCTACGAGCGCATGCGCGAGGAGCCGTTCGAACTGCTGCTCACCGACATCGTCATGCCCGAGATGGATGGCATCGAGCTGGCGCGCCGCGCCACCGAGCTCGATCCCGATCTCAAGGTGATGTTCATCACCGGCTTCGCCGCCGTGGCGCTGAATGCGGATGTGGAAGCGCCCTGCGAAGCCAAGGTGCTGTCCAAGCCGTTCCATCTGCGCGACTTGGTGAGCGAAGTGCACAAGCTCCTGGCTCAGGCCGCCTGAGCAAAGTTATCCACGCCTTGCACAACAAGCCGGCGCACACGCCTTGCGCCGCTGAATGCGAGCCGATATAGAAGCCTCCTTCCTGGCGGATGGGCGCGTAGCTCAGCGGGAGAGCACCTCGTTGACATCGAGGGGGTCACAGGTTCAATCCCTGTCGTGCCCACCATCCGCACCTCCAAATCGACATATGTTGATCATCTGCCGACGGCGCCACGCGCCGCCCAATGGCGGTGATGCGTCGGCGATCCAAGCCGCTCCCCGCGTCGTATCAGCACCGAAGCCGTGGCGCCCTGCCGTGGTCCCGCCCGTTTGCCCGTGCACCCCTTCCGCCCTGGCGTGCCCGCGCGGCCACCGCGCGCATTGACGATCAGGTGCGCGCAGGGGCATGTCGCGTTGCAGAGGTAGCCCGAATGATCCCGACGCAGACCACTCCCCCCGCGCCCGCCGGCGACCCGCGCCATTTTCCCGCCGAGCACCCGAAGGTGCCGTTCGGGCGTATTGGCGTGCTGCTGGTCAATCTCGGGACGCCGGAAGCCACCGACTATTGGTCCATGCGGACCTATCTCAAGGAGTTCCTCTGGGACAAGCGGGTGATCGAGGTCAATCGCGCTTTGTGGTGGGTGATTCTCAACGGCATCATCCTCACCGTGCGCCCTGGCCGGAAGGGCAAGGACTACGCCACCATCTGGAACAATGAGCGCAACGAGGGGCCGCTGAAGACCATCACCCGCTCGCAGGCGGAGAAGATGGCAGCGATGATCGCGGCCCGCGATCCGCGCGTGGTGGTCGACTGGGCCATGCGCTACGGCAAACCGCCCATCGCCGAGCGCATCGAGGCGCTGCAGAAGCAGGGCTGCGAGCGCATCCTGATCGTGCCCATGTATCCGCAATATGCCGCCGCCACCTCGGCCACGGTCTGCGACAAGGCGTTCGATGCGCTCAAAGCCATGCGCTGGCAGCCCTTCATCCGCGTGGCGCCCAACTGGCACGACGACCCGGTCTATATCGACGCGATCTGCACCTCGCTGGAAGGGCACCTCAAGGCGCTGGATTTCGAGCCGGAGGTGATTCTCGCCTCGTTCCACGGCGTGCCGAAATCCTATCTGCTGAAGGGCGACCCCTATCATTGCCAGTGCGCCAAGACCGCCCGGCTGATGCGCGAGCGCATGGGCATGTCGGCGGAGAAATTGCGCCTCACCTTCCAGTCCCGCTTCGGCAATGAGGAATGGCTCCAGCCTTATACGGACAAGACCGTGGAGGCGCTGGCGAAGAGCGGCGTCAAGCGCATGGCCATCGTCAATCCCGGCTTCACCGCCGATTGCCTGGAGACCCTGGAGGAAATCGGCGTCGAGAATGCCGAGATCTTCCTGCACAATGGCGGCGAGAAATTCGCCGCCATCCCCTGCCTCAACGACAGCGACCAGGGCATGCGGGTGATCGAGGCGGTCGTCCTGCGTGAGCTCTCCGGCTGGATCGCCCCCTGAGCGGAGCCCCATCGCGGAAGCCGCCAGCGCGGGCCGCTTGCCCCGCAGCCGTGCCCATGGCCTTATCCCGGCGCTGACCTTCCCGTCAGCATCGGGAGAGACCCATGATGCTGTCAGGCCCCAATATCTTCGTTTTGGTGCTGCTGGTGCTCGCCATCGTGGTGGTCATCGCCAGCGTGAAGACCGTGCCCCAGGGCTATCAATATACGGTGGAGCGGTTCCAGCGTTACACCCGCACCCTGCTGCCGGGCCTCAACCTCATCGTCCCGTTCGTCGACCGGATCGGCCACCGGGTGAATGTGATGGAGCAGGTGATCAACGTCCCGACGCAGGAGGTGATCACCAAGGACAATGCCACCGTCTCCGTGGACGGCATCGCCTTCTTCCAGGTGTTCGACGCCGCCCGCGCCTCCTATGAGGTGGCGCGCCTGGACATGGCGATCATGGCCCTGACCATGACCAATATCCGCACCGTCATGGGCTCGATGGACCTGGATTCTCTGCTGTCCCATCGCGACGAGATCAATGAGCGGCTGCTGCATGTGGTGGATGCCGCCGCCGCCCCCTGGGGGGTGAAGATCACCCGCATCGAGATCCGCGACATCGTCCCCCCCGCCGATCTGGTCAATGCCATGGGCCGGCAGATGAAGGCCGAGCGCGAGAAGCGCGCCGTCATCCTGGAGGCCGAGGGCCAGCGGCAATCCGAGATCCTGCGCGCCGAGGGCCAGAAGCAGGCCCGCATCCTGGAAGCCGAAGGCCGGCTGGAAGCCGCCCGGCGCGATGCGGAAGCCCGCGAACGGCTGGCGGAAGCGGAGGCCATGGCCACCAGCGTGCTGTCGCAGTCCATCAATGAGGGCTCGCCGGCGGCGCTGAACTATTACATCGCCGAGAAATATGTGAAGGCGTTCGAGAGCCTGGCCAAGGCGCCCAACCAGAAGGTGGTGCTGATGCCCTATGAGGCCACGGCGCTGCTCTCCACCCTCTCCGGCATCGGCGAACTGGCCCGTGACGCTTTTGGCGGCGGTGCCGGTGGCTCTGGCGGCGCGCCCGGCGGCACCCGCCGCCCCACCGCTCCCACCGGCCCCTCCACCGGCTCCGGAGGGCCAGCACCCGCCGCAAGCACGGCTGGACGTGGCCGCGCCGGCCAGGGCTCGCAGGCGGATCCGGTGACAACCGGAAATCCCGCCACTGCCAGCGCCTCGCCGTTCGGTACCGCCGCTGCCGTATCCACGCCGCCCGACGCCAGCCCGGTGCCGGGCACCAGCTTCCTGTCGGGGCCGGGCCTGTCCGGTCCCGGCGCCATTTCCGGCGCGCCGCCGGTGGCCCGTCCGCGCGATGACGCCTGAGCGCCCGCCCCGATCCGGCAGAGCGCCCCCTTCAGGAGGCAACACCCCATGAGCGATCTCATCGCATTCGGCCCGTGGGGCTGGTTCGTCCTCGGCGGGGTGCTGCTGGTGGCGGAAATCGTGCTGCCCGGTGCCTTCCTGCTATGGCTGGGGCTCGCGGCCTTGGTCACCGGCGCCCTGGCCTTCCTCGTGCTGGCGGGCTGGCAGGTGCAGGTGCTGGCCTTTGCCGCCTTGGCGGTGGCCGCGATCCTGATCGGCCGGCGCATCACCCCCGCCCCCGGCGCCGCCAGCGACCGGCCGTTCCTCAACCGCCGGGCGGAGAGCCATGTGGGCCGGGTGTTCATCCTCGAAACGCCGATCGTGGAAGGCAGCGGCCGGGTGCGCATTGACGACAGCGTCTGGCGTATCGAGGGGCCGGACCTGCCCACCGGCGCAAAGGTGATCGTGCTGAAGGTGGATGGCACCGTGCTGGTCGTGGGCGCCGCCTGAAGCGCCCATTTGCATGACTGGACGCAAAATACCTGGACTTTCAAAACAAATAGCAAGCTATTCTAAAAAGAAAACGTACCTAGAATTAGGTATAAGAGTTTAGCGCTTCGCATGCCAAATTCTCCGGCCAGCATTATGTGAAATCGCACATGATGCAGCGCTGACTATTCTTGTTTCTCAATGTTTCCACTTGGCTTGCGTCTTGCAGGACTGATTGCGTTGCGATCAGTCTCAAGACATTGGATGGCCGAGATGCATGGTTCCATGGCTTCCCTTCCAAACACGGCCGTTGCCGCCGATTCACCCGAACAGGTGATCCAATTGGCGGATCACGCCGCCACCCTGGCCGCCGGCAAGGCGCGGGCCATTCAGATCATCACCGGCCAGACCCGGATCCTCGCCCTCAATGCCACCATTGAAGCTGCCCGCGCCGGCCAGGCGGGCAAGGGATTTGCTGTGGTGGCGGAGGAAGTCAAAGCCGTCAGCGCCGAAATCGGCAGGCTGGCCAGTGACATGGAGACCGAACTGCGCAGCGCGCTGGATGAATTGCGCGCCGTAGGTCGGCGCATGGCATTGGACGTGCGCGGCGACCGGCTGGTCAATCTGTGCCTCAATGCGGTGGAGACCATCGACCGCAATCTTTATGAGCGCACCTGCGATGTGCGCTGGTGGGCCACCGATGCCGCCGTGGTCGCCGCCGCCGATCCGACCGCGGACAATGTCGCTGAGGCGGAGCGCCGGCTGGGGGTCATTCTATCTGCGTATACCGTATATCTCGATCTGTGGATCTGCACACCGGATGGGCGGGTAGTGGCGCATGGGCGGGCAGATCGCTATCCCGGCCTGCGCGGCATGGATGTCTCGCACGAGGGCTGGTTCCAGCAGGCCATGGCCACCCATTCCGGCGACGAATATGCGGTGGCCGACGTCATGCCCTGCCATGCGCTGAAGAATGCCCCCGTTGCCACCTACGCCGCCGCCGTGCGCGAAGGCGGGCAGACCCACGGCAAGCCCATCGGCGTGCTGGGCATCCATTTTGACTGGGAGCCGCAGGCGCGCGCGGTGATCGAGGGCGTGCGCCTGTCGCCGGATGAGGCCGCGCGCTCGCGCGTGCTGCTGGTGGATGCCCGCGGCCGGGTGCTCTCCTCATCCGACCGCCGCGGCGAGTTCGTGGAGACCGTGCCGCTGGACACCCGCCACCGCCGCAGCGCGGTGGAGCATGGCGACGACGGCAGCACCACCGCCTTCCACCTCACGCCTGGCTACGAGACCTATCGCGGCATGGAATGGGCCGGCGTCATCCTCCAGAAGCCCATTCCCGGCCACAAGGCCAGGAAGATGACCAAGCACCGCTAAGCGGTCCCGCGCCCGGCGACCACATCGGGCAAGCCCCCTCTCGCGGCACGTGCGGGACGTGAACCGCCGCGCGCCCCGCAAAACGGCTTCGGCGCGCCATCCTCAGGGTGGCGACGCTTGCCGCTCCCCTCAGCCGGCCGCAGCCGCCACCGCTTGCGCCACCTCCACATGGATGGCGTTGGCAGCGGCGGCATCGAGCGGGGTATCGGTGAGATAACAGGTCAGCAGCAGCGGCGCCCGTCCCGGCGGCCAGATCACCGCAATGTCGTTGATGCCGATGCCGCGCGGGCCGGTGCCGGTCTTGTCGCCCACCCGCCAATCCTTCGGCAGCCCGGCGCGTAGGCGGGTGCCGCCGGTGCGGTTGGCCACCAGCCATGCCGCCAGTTGATCCCGCGAGGCCGGGGTCAACACCCGCCCCAGTACCATCCGGTCGAGATCATCCAGCATGGCCACAGGCGTGGTGGTGTCGCGCGGATCGCCGGGCTTGCCCTCGTTGAGGGTGGGCTCGTTGCGATCGAGCCTGGTGACCGGATCGCCGCTGCGGCGCACGAAGGCGGTCAGCCCGGCGGGGCCGCCGATGGCGGAGAGCAGCACATTGGCGGCGGTGTTGTCGCTAAGGGTCACGGCCGCCTCGCAGAGCGCCGCGATACTGGCGACCGTGCCCACCAAAGGCTCGGTCATGGGCGAATAGGCCACCAGATCGGCCTTGGTGATGGGCAAGGTGCGATCCAGGCGCTCGCGACCGGCATCCACCTCTGCCAGCAGCGCGGCTGCCAATAGAAATTTGAAGGTGCTGCACATGGGAAAGCGCTCGTCGCCGCGATGAGCGAAGGTGGCCCCGGTGCCGGTATCGCGCACCGCGACGCCCAGCCGGCCGCCGCTCTTGCGCTCGGCGGCGACGATGGCCGCAGCCAGTGTCGGCCCGCCGAAAGCCTTGGGCGGCTGCGCTTGAACCCCGCGCGAGACCAGCACCAAGGCCGGTGCGGCCGCCAGCAGCAGATGACGTCTTGAAATCATGTCCACCTCCATCGCCAGCGAACATGCAAAAGCAGACAGGGCGAGACAAACGATGTTATCTGGCAGATGATATAAAAAAATCTAATGGCTTGGCATGGACCGTCCGCATCTTCCCCTGAATGCCCTGCGCGCGTTCGAGGCGGCGGCGCGGCACCTGAGCATCACCCGCGCGGCCATGGAATTGTGCGTCAGCCAGGCGGCCGTCAGCCATCAGATCAAGGGGCTGGAGGCCCGCCTGGGCGCGCCTTTGTTCCGCCGCCTGCCGCGCGGGCTTGCCCTCACCGACGAGGGCGCGGCCCTGGTGCCGCAGGTCAGTGCCGCCTTCGATCGTATCGGTGCCACCCTGGACCAATTCATGGGCGGCCAGTTCCGCGAGGTGCTGACCGTGGGGGTGGTGGGCACGTTCGCCACCGGCTGGCTGCTGCCGCGCCTGGCCGCCTTCAATCTGGCCCATCCCGGCATCGATCTGCGGGTGCTCACCAACAACAACCGGGTGGATCTGGCCGGCGAAGGCTTGGATCTGGCCATCCGCTTCGGCGACGGCTCCTGGCACGGCACCGAGGCCACGCCCCTGCTGGCGGCTCCCCTCGCCCCGCTCTGCGCCCCGGCCCTGGCGCGGGGGCTGTCGCAGCCCGGCGATCTGGCCAGCCTGCCGCTGCTGCGCTCCTACCGCGCCGAGGAATGGGCACGCTGGTTCGCCGCCGCCGGCGTGCCCTGTCCTACCTTGCGCGGGCCGGTGTTCGATTCCTCGCCGGTGATGGCCAGCGCCGCAGCGGCAGGGCTGGGCGTCGCCTTGCTGCCGGCAGCGTTGTTCGCGGCGGATCTGGCCAGCGAGCGGCTGGTACAGCCCCTCGCGCTCACCATCGATGCCGGCCGCTATTGGCTCACCCGCCTGCGCTCACGGCCGGAAACCCCGGCCATGCAGACCTTCCACCTCTGGCTCCTGGCGGAAACGGCGGCGCCGACCGGAGGGTAAGGCTCAGGCCGCCGGGCGCTCCGCCACCACGGTCAGCTGCAATCCCAACGCCTTGGTGACGCCCAGGAGCGTGGACAGGCGTGGATCGCCCTCGGCGCTGAGGGCCTTGTACAAGCCCTCGCGCGTGACACCGGCACGCCGGGCAACCTCGGTCATTCCCGTTGAGCGGGCAATGGCGCCAAGCGCAGCGGCGATGATGGCCGGGTCGCCATCTTCGAAGGC
Organism: Azorhizobium sp. AG788; assembly: GCA_943369575.1. Taxonomy (GTDB): domain Bacteria; phylum Pseudomonadota; class Alphaproteobacteria; order Rhizobiales; family Xanthobacteraceae; genus Azorhizobium. The sequence continues at coordinate 2,100 of CALRNP020000132.1, read as the reverse complement.
TGCCTCCAGATAGGCGGCCACCGCTTCCGGCGTCGCGATATGGTCCGCCATGTCCCAAGGCACGGTCCGCTCGGCCATCAGATCTCATCCTTCATTTCTTGGGCGAGCTGCAATGCCGCGGCGATGTCTTTCGCCTGGGTGCTCTTGTCACCGCCGCACAGCAAGATCACCAGCTCCCGCCCCCGCTGCATGAAGTACAGTCGGTAGCCGGGGCCGCAATCGAGCCGCAGTTCACCGATGCCGCTAAAATATTTGACATCACCGGCATTCCCGGCCGCCAACCGGGCGATGCGCATGTCGATGCGCGCTTTAGCGCGCAGGTCCGGCAAAGCCGTGAACCATTCCCGGAACCGGACGGTTTGGCGAACCTCGACCATCTGTGAACTATAGTTCACATGCGATTGGATGTCGAGATGGTTTTCGGCGACCGCGAGCCTACGCCACACCCACATGCAGCAAATCGTGGATGTGCAGGGCGCCCACCGGGCGTCCGTCGTCCACCACCATCAAGGCTGTGATCTTGGCGGTGTTGAGGATGCGCAGAGCTTCCGACGCCAGTTGATCCGGACGCACCGTCTTGGGAGTGCCGCTCATGATGGCGTCCACCGGGCGGGTGGGCAGGTCATTGGCCATGTGGCGGCGCAGGTCGCCGTCGGTGACGATGCCGGCGAGGCGCCCGTCGGCGTCCACCACGGCGACGCAGCCGAGGCCCTTGGCGCTCATCTCCACTAGCACCTCGCCCATCAGCGCGCCGCTGCGGGCCAAAGGCACGGCGGCCTCGGCGCGCATCACGTCGCGCACGAACTTGAGGTTGGCGCCCAATTTACCGCCGGGATGGAACACCCGGAAATCGCGGGCGGTGAAGCCGCGGCTCTCCAGCAGCGCCACCGCCAGGGCATCGCCCATGGCCAGCTGCATCAAGGTGGAGGTGGTGGGGGCCAGGCCCAGCGGGCAGGCTTCGCGCGCCTGGGGCAGCGCCAGCACCACGCTGGCGGCCTTGGCCAGCGCGCTGTCGGTATTGGAGGTCAGAGCGATCAGCGGCACGCCGAAACGCTGGGAATAGTCGACGATGTCGCGCAGTTCGGCGGTCTCGCCGGACCAGGACAGAGCCACGATCACGTCTTCCGGCGCCACCATGCCCAGATCGCCATGGCTGGCCTCGGCGGGGTGGACATAATGGGAGGGGGTGCCGGTGGAGGCGAAGGTGGCGGCGATCTTGCGCGCCACATGCCCGCTCTTGCCCATGCCGGTGACGATCACCCGCCCGCGCGCCGCCATGATGATGGAGACCGCGCTTTCGAAGGCCTCGCCCAGGCCGTTGCCGACCGCCGCGATCAGCGCGGCCAGCCCGGCGGCTTCGGTTTCCAAGGTGGCAAGGGCGGAGGTGATGGCCGCCGAACGGGGATGCGTCACGGAAGGAGCGACTGCTTTCAAGGATGCGCCTGTCATCCCCTCTCGATAGCATTGTTCGCCCGCGAAGGGGAGCCGGGCCGGCGCGCGCCCGTTTCGCCTGGATCAACCTAGGCCGGGCCGCCCTCATAGCGCTCCAGGAACGCTTCCACCGGGAGGGCGCGAAAATCCGCCAGCGCGGTCCGCAGGCGCTCGTGGCTCCAGTCCCACCAGCCCAGCGCCATCAGCCGTTCGCCGATATCGATGGGAAAGCGCTGCTTCACCACCTTGGCGGCGACCCCGGCCACAATGGCATAAGGCGGCACGTCCTTCGCCACCACCGCGCCCGCCGCCACCACCGCCCCGGTGCCGATGGTGCGCCCCGGCAGGATCACCGCCCCGTGGCCGATCCACACGTCGTGGCCGATGGTCACCTTGTGGTCGCGGCGCCACTGGAAGAAGTCCGGCTCATCGGCGGCATCATCGAAATAGGCCGAGGCGCGATAGGTGAAATGCGACTGGCTGGCACGCCACATGGGGTGGTTGCCGGGATTGATGCGGGTCATGGCGGCGATGGAGCAGAATTTGCCCACGGCGCTATAGGCCATGTCCGCATCGGAGGCGATGTAGGAATAATCCCCCATCTCCACCTCCAGCAGCTTGGTGCGCGCGCCCACTTCCGTATAGCGGCCCAAAGTCGAGCCCTTGACG
>CALRNP020000131.1:0-15659 GCA_943369575.1 Azorhizobium sp. AG788 | reverse complement strand
TTTCCGCTCCAGGCCAAGCCGGTCAAAGAATTGGACGCATTCAAGCCGCTCGGCACCGTGTATTGGAGCAGATCAGCATTGAACAGCGTCTGAAATTCGGCCGGCGTCAGGGTCAGCCAGATGGTGCGGGACGCGCTGGAAGACGTGACGCCATCCGTCACCACCGCGTCCGAGCCCAGAAAGGCCTCCACCGTGGAGAGAACCTGCTGGTAATTGGTTAGCCCAGTCGACGCATTTACGGCGGTCGATCCATAGGTGTTCCATACGGTGGTCTGGTCCGCCAGGGCCGCCTGCCGATCCGCCCAGTCCCCGGTAAGCACGCTCGTGGGGTCGGCATCGCGCTGCACCACCAGCCCGACAGTCACGATCGGAAGTTGGGGAACGGGTTGGGCGGCCGCTGCAGCCGTCAGATCCTGCACCGTCAGGCCCGCGGGCGCGTTAGGGGCGCCGTTCAAGAACGTCGTCAGGATAGTCTGCACTAGCGAAAGTGCCGTGGGGGTCAGGTTTGTGGTGTTGATGCCGCCGATCTCGGTCACCAGCGAGTCCGGGACAATCTGGTAGCCAGCGTAATCCAGGAATGTGGCATTGCTGAAAGGCGTATACGTCGTCATCAGATCCCCCATCCACCCGCACGTTTTGCCCCGCGCTCCCGCCGCTGCGTCCCGGCGCGCCCGGGCCTTTGCGCACCCCCGCCCGGCGGGCGCCCCAGTCAGGCGCCCGACAGGACGCCACGGCCAAGGCTGCCTCGGTCCGCCCTGCGCGGCAAGTTAAACATTATCTATCATGATACCGTGACATCGCATGGAGAGCCGCCGGCGCGCGGCCCGCTTCATTGTTCGGCCGCCTGCCATCTGCTAGGTGTGCCGCTTGATTTCGGCGGGAGGCGCGCATGGACATCCTGGGACCATCGGACCCCGCCGCTGGCTGGACCGGCCTGCTGCTCGACTTCCTGGCGCTCTACGGCTGCGTTGTCGCCGCCATTCTGGTGGTGCTGGTGGTGGTGGGCGTGTTCTTCGAGGTGATGAACGCGCGCCACCCGGAACGGCGCATCCAGAAGACCCGCGTCAACAAGCGCAAATGGCAGGAACTGGCCCATGCGCCGGGCTCCATCGCCATCATCGCGTTCTGTTTTGCCGGCGGCCTGTTTGCCCAGGCGCAGGGTTGGACCATCTCGCCTTTGCCGCTCACCTGGTGGTCGGGGCCGCTCATGCTGGGCATCTCGGTGGTGCTGTATGATGCGTGGTTCTATTGGGTCCACCGCCTGCTGCACTGGAAGCCGTTCTATCGCTTCCATGCGCTGCATCACAAAAGCGTCGCCCCCACCGTGTGGACCAACCATCACGAGACGCTGATGGAAGGCTTCCTCAACCAGAGCTTCTATCTGATCCTGCCGTTCATCCTGCCGATCCCGTGGCAGATGCTGCTGCTGCAGAAGCTCTATGACCAGGTCAGCGGCATGCTGGGCCATGCGGGCTTCGAGCACTTTGCCTCACCGGCCGGGCGGGCGCCGTTCCCGTTCGCCTCGACGGTGTTCCACGACCAGCACCACGGCCATTTCAAATACAATTACGGCCACACTTTCTCGTGGTGGGACCGCCTCATGGGCACGCTGCATCCCCGCTACGACGCCACGCTGGCCAGCTTCGAGCCGGAACAGATGGCGGCGCAGACCGCGGCCGCCGCTGAACAGCGGCCGGCGCGCTGCGAGGAGCCGGTCACGCGACCCTGACGGCGGGCGCCGCCTGAGGCATCCCTTGGCCTGGCCTATTCCGGCGGCAGGCGATCGCTCTGCCCGGCTTCGAACGCCCGCACGAAGGCGGCCACCCGGCGGTCGATGCGGATATCGGACGGGCGGATCTCGCGCACCAGCGACAGGCCCGCCAGCGAGCGCGCCCGCGAGAGCGCCACATAGGCTTGGCCGGCGGCAAAAGCGCCATTGTCGAAATCGATCCGCACGTCTTCCAGGGTCAGGCCCTGGGCCTTGTGCATGGTCATGGCCCAGGCCGGCACCAGCGGCAATTGGCTGAAGGTGCCCACCACCTGGCCCTCGATGCGCCCGGTGGCGTCGTCGAAGGCATAGCGGATTCGCTCCCAGGTAAAGGCTTCGATTTCCACCGTGCCGCCGCCGTCCAGCCGCACCAAGGCGCTGTGGGCGCCGATGCCGGTCACCGTGCCGACCGAGCCGTTGACCCAGCGCCGGGCGGGATCATTGCGCAGCGCCATCACCCGCGCCCCGGTCTTCAGCACCAGACGCTCGGGCACCGGCAGGCGGTCGCCATCCAGGCCGAACTCGCCCTTCAAGGCGCCCTCGAACACCCGCTCATTGCCCGCCAGCGCCGCGAGGCCGCGCTGGTTATAGGCATCGGCGCGGGCATTGGTGGGGGTCAGCAGCACCGGCAGCACGCCGGAACGGTGCGGCCGCACGCAGGCCTCGTTCAGCGCCGCCAGGGCATCGGAAAGGCTCTCGCCGCGCCGGATGGCGCCGAGATGGCGGATGAATTCGCTGTCGGACTGGCGGTGCACCACGGTGAAAGGCACCTGCGCCACCGCATGGTCCGTCATCACCTTGGCATGGAAGGCGAACGGGCCTTCATAGCCCATCTGCTCCAGCACCTGCTGCTCGACGCTGGGCACCACCGGCGGCAATTGCAGGAAATCGCCCACCAGCACCACCTGCACGCCACCGAACGGCACATTGCTGTCGCGGGCGATGCGCAGGGTGCGGTCCACGGTATCCAGCAGATCGGCGCGGACCATGGAGATCTCGTCGATCACCAGCCGGTCGAGCTTCTTCAGCAGCCGGCGCACTTGGGCGCGCGGCTTCACATCCTCCGGATTGAGAATCCGCGGGGGAATGCCGAAGAAGGAATGGAGGGTCTGCCCGCCCAATTGCAGCGCCGCCACGCCCGTGGGCGCCAGGAACACCTGCCGCCCGCGGGAGGACTTGCGCAACTCGTGCAGGAAGGTGGTCTTGCCCGTTCCCGCTCCGCCGAGCACCAGGATCGCCCGCGCGCCGGCATCGATATGGGCCAGAGCGCGAGCGGCGCCGTCCTGCGGCGCCGCCGGCAGGCTCACGAGATGAGACCGTTCTCGCGGGCGAGATCCAGCAGGTTCTTCTGCGGGCGCGCACCCATATGCGAGATCACCTCGGCAGCGGCCAGCGCGCCAAGCCGCAGGCAGGTGGCCGGGTCGAGGCCACGGGTGCGCCCGGCCAGGAAGCCGGCGGCGAACAGATCGCCGGCGCCGGTGGTGTCCACCACCGCATCGACCGGGAAGGCGGGGGCCGAGACCACCGCATCCTTGGTGACGAACAGCGCCCCCTGTTCCGAGCGGGTGACCACGGCCGCGGCCACGTCGCGACGCAGCTGGATGAGCGCAGTATCAAAATCGGCGGTCTCATAGAGCGACTTCAGTTCGCCCTCGTTGCAGAACACCAGATCCACCACGCCGGTGCGCATGAGATCGAGGAACTCACCGCGATAGCGCCCGACGCAGAACGCGTCCGACAAGGTCAGCGCCACTTCGCGCCCGGCCTCATGGGCGATGCGGGCGGCGGCCAGGAACGCCTCCTTGGCGGCCGGCGGATCCCACAGATAGCCTTCCAGATAGGTGATGGCGGCGCCGCGCACCATCTCGGCGTCGATCTCGGCAGCGGTGAGGTTCTGCGCCGCACCGAGATAGGTGTTCATGGTGCGCTCGCCATCGGCGGTCACCAGCACCAGGCAGCGGGCGGTGGTGGGGCCGTCCGTAGCGGCGGCGGTGGCGTAAGCGACGCCGGCGGCGCGGATGTCATGGGCGAACACGCCGCCCAGCCCGTCGTTGCGCACCATGCCGATGAAGCCGGTGCGTGCGCCCAGCGAGGCCGCGCCGGCGGCCGTATTGGCGGCCGAGCCGCCGGAAATCTCCAGGCCCGGCCCCATGGCGCCGTAGAGCGCCTCTGCCTGCGCCTCGTCGATCAGGGACATGGAGCCCTTGGGCATGCCGTGGGCGGCCAGGAAGGCTTCGTCCGCACGCGCGATGACGTCGACAATGGCGTTTCCGATGGTGAGAACGTCGAGGGTATGAGACGACACGGGCACAGGACTCCAGCGAACCTGCGCACGGGTTAGCATTCCCGCCCCGCCAAGGGCAATGCGCACCATGCCCACAGGGGGCAAATGCCTGCCCTTGCATCCGCCTGCCGCGCCTTTTCGACATGCATGCTCATAAATCGTGACTGTCTTGGGGGAAGGACGATGCTAAATGGCAGGCGGAACACGTTGCGAAACACCCTTGCGGGCGAGGACTTTGGCGAATGGCGCGTAAGTATTTCGGAACCGACGGCGTGCGCGGACGGGCCAATGCAACCTTGACTGCCGATCTCGCCTTGCGGGTGGGCATGGCGGCGGGGCTGGTGTTCCGGCGCGGCGAGCATCGCCACCGGGTGGTCATCGGCAAGGATACCCGCCTGTCCGGCTATATGATCGAGAATGCGCTGGTGGCCGGCTTCACCTCCGTTGGCATGGACGTGCTGCTGCTCGGCCCGGTGCCGACCCCGGCGGTGGGCATGCTCACCCGGTCCATGCGCGCCGACCTCGGGGTGATGATCTCCGCCTCGCATAATCCGTTCGATGACAATGGCATCAAGCTGTTCGGCCCCGATGGTTTCAAGCTCTCCGACCAGATCGAGCGCGACATCGAAGACCTGATCGACCACGACATGGTCAAGCGCCTCGCCCCGCCCGCCGAGATCGGCCGCGCCAAGCGGCTGGAAGGGGTGCATGCGCGCTATATCGAATATGCCAAGCGCACCCTGCCCCGCGACCAGTCGTTCGAGGGCCTGCGGGTGGTGGTGGATTGCGCCAATGGCGCCGGCTACCGCGTCGCGCCCGAGGCGCTGTGGGAACTGGGCGCGGACGTGATCGCCATCGGCGTCGAGCCCGACGGCACCAACATCAACCGCGACGTGGGCTCCACCTCGCCCGCCGCTTTGTCCGCCAAGGTGCATGAGGTGCGCGCCGACATCGGCATCGCCCTCGACGGCGACGCCGACCGGGTCATCATCGTGGACGAGAAGGGCCATGTGGTGGACGGCGACCAGATCATGGCCGTGGTGGCGCAGAGCTTCAAGGAAGACGGCCGCCTTTCGCGCGATGGCATCGTCGCCACGGTGATGTCCAATCTCGGCCTGGAGCGCTATCTCCACAGCGAGGGACTGACGCTGGCCCGCACCGCCGTGGGTGACCGCTACGTGCTGGAGCGCATGCGCGCCGACGGCTACAATGTGGGCGGCGAGCAATCCGGCCACATCATCATGTCCGACTATTCCACCACCGGCGACGGCCTGCTGGCCGCGCTCCAGGTGCTGGCGGTGGTGGCGCGCTCACAGCGCCCGGTGTCGGAAGTGTGCCATCGCTTCGACCCGCTGCCGCAGGTGCTGAAGAATGTGCGCTACAGCTCCGGCCGGCCGCTGGAGAATGAGGCAGTGATCGCCGCCATCGCCCATGCCGAGCAACGCTTGGCCAATCACGGCCGCCTGCTGATTCGCCCCTCCGGCACCGAGCCGGTGATCCGGGTCATGGGCGAAGGCGACGATTATGATCTGGTGGAAGGCGCGGTGGACGACGTGATCGAGGCTTTGCGCCGCGTCGCCGCCTGAGGCCCGCCCGCTCCAAGCCGGCCGGAGCTGATGCGACTGGCCGGCACGCGCGGCGGCAGGACGCGCATGAGCGCCGCCCTAACGGCGCCCTGCTTCGCGCTCCTGCGCATTGGCCCCTGCCCGGTCGCGCCTTGTCACTCGGGCGTGTTGACAGGGCGTTAGGGTTAATCCCGGATTAAGCAACCCGTGCAACGGTAGCGTCCTTGAGCGGCTGCGACCGCGGCCGGTTCGGGTTTGACATGCTGCGTTCCTTTTGCATTTTTGCCGCCGTCCTGACCCTGACCACCGCCGGGGCTTCCGCCGCCCGCGCGGCGGAGCCGGATTTGCCCATGCTCGGCAAGCCAGGCGACTTCAACCTGACCCCGCCCGAAGTGGATGACGAGATCGCCAGCGGCTGGTACATCCGGACCACCAGCGGCGTGACCGGCGTCGAAGGCCATACGCGCGGCGCCACCCGCATTTCCGCCAGCGACACCTCGCTCGGCCGCATCTATGGCGCGGGGGCAGGATATCGCTTCCTGCCCTGGCTGCGGGCGGACCTGACCCTGGACTATGCCACCGCCGTGTCCGCCACCACCGCGCGCGGCGCGACCGACCTGTCCGCCGTCACCGCCATGGCCAATGTCTATTGGGACATGTTCACCTTCGCCAATCTCACGCCCTATGTGGGTGCTGGCGTCGGCATCAGCCAGTTGACGTTCAACTTCACGCCCACCTTCTCCACCTCTCTGGGCGACCACTCACAATCCGCATTGGGCTGGAATGTCTCCGCCGGCGTCGGTTGGGCCATCACGCCCCTGTGGACGTTGGATGTGGGCTACCGCTATTCCAGCTACAGCTCCCCGACTTTCCATCTGCTGGGTACACCCGTGACCCTGGACGGCCTAGCCACGCAGCAGGTCCGCATCGGCGTGCGCTACGCACTGCATTGAGCGGTTCCGATCAGCGCTTGGCCGCGCGGTCACGGGCGGCGCGCAGCCGCTTGATATGGTCGACGACGTTTTCCGGCTCATAGGGCCGCGCCAGATGCGGCCCCTCCTCGCATAGAGATGCGGCCTCTTTCGCGGCCTGAGCGGGCGCGCCGGCCAAGGCAACATCGATATGAGGATAAGTCTCGCGCAACCAACGGGCCAAAGTGAAGCCGGCCATCTTGCCGGGCGCCTGCGCATCCGCCAGCACAACGTCCACATTCACCTCGCCGGTGGACAGGAGACTGAGCGCTTCGTCGCCGCTGGCCGCTTCGATGACGCGATACCCGCATTCCCGCAGATATTCCGCAAGCACGTGCCTGACGAGAACATCGGCATCGACCACCAAGATTGCGGGCAGGTCCCTCCGTTCCACTTCACTCATTCCGGCACCTCCACCAGCCGATCCAAGATTCGGACAACCACGGCGTCCAGATCGTAGGGCTTGGGAATGAAGACCGGCAGTTGCCGCGCCACCTCGGGAGCAAGATCGCCGGAGGTCACGAATACCGCGATCTCCGGCCGGTCACGTGTGACCGCCAGCGCCAGGCCGACACCGTCGAGCCGGCCGGGCATGCGGACATCGGTAAAGATCATGTCCACCGCCAAGCCCGAATCAAGGACGGCCAGCGCCTCGTCGGCGGTTGCCGCCTCGATCACTCTCACGCCAGCACCGCGCAGAAGATCTGCCATCAGCATCCGCAAGAGCGCCTCGTCTTCCACCAAGAGCACCGTGCGAGGATCCGCAACACTCTCCGGACGATACGCGGCACTGGCCATCGTTCCCTCGCACACCAACCAAGCCGGAATTAACGCTATCCTCCGCGCCAGGTTCCCGCAGAGCCGATGCAAATTTGCCGTCGGCGCCGGGCGCGCTCAGCGGAACACGTAAGCCCCCACGACAGCCGAGAGTGCAATCAGCGGCAGCGGATTCATGCGCGTGGCCAGCAGGATGCCCAGCACGCCAGCCCCAATGGCGCCGGCTTCCCAGCCGGTGATCGCACCCTTGGAAATGCTTATGACGCCCGCCAGCAGCAGGCCGATGGACACCGGCGCCAGCCCACGCTGGATCGAAGCCCGCCACGGCCAGTCGGCGAGCCGGACCCACAGCCGCCCCACGAACAGCGTCAGCAGGCCGGTGGGCAGGAAGAAGGCGAGGGTCACTGCGATGGCGCCGAGCGGGCCGGCGACCCATTGCCCGACGGCGGCAATCATCATCATGTTCGGGCCGGGCGCCATCTGCCCAATGCTGTAGAGATGGATCAGCTCCGGAAAGGTGAGCCAATGGTGCACGTCGACGGTGAGCGTCTTCAACTCGGGAAAAGCGGCCATGCCGCCGCCCACGGTGAGCAGCGACAGATAAGCGAAGACGCTGATGAGCGGCAGCAACTGGTTCATGATGCACCGCCGCCCGCCGGTCCATCCGGGCTCTGGTTCGAAGGCTTGGTTCCAGCCGCGTGATGAGCGGCCTCGTGGTTTTCCTCTTTGGCGCCGATATGGGCGGTCGCGCCCGGACGATACCAATAGATCGCCAGCGCTCCCACCACCGCCAGCACCAGAAGCACCGACTGATGCAGCACCGTCACCCCGATGACGGTCAGGGCAACGAACACGATGTCCGCCAGCCGGGTGACGGTCTTCAGGCCGAGCTGGATCGTCACCGCCAGCACCATGCCCACCGCCGCCGCCGAGACGCCGTGCAGCATGGCGTTGACGACGCCGCCCTGGGAGTGCTGGGCGCCATAGGCAATGGCGGCCGCCACCATCATCAGACCGCCAGGCAGGCAGATGCCGAGCAACGCCGCCGCCGCGCCCGCCGTACCGCGCAGCCGGTCGCCCACCAGGATCGCCATGTTGGAGGCGTTGAGACCGGGCAGCGACTGGCAGATGGACAGCAATTCCAGGAAGGTCTTGTCGTCCACCCATTTGTTCCGCGTCACCAGGCCGGCGCGCAGATAGGCCACCACGCCGCCGCCGAAGCTGGTGGCACCGATGGAGAGAAAGGCCAGGAAAATCCGCATCACCGATGGCGAGGGCACGGCCGGCGGCACGCTGGCGGCATCGGGCGATGCCGGGGGTGGAGCGCCGGGCATCCCGGCGGCACTGTCACTCATGACGGGAGAAGCCCCTTCGGCTGGACATCATGGGGCGCGGCCTCGGCCGCGCCCGCGCTCATTCGTGGCTCTGCGGGGGGGCGCCCTTGAGGCGATAGACCGCGCCGGTCTTGGTGGTCCCGAGCGAGACCCAGTCCTGCGCCGCATGCTGGAGGGCGCAGAAGAAGTCATTGCTGCGCTGGATCGCCTTGGCGCTGATGTCCGCCCGCCGCTCCATGCGCATCTGATAGGAGAATTCCCCCACCAATTGATGCTGGTCGCCGCGGGTGCGCCAGACCGAGACATTGCTGGCCGCCAGCACGCCCTTGCCGAAATCCAGCGTGCCGGTCTGCTGGAGCACTTCCTCCACCGCGGTGCGGTTGACCAGTTGCACATGCTCCTTGGTTCCGGAAAGCACCGGCTCCAGCGCCGGGAACACCCGGATCAATGTGCTGGCGGCCGTGGGATCCTGGGCCATGTTGGTGGGGTGGTACTTGAACTCCACATTGTGCGAATACAGCGTGCGGTACCCGCCCATGCGGTCCTTCAGCGGCAGCACTTCTTCCTTGAACTTGATGCGGTACTGGCCGTTGATGGAGGGGCGCACATCCAGCTGGGTCGCGGTCTCCAGGTCGGGATGGCGGAACTTGAACACGATTTCCGGGTCGCCCACCGGGAAGCCGTCCTCATAATTGATCCGTCGCCGCAGGATGAAGGCATTGTTGTAGAGCTTGAAATCGTGCGTATCCATGAACAGCACTTCACGGATCTGCGGCCGCATGCCCTCGACTTCATCCTGGTTGAAATCGACGCCGGTCTCCTTGGCGACCTTGCGGACGATCTTGGCGAAGTCGAAAAAGTTCTGCACGCAGGTGAACCGCCCGCCATGCAGGATGATCTTCGCCTCGATATAATGGATTTCGTCGAGCGGATGGCCGTCGGCATATTGCCGGAGGGGGGCGCCCCCGGCCGCGTCATGGTTTTCGCCTGTCACCGACATCTCCCTCGCGCGGGCGGGCGTTTCGTCCCCGCCTGATCCTGGCGTGACATTACTGTGTCAGACTTGCGCGGGGAAGCACCATGATGCCGACGCCAGGGCCGTTCCAACCGGAAAGCCTCCTGCCGCTGGGGTCGCATAAAAGAGGGTGTCACAAGCGGATCAAGCAGATATGTCATGACCCGGTGGCAAGAACCACGCTGGAGAGACCCCATGTCCGATCTCGTCGTCATCGTCTATCCGACCGAGCAGAAGGCGGAAGAAGTCCGCCAGCATCTGCTGGCGTTGCAGAAGGAATACATCATCGCGCTGGAAGACGCGGTGATCGCGGTGAAGACGCAGGACGGCCACATCAAGCTCAACCAGATGGTCAACACCACCGCCGCGGGCGCGTTGGGCGGCAGCTTCTGGGGCCTGCTGGTGGGCGCCATCTTCCTGATGCCCGTGGTGGGCGCAGCCATCGGCGCCGCCTCCGGCGCGCTCAGCGGCGCCATGACCGATTTCGGCATCAACGACGCCTTCATGAAGGATCTGGCGGGCTCGATCTCGCCGGGCAATGCGGCGCTGTTCGTACTCATCAAGTCCATGACCGCGGACAAGGTGCTGGAAGACATCAAGGGCTCCGGCGGCTTGGTGCTGCAGACTTCGCTGGATCACACCAAGGAACAGGCGCTGCGCGAAGCCCTCGCCGCCACCCCGGCCGCGCCCCCGGCCCCGATCTCTCCCGCCGAGCCGGCCTGAGACGCCGCAGCGCCGGCCCCTGCTGCGCGCACGAGGCCGGCGCATGCGCCCATCAGGCGGCCGCTGGAGGTCCCGCACCCGCCGCGTGTCTCCCCAACAGAGCGCGGCGCTGGTGGCGTGAAATGAGGCATTGGGCGCTTCTGCCGATTTATCCATCGACAGCGGTCGCCTCCGCCCCCTAGGCTTCGCTCCGGCGTCGCATACGGACGCCGCCCGCGGAGCCCTTTTCATGCGCCTGTTCGTTGCCCGTGCCGCCTGCTGCACCCTGCTGGCCTTCGCCCCCGCCGTCCTGCCATCGCCCCTTCCCCTCGTCGCCTCGGCGCAGGCCGCAGAGCCGGTGGTGTGGGATCTGGCCGATGAATATCCCGCCAGCGCCATTCCCGGCCAGGCCGACAGCTTCTTCGCCGCCGCGGTGGCGCGCGAGACCTCAGGTGCGCTGGTCATCCGCCCGGTGCCGGACGCCAAGTCCGGCCTGCGCAGCCGCGACCAGCTCAAGGCGGTGAGCGAGGGCCGCATCGCCATGGCCAACAGCTTCGGCGGCGGCCTGGGCGACGACAGCCCGGTGTTCCTGCTGTCCTCGCTGCCGTTCGTCACCGCCTCGGCCGATCAGGCGCGCCTGCTCTATGACAAGGCCCGCCCACTCTATGAAAGCCTGTTCGCCGCCCGCGGCCAGAAACTGCTCTATGTCACGCCCTGGCCGCCCTCAGGCATCTGGTCCACCGGCGCCGTCGACAGTCTGGCGGCGCTGAAAAACCTCAAGATGCGCACCTATGACAGCACCGGCACCGAGTTGTTCGCGCGGCTGTGCAGTTCCGCCAGCGTCATCTCCTATGCCGACCTCACGCCCAAGCTGGAGAGCGGCGCCATCACCGCCGTGCTGTCCTCCGGCGACGGCGGTGCCGGGCGGCAATTGTGGAAATACCTGCCGCACTTCTCCGAGATCGTCTATGCGGTGCCGCTGAGCTTCGGCACCGTGTCGCTCACCGCCTGGAATGCGCTCGACGCCTCGACCCAGGCGGCCGTGCTCAAGGCGGGCGAAGCCACCACCGCGCAGCAATGGCAGGCCATGACCGGCCGCGTGGAGGCCAATTTCAAGCGCATGCGCGAGAACGGCGTCACCATCGATGTGAAGCCGCCCGCCGAGGTCATGAGTGCCATGCGCGATGCCGCCGCCAAGACGTTGGCCGACTGGCGCACCGCCGCCGGGCCGGAAGCGGCCGGGATCCTGGATCAGTTCCTGAAAGAGACCCGCTGAAGCATCCAATCGGGGCGGGGGCCGCGCCCTCGCCCCGCTCCACACGATCCTCAGACCGGCCCGAACCGGGCTTCCGCCAGATCGATCTCGCGCACCAATTGCCGGCTCATATCGTCGGAGATCCGGCGCAAGCGCGCGAAGCGATAGATCTCTTCCCGTTCCGCCCGCAGTCCCGCCAGCCGCAACTCGCGCTCGATGTCGTCCATCTTGCGCACGAGGTCGGCCTCGGCGCCGGTCTTGGACCGGCTGTCGATACGCTGGCGATAGAGTTCCATGATCCGGGCGCCGACATCTGCATAGAGGTCGATGTCGCTGCGGCCATGGCACATCTCGTGCTGGGCCCGCTCCACCGCGCGGATGGCCGCCGCCGCCGCCGCGTCGCGGGCGCGATCCTCCTCCTCCTGATGGGAGGGCTCGGGCGGAAACTCCAGGTTTTTCATCAGGAACGGCAGGCCGATGCTGGCGACCACCAGCGAGAAGACGATGACGCCGGCGGCCAGGAAGATCGCCAGATCACGGGCGGGAAATGGCGCGCCATCCAGCGTCACCAGCGGCAGCGTCATCACGCCCGCGAGAGTGATGGTGCCACGCACACCGCCGAGCGAGGTCGCCGCCACGATGCGCCAGCCCGGCTTATACGACACCTTGCCCTTCCGGGCTGCCCGCGCCAGGGAGAAGCGCAGCGAAACCCACACCCAGGTGAAGCGCAGCCCGGCCAAAGCCACGTTGATCGCCGCCACATAAGCGATCAGCCAGATCGTCTCATGGTGTCCGGTCTCGCGCACCACCTGCGCCGCTCCAGCGATGATCTGCGGCAGTTGCTCGCCCAGCAGCACGAAGATCACGCCATTGGCGGCGAACTGGACCGCATCCCACACCGCTTGGCGGCGCACGCGGGTCACCGCCAGCGCCTGCCCGCTTTGCTCGGCATAGCTCATGGTGATGCCGGCCGCGACCGCCGCCAGGATGCCGGAGCAATGGAGATGTTCCGCCAGCAGATAGGCACCGAACGGCATCAGCAGGCTGATGAGGATCTGCGATCCGGTCTCCTCGCCCAGGCGCCGCGACACCCAATTCTTGGCGGCGGAGACGCCCCAGGTGACGGCAACGCCGATGCCGATGCCGCCCGCCGCCACCCACAGGAAGGTGCCGAACGCCTCCGTCAGGGAGAAGGTGCCGGTCAGGGCGGCCGCCACCGCAAACCGCATGCAGACGAGGCCGGAGGCATCGTTCAGCAGCGACTCGCCTTCCAGAATGTGCATCAGGCGGTTGGGAATGCGCACCCGGCTCGCCATGGACGACACCGCGATGGGATCGGTGGGCGAGACGATGGCCGCCAGCGCGAACGCCACGGCCAGAGGGATGGCGGGGATCAGCCAATTGATGAAGAACCCAACCCCGACCACGGTGAAGATCACCAGCCCGAGCGCGAGTTCGAGGATGACCGCCTTGTCCCGGAACAGCCCTTCCTTGGGAATGCGCCAGCCATCCAGGAACAGCAGCGGCGGCAGGAACACCAAAAAGAAAATGTCCGGCTGCAATGGCACGGTGAGCCCCGTCGCCGTGGCGATCAGCGCACCGAGGGCGATCTGGATCAGCGGCAAGGGCACCGGCAGCGGCATGATGCGCACGAGAATGCCGCTAATCACCACCGCCACCAGCAGCAGCAAAATGAGCGCGATCATCTCCATGTGTCACCTCGCCTCTCGTACAAACCGCGCCCGCGCCGGCCGCCCCAGGGTGGGAGGCGGATCTGCTTATGCCGCGACTCGTGCCGGAGCGTCGCCATGGGCGCGGCGACCATAGCGATGAAAGTGGCCGAAGCAGGAAGCGCACGCCGCCGTTCGACAGCCCAAACCACCTCGGCGGGAGCCGGGCCGCAAGCAAACCTATGGGGCGACATGCCGGCTTTGCACGATTATCTCTTGTACGATGATTTCCATCGCGACCCCTCTCCCCTATAAATGTCCCGGTCCAGGCCATCATGGCTCAGGTGGCATGGGTCGCCCGCCAGGATCGGCGGAGCATGAGATGGCGCAGCCCGACCGTGGTGATCAGAAGATGTGGCTCGATCAGCGCGGCTACGCGATGATCGGCTGTCGTGACTTCGCGCTGTACCGCGGGATGGACCCCGACGGCACCAAGGTCCTGCTCAAGGTGTCGGCGCGCCTCGACCAGAACGGTGAACTTGCCGCCCAACTGGCCCGTGAGGCGCAAGTGATGCTCGATGCGGGCGCCGACTGGGCCGTGCGCCCGCTCGGCCTCACACATTGGCAGGGCGTGGCGGCGCTGCGGCTCCAGGATCCCGGCGGCCTGCCGCTCTATGCCATCCGCGCCCTGCCCCTCAACCTGCCCGATCGCCTGCGCCTGGCCGTGGGCATCACCGACGCGGTGCAGAGCATGCATGCGGCCGGGCTCCTGCACCTGGACCTGCGCCCCGAAACCATCCTCGCCGACCCCGCCACCGGCACCGCCCGGCTGATGGGGCTGCGCGGCATGACGCACCCGTCCGATGCCGCCGCCTCCGAGCGCTGGCCTGCCAACCTCGCCTATCTGGCGCCGGAGCAGAGCGGACGCACCAGCGCCGCGCCCGATGCCCGCTCGGATCTCTATGCCCTCGGCATCGTCTTCTATGAGTTGCTGTCCGGCCACCTTCCCTTCGTCGGCAGCAGCCCGATGGAGTGGATCCACGCCCATCTCGCCCGCGAGCCGCAGCCGCTGCACGAACGGGCCGGCGAGGTGCCGGTGCAGGTGTCGCGCATCGTCGCCAAGCTGCTGCGCAAGTCGCCGGACCAGCGCTATCAATCGGCCAAGGGGCTGGAGGCGGACCTGCGGCGCTGCCTCGCCTCAAGCCTGCGCGGGACGGTGGAGACCTTCCCCCTCGGCCGCTTCGATCCTGCCGCCATGCTGCGCCAAAGCGGCACCGTGATCGGGCGGGCGCAGGAACTGTCCGAGGTGGTCGCCGCGTTCGAACAGGTGGCGGCAGAGGGGCGGACAGCCGGCGTCCTGGTCTGCGGCGAGGCGGGCGTCGGCAAGACCGTCCTGGTGGAACAGATGCGGCGGATGCTGGAGCCGGCGCGGCTGGTCTTTGCTGCCGGTAAGTCCGATCCGATCCATGCGGAGGCCCCCTATTCCGCCCTGAAGGCGGCGTTGCGTTCGCTGGTGGAGCGGCTGCTCGGCGAGGAGCAGAGCCGCCACGACGTCACCAAGGCGCAGTTGCGGCGCGCGCTGGGTGACGACGCCGGGCTGGTGGCGGCCATGGTGCCCGAGATCGAGGCCATCATCGGCGAAACGCCGCCGGCCCCCATCGCCCCAGAAACCGCCAGCACCCGCATGACCGAGGCCGTCCGGGCGCTACTGGGCTACTTCACCGCCGAGGGGCAGGTGCTGGTCCTGTTTCTCGATGACCTGCAGTGGGCCGACGCCGGCACCATCGACCTGTTGAGCGCCCTGGTGGCGGGCGGATCGGGCGAGCGCGTCCTCATCATTGGCGCCCTGCGCCCCGCTGCCGACGATGCCAAGCCGGATGGCGTCCGCCGGTGTTTGGCTCAACTCTCCCGCATCACCCGTGTCATTCCCCTGGCCCCGCTCGGGCCGGAGGCGGTGGAGGAACTGGTGGCGAGCCTGATCCAGGTGGAGCGGGCCCAGGCCGCCCCCCTCGCGCCCTTGGTGGCGGCGGCCACCGGCGGCAATCCGTTCGCCATCGGCCAGTTCCTCTCCAGCCTCGCCGACGACGGGCTGCTGACCTACGATCCCGCCCTCGCCCGCTGGACCTGGGACCACGACGAGGTCACGCGCCGCAGCCTCTCCGACGATGTTGCGGACCTGCTGGTCGGCGCCTTGCGCAAGCTCTCCCCCGCCGACCTGGACGCCCTGAACTGGCTGTCCTGCCTCGGCTCGAACGTGAGTGCGGCGGTGTTCGAGGCCGCGACCACCGACGGCCCGGGCCTGCGGGCGGCGCTGGCGG
>CALRNP020000130.1:0-15665 GCA_943369575.1 Azorhizobium sp. AG788 | reverse complement strand
GGTCCACTTGGCCGGGGATAGGCGGCCCGCCTCAGATATTGGTCTTGTCGGCGCCCTTCAACGACAGGATCTCGCGGGCTTCATCCGGCGTCGCCACGTTGAGGCCAAGGCCCTCGATGATCTTGCGGGCGAGCTTGACCTGATCGGCGTTGGAGGTGGCGAGCTTGCCCGGCCCGGCCCACAGGGAATCCTCCAGCCCCACCCGGATGTTACCGCCCATGGAGGCGGCCATGGCGGCGATGGGCAGTTGGTTGCGCCCGGCCCCCAGCACCGACCAGCGATACTGATCGCCGAACAGCCGGTCGCAGGTCCGCTTCATGTGCATGACGTCCTCGGGGTGCGGGCCGATGCCGCCCAACAGGCCGAACACCGACTGCACGAACAGCGGCGGCTTCACCAGGCCGCGGTCCAGGAAGTGGGCCAGATTGTAGAGATGGCCGATGTCGTAGCACTCGAACTCGAAGCGGGTGCCGTTGTCGTAGCAGGTGTGCAGGATATATTCGATATCCTTGAACGTATTGCGGAATACCAGGTCGCGGGTGTTCTCCAGGTGCGTGCGCTCCCAGCCGAACTTGAAGTCCTTGTACTTGTCCAGCAGGTGGTAGAGGCCGAAATTCATCGAGCCCATGTTGAGCGAGGCCACTTCCGGCTTGAAGGTGGCGGCGGGCAGCACCCGCTCCTCCACCTTCATATAGGGGCTGCCGCCGGAGGTGATGTTGATGACCGCATTGGTCGCCTGCTTGATCCGCGAAAGGAAGCGGCCGAACGCTTCCGGGGTCTGGTCCGGCTGGCCGGTCTCGGGATTGCGGGCGTGCAGATGCAGGATCGCCGCGCCGGCCTCCGCCGCCGCCAAAGCGTCGGCGACGATCTCGTCCGGGGTGATCGGCAGATGCGGCGACATGGTTGGGGTGTGAATGGCGCCGGTGATGGCGCAGGTGATCACCACCTTGCGGGCGGATTTCGAAGGGGCCGGGGTTTCGGTCATTGGGATGAACCTTTCTTAGAATGGCGGTGATGGGGCGTCAGGCACCGAAGTCCTGGTCGGCTTTGCGCTTGTGGGCGGCCAGTGCCATCAGCCGGCGGTCGCGCCATACCTGGCGGGCCTGGAGGTCCTGCTCCGGCAGGCGCTTGCGGCGTTCGGCTAGAACGGTGCCCAGCACGTCGCCGGCCCAGTCCACGCGATGCCATTGGCTGGGCGAGATGCGCTCATAGATTTGCTGATAGCGGGCCACATAGTCCGCGACGCCGCCGGGGGCGTTGAGGTCGATGGTCTCGAACGGCCCCATGAACGACCAGCGCAGCGCCAGCCCCTCGCGGATGCCCACGTCGATGTCCTCAACGCTGGCATAGCCCTCGGCCACCAGCCGGAACGCCTCTTCCAGCAGGGCGCCCTGCATGCGGTTCATGACGAAGCCGTCCAGCTCCCGCTTCATGACGATGGGCGATTGCCCGGCCGCGCGCATCAGATCGCCGGCCCGGGTCATGGTCTCGGCGCTGGTCCAGGGGGCCGGCACCACCTCCACGGCCGGGATGAGATAGGGCGGGTTGATGGGGTGGCAGACACACACCCGATGGCGGTTTTGCAGGCTTTCGGAGAAGGCCGAGGGCAGCAGTGCGGAGGTGGAACTCGCGAGGACCGTATCGGGTGCCGCCAGCCGATCCAGCTCCGCGAACAGTGCCAGCTTGATCGCCAGCACCTCGGGGGCATTCTCTTGGGCGTGGGCCGCGCCATCCAGTGCCGCCGCATAGGAGGGCGCCGCAGACAGCCGGGCGCGCACCGCCGCCGGGCTGTGGCCATTGAGCAGGTCGTTTTCCGCCAGCGCGGGCAGGACGCCTTCGATATAGCTCAGGGCCGCCTCGGGAGCGCCGGCGGCCTGATCGGCCAATGCCACGTCAAAGCCGGCACGGGCGAAGGTGATGGCCCAGGCCCGTCCGATGAAGCCGGAGCCGATGATGGCAATCTTGGTCATGAAACGCCTTTCAACGGGAAGGAGAGGGGTCGCTGGGTCCGCTCGGGCTCACAGCCACAGCACCTTGCGGCGCAGATCGAGGTCGCGGGCGAGCGGGCGGGCGGGGCCCTCGTGCATCACCTGCCCGCGCTCCAGCACCACGGCGCGATCGGCGAGGTTGAGCACCACGTCGAGATGATGGTCGACGATGATCAGCGTGAGTTGCTGGCGCAGCCGGTCGAAGGCATCGAACAATTCCTCGGTCACGGCCGGGGAGAGACCCTCGAACGGCTCGTCCAGCAGCAGCACGCGGGTATCGCCCATGAGCGCGCGGGCGACCGCCACCATCTGCTGCTCGCCGCCGGAGAGCAGGTCCGCCGCCGTATCCAGACGCACCTTGAGGCGGGGGAAGAGATCCAGCACTTCCTCTTCGCTGAAGTGGCGCCCGGCCCCGGTGATGCGCTTTAGCCGTCCCAGCTCCAGATTGTGACGCACGCTCATGCCATGAAACAAGGCACGGCCCTGGGGCACATAGCCGACGCCCCGGCGGGCGACGGCGGCGGCGGAAAGGCCGGCCAATTCCTGCCCCGCCAGTTGCACCGAGCCGCTGGCGGGCTTCACCGTGCCGACGATGGTCTTGAGCAAGGTGGACTTGCCCGCGCCATTGCGGCCCAGCAGCGCCAGGATCTCGTGCTCGCGGGCTTCCAGCGAGATGTCGGTCAGGATCCGGCTCTTGCCGTAGAAGGCGTCCACCTTCGACAGCTTGAGCATCACCTGGTCGGTGGCCGCCGAGGTGAGATCGCGGGCAGCCAGGGCTGCGGCGCCGGAGCCGATATAGACGTCCTGCACGCGCTTGTCGGAGCGGGCATCCTCCACGGTGCCGTCCACCAGAACGGCGCCGTCGGCCATGACGGTCACGGCATCCGCCAGTTCGAACACCCGGTCGATGTCATGCTCCACCAGCAGCACCGGCACCGCGCCGGAGATCTGCTTGATGAGGTTCGACACCCGCGTGCGCTCGGCGGCAGCAAGACCCGCCAGCGGTTCGTCCAGCAGCAGCACGCGGGGGCGGGAGGTCAACGCCAGCCCCATGTCGAGCAGGCGCTGCCCGCCATAAGACAGGGCGCCGGCCTCGGCCTTTTCCATGCCGGTGACGCCGAGAAAGGCGATCATCTCCCGCGTATCCGCGTCGATCTCGCGGATGGAGCCGGCGTCCGTCCAGGGATCGAACCGCCGGGCATGGGTCGCCTGCGTGCCGAGGCGCAGGTTTTCATAGACCGAGAGTGTGGGGAACAGATTGGTAATCTGGAATGAGCGGGCCAGCCCTTTGGCGCAGACCTGATGGGGCCCCAACCCGTCGATCCGCTCGCCGGCGAGGCGAATTTCACCCGCGTCGGGTCGGAACATGCCGGAGATGAGGTTGAACGCCGTGGTCTTGCCGGCGCCATTGGGGCCGATCAGGGCATGCAGGGTCTTGTCCCGCACAGCGACTGCGCCCGCTTGCACCGCCTTGATGCCGCCGAATGACCGCGCAAGACCTTCCGCCACCAGGATCGGGGTGGCCTCACGCCAGGGCGCGTGGGCGGTGAGGGCGGCGGGCAGGGGCCGCAGTTCGGCGCCCACGCGCTGGCCCATGGCGGCGGCTTCCTCGCGCTTCTTGCGCAAGGGCGCCAGCAGCCGGGCGGCCACGCCTACGAGGCCGGTGGGCGAGAAGACGATGAAGCCGACGAACAGCAGGCCGAACCAGAACAGCCAGTTGGGCGTCCACATGGACAGGCATTCGCGGAACAGCACGAAGAACAGCGCACCCAGCGCCGGCCCGAGGAACGAGCGCATGCCGCCGATGACCACCATCGCCAGCAATTCGCCGGAGAATGCGATGCTCACCGGGTCCGCCGAGGCAAAGCGATGGTGGAAGACCATCAGCGCGCCTGCAAACGAGGTGATGCCCGCAGACAAGACGAAGCAGGCCAGCTTGTAGAGGGTGGTGTTGTAGCCGATGAAGCGCGCCCGCTGCTCGTTCTCGCGGATCGCCACCAGCACCGAGCCCAAAGGCGAGCGCACGAAGCGCTGCAGGCCGTAGATCACCGCCAGCGAAACGCCGGCCACTACCAGATAGAACGGCCACGCCTGTTCCAGATTGATCCCGAACGCTGTGCCGCGCTTGACGCCGCCCAGGCCGTTCTCGCCGCCGGTGAAGTCGGTCCAGCGGAAGGCGACGGTGTAGAGCAGGGCCGTGAAGGCGAGGGTGAGGAGGGAGAAATAGACCCCACGCCGCCGCAGCACCACGAAGCCGATGGGGATGGCGGCCAGCGTGACCAACGCCGCGGCAGGCAAGGCGAGGATCAGTCCCGCATCGGGGAAGACATGGCGCTGCAACAGGGCCGCGCCATAGGCGCCGAGGCCGAACCAGGCGCCATGGCCGAACGAGACCAGGCCGGTGTAGCCCACCAGCAGGTTGAGAGCCATGCAGGCCAGGGCAAGGATGGTGACATCGGTGACCGAGGTGAGGGTCAGGCCGAAGGCCGAGACCACCTGCGGCAGCAGGATCAGGCCGGCGACGGCGATGAGCAGATTGGCGTGGCGCGCGAGCATCGTGCTCCCTTTGGCGGGGCTGGCGGGCAGGGCTTTGAGGCTGGTGCTGGGCTGAAGCATGGTCGCCTCCTCACTCGAACCGCAGGATGCGTTCGCCGAACAATCCGCGCGGCCGGATCAGCAGCACCAGCAGCATGAGCAGGTACATGGAGGCCTCGGCGGCCGGTGGGATGAAATAGACGGTGAGCCCGCGCACCACCCCCACCAGCAGTCCGGCGGCGACCACGCCCCAGAATGAGCCGAGCCCGCCGATGACCACCACGACGAAGGAGGCGGTGAGGATCTCCACGCCCATGGCCGGATGCACGCCGGAAATGGGTGCCAGCATGACGCCCGCCAGTCCCGCCAGTCCGATGCCGATGGCGGCGACGGCCGTCATGTAGGGGGTGAGCGAGATGCCGAGGGCGCCGACCATGTCGGGGTTCTGGACCCCGGCCCGCACCACACGCCCGAAGGCGGTGCGCTGGAGCAGCAGCCACAGGCCGAGCACGGCCACGGCGGCCACCACCAGGATGGCGATGCGGTAGCGGGAATAGATGAACTCGCCGATGAACACTTGCCCGCGCAGGAAGGGCGGAATAGCGAAGGGGATGGGCGTGGCGCCGAAGGTCATGCGCAGGCCCTGCTCGATCACCATGGCCAGTCCAAATGTGAGCAGAAGGCTCAGGATCGGGTCGGCGCGATAGAAGCGGGAGAACAGCACCCGCTCCACCACAACGCCAATCAGCGCCACCGAAAGCGGCGCGGCGACGAAGGCGGCGGCGAAGCCGAAGCGGTTGCCGACCTCGACCGCGATATAGGCGCCGATGGCATAGAAGCCGCCATGCGCCAGGTTGACGATGCCGCCAAGGGAAAAGATCAACGATAGGCCAAGCGCAATCAACAGATAGGCGACACCCACGAGCAAACCATTGAGCAACTGCTCAATCATGAAGACAAGTTCTACGGGCATGACGGTTTCCGTCCTGAGGGCGGCCAGTGCGCGGGGCGGGGGGCATGCGAGCGCCCCCTTGCGGACAAGGGGGCGCGGTTGGCGCTCAGGTGGGGAAGGAGCAGGCGTTTTCTGACGGCGTGGGCGCGATCGCATCCAGCGCGTCGTTGGGGCCGGGCACGGCCTTGCCGAGCACCATGAGGTCCCACTGGTCCTTCACCTCGGCCACCGGCTTGGCGGTGATGGTGTACATCTCTTGGATCAATTGGTGATCCCAGGCGCGATAATAGCCTTGGCGATCCTTCAGAATGTCCAGCTTCGGCTCCTTCTCGAAGAAGCTGATGATCTGGGCGCTGTCGGTGCTCTTCGTTTCGTTCATGGCGCGGGCCATGCTCTTGGTAGCCACATAGTCGCCCCAGGCTTGGTTCTCCGGCGGCTTGCCGAACTTCTTCACGAAGGCGGCGACAAAAGCCTTTGATGCGGGCGCTGCCACATCATGATGCCAGATGCAGGGCCAGAGGCCGCCGAAATTGCCCTTGCCGGCACCCCAGGCCACGGCGGTATCGAAGCCAAAGCCGCCATAAGGGTAGGGCAGGCCGAATTCGGCATATTGCTTGATGAAGTTGGTGATCTGGTTGCCGGCGAGATTGGAGATCACCACGTCAGGCTTGGCCTGGCGGATCTTCAGCATATAGCCTGAGAAGTCCGATGCGTCGGTAGGCACCAACTCGTCCGCGATCACCTGGCCGCCATTGGCATTGATGTAGAGCTTGGCGACGCGGGACAGATCGTGGCCGAAGGCATAGTCGGCGGTGAGGAAGAACAGCTTCTTGCCCTTCACCAGCCCATCGCGAACCATGGCGGCGCCGACCGCCTTCACATATTGGGTGTTGGCGCCTTCCACATGGAACATGTAGCGGCTGCAATCCTTGCCGCGCAGGGCGTCGGAATTGCCGCCGGTATTCACGAATACGATCTTGTTGCGCGCGGCCACCTGGGCGATCGCCAGGCAGGAGGCCGATGAAATCTCGCCGATGATCACCGCCGCCTTGTCCCGCTCGATATAGCGTTCGGCTTTGGCGGAGGCGGTGGCGGGATTGACGCTGTCCTCCATGATCAGATTGACCTTGCGGCCATTGACGCCGCCGGCCGCATTGATCTCTTCCACCGCCAACTGGACGCCCATCTGGCCATAAGCACCCAGCGGGCCGAGGAAGCCGGTGAGCGGGGTGAGATGGCCGAAGGTGATGGTGTCGGCCTGGGCCTGGACGATGGCCGGCATGCCGAGACCGCCGGCAAATGCTGCCGCGCCAAGGCCCTGAAGGACCCGGCGGCGGGGAACGAACGCAGACAGAATCGGGACGTTGGGAGTGTCGGTCATGGCGTGGCGTTTTCCCTATGGATCCGCGCGGGATTCGCAGGAGGTTGACGCCATGGCCGGCGGTTCCTCCTTGCATCCTGCAACGGAATGGTTGCCGATTGGTCCGGCAATCTGTTATCTGTGATCACACATAGCAGACGGCGGTGATGAAAGACAAGTCTCTCTCCGAAGACCCCGCGCTGGCGCTCGATCCCGGCCTTGGCGACCGCATGGGCAAGATCGTGCGTCTCACGCTCGCGGACACGGTCTATCGCGATCTCAAGGAGCTGCTGCTCACGGGCCGTGCGGCGCCTGGCGAGCGCTTCACCTTGCGCGGCCTGGCGGCGGCCATTGGCACCAGCGCCATGCCGGTTCGCGAGGCGGTCTCGCGCTTGGCCGCAGAGAATGCGCTGGAGGTGTTGCCCAACAGGGCAGTGCGCGTCCCGCTGATGTCGCGGGCCCGTTTCATCGAACTGCGGCTGATCCGCTCAAGCCTGGAAGGGCTCGCCGCTGAGACCGCAGCCCAGAATGCCGACGCGGCGGACTTGGCGGAAATCCACCGCTGCGAACGGCTGTTCGCCGCCGAGCGCGAGAAGGCCAAGCCGGACGGTGCGGCGGCCATGCATTTCAACAAGGACCTGCATTTCGCGCTCTATCGTGCCGCCCGCATGCCGACCTTGTTCGGCATGATCGAGAGCCTGTGGCTGCAGATCGGCCCGGTGCTGAATCTGGATTTTCAAGCCGGCCCCGAGCGCGTGCGGGGCGGCGATGCCCATGTCCACCATGCCGCCCTGGTGGCCGCGCTCAACCGGCGCGATGGCGTCGGCGTGCGCGAGGCGCTGCATGCGGACATCTGGAGCGCCGGTGACTTCATCCTGTCGCGGGGAATCTTGCCGGACTGATCCGGTGCCCGCGCGTCCCACAAGAGCAAACGGCGAACGCCGAGGGAGAGACGCCAATGGACTTGGGAATTGCCGGCTTGCGCACCATCGTCACCGCCGGAGCGGGCGGCATCGGCCTGGAGATCGCCCGCGCCTTTGCCCGCGAAGGGGCGCTGGTGGATGTGTGCGATGTGGGCGAGGCGGCCTTGGCGCTGCTCCCGCAGAACGACTCCACCCTGTCCGGAACCCTGTGCGACGTGTCCGACCGCGCCGCCGTCCAGCGCTTCATGGACGGCGCCTTGTCGCGGCTGGGTGGATTGGATGTGCTGGTGAACAATGCCGGCATCGCCGGGCCCACCGGCCGTGTGGATCAGATCGATCCTGAGGACTGGGATCGCACCCTGGCGGTGGACATCACCGGGCATTTCAACGTCACGCGCTTGGCTGTTCCTGCGCTGAAGGCCAGCACTAACCCGTCGATCATCGGCATTTCCTCGGCGGCGGGGCGGTTCGGCTTTCCGCTGCGCACGCCCTATGCGGCGGCCAAATGGGGGGTGGTCGGCTTCATTAAGTCCCTGGCGATGGAACTGGGCGAATTCGGCATCCGCGCCAATGCCATCTTGCCCGGCTCTGTGGACGGCCCGCGCATTCGTGCCGTGTTCGAAAATAAAGCCCGCGAGCGGAATGTCTCCATGGCCGAGGTCCAGGCGCTGGCGCTGTCTGCGACCTCGCTGAAATGCCTCATCCCGCCCCAGCACCTGGCCAATATGGCGGTGTTCCTCTCCTCGCCGTTGGCGGCGACGGTTTCGGGCCAAGCGATCGCGGTGGATGGCGACATGCAGATGCTGGTCTGAGGGCGCGCCGTCAGCTGATGTTCAGCCGGTGGCTCGTGGTCCGGACGTCGTCCAGGAAGGCCTGCGCCAGCCGCGAGAGCGGCGCTGCCTGCGACCAGAGCATATAGGACGTCACCGGCGTGCTCGGCAGGAACGGGCGAACCACAAGGGGATGCGGGCTGCCCTGATAGGGGGAGAACGGGTCCACCACCGCCACGCCGGCGCCGATGGCGGCCAGCGAGCAGGCGGTGTTGCAATAGCGAACCTCCACCGCCGGCTGGAACGCGCTGCCGGCGCGCGCGAAGCTCTCGCGCACGGCTTCGCCCAGCCGGGTGCCGCGCTCCAGGCCGATGAGCGGGAAGCCGGCCAGATCGCCCGCCGACACCGTTTCCTGGCGCGCCAGCGGGTGGTCGGGCGCGAAGACGCAGACCATCTCGCCGGTGTGCACCACCTCATGGGCGATGCCGGGGTGATGGTCGAGCCCCAGCACGAACCCCAACTCGGCCACCCGGTTCAAGACGCTCTCGATGATCTCCTCATAGCGGCGGACATCGAAGAACACCCGCGCGGCCGGGCGCTCCCGGATGAATGTCCCGAGCGCGGGTGAGATAACGCTGTAGGCCAAGGGCGGGGTGGCCACGATCGCGAGGTGCCCGGACCGGCTTTCGCGCAGATCCTGCACCCGCCGTTCCAGCTTGGCGTGAAGCGCGAAGATCGCCTCGCTCTCGCGATAAAGCTCCATGCCTTCGGTGGTGGGGAACAGGCGGTTGTTGATGCGCTCGAACAGCGCGAAGCCGGCCTGCGCCTCCATCTGCTTCAGCGCATTGCTGACGGCGGGTTGCGAGAGCGCCAGTTCGTCGGCTGCCGCGACCGTGGTGCGGTGGCGGACGACGGCCCGGAGAATTTCAAGCTGCCGGAGGTTCATCTATAAATCCGGTGAATAGTCGCAGCGAAACTATCATAGTTCAAATGATTGATCCTCCATAACATTCGTTGCACCGTGAGGCTGTTGAAACGCCAACTTTGGCACGTGCCGCTTTATTTGCCAGTTGCCTGAACTGGAGGCAGAATGACCCGCGTTATACGGATCGCCGCGGCGCAGATGGGGCCGACACCCCTGGCGCAGCCACGCGACCGCACTTTGGCCCGCATGCTGGATCTGCTGGAGCAGGCGGCGCGCGAGGGGGCGGCCCTGGTGGTCTATCCCGAGCTGGCCTTCACCACTTTCTTCCCGCGCTGGTTCCTGGAGGGCGAGAGCCTCGACCCGTTCTTCGAGCCGGCCATGCCCAACCCGGCGGTGCAACCGTTGTTCGACCGGGCGCGGGAGCTGGGGATCGGCTTTTATGTGGGCTATGCGGAACTCACCGCCGAGGGCCAGCGCTACAATTGCGCCATCCTGGTGGAGCCCGACGGCACCATCCTCGGGCGCTATCGCAAGGTGCATCTGCCCGGCTCCGTCGAGCCGCGCGAGGGCGCGCGCTTCCAGCAACTGGAGAAGCGCTATTTTGAATATGGCGATCTCGGCTTCCCGGCCTTCCGGGCCGGTGCGGCGTGGGGCAATGGCATCCTTGGCATGCTGATCTGCAACGACCGGCGCTGGCCAGAAGCCTGGCGGGCGCTGGGGTTGCAAGGGGTGGAGCTGGTCTGCGCCGGCTATAATTCCGCCGCCTATGACCCCAATGGCGGCACCACCGAGGACGGGGCGCTGCGCACCTTCCATTCGCAACTAGTGGCGCAGGCCAATGCCTATATGAACGCCACCTGGGCGGTGGCGGTGGCCAAGGCCGGCGATGAGGACGGCTCCGGCCTCATCGGCGGCTCCTGCATCGTCGACCCCAACGGCCGCATCGTGGTCGAGGCCAAGACCCTCAGTGACGAACTTCTGGTGGCCGATTGCGATCTCGACCTGTGCCGGCAAGGCAAGGAGAAGATGTTCAATTTCGCCGCCCACCGCCGTCCTGAGCATTACCGCCGCTTGGTCGATCAGGTCGGCGCGATCCCACCGGAGTGACCCCCACCGCCAGGAGAGACGCCATGACCGCGCCCGCACCCCTGCCGGACATCTCCGGCTATGCCATTGCGCCCCAACGCCATTGGGGACGCTGGCTGGCGGTCGCACTCATGCTCGTGCTGCTGGCGGCGCTGGTCCGTGCCTTTGCCGTTGGCAAGATCGAGTGGCATTTCGTCGGCGCCTTCCTGACCGCGCCGGCGATCCTCACCGGCATCGTCAACACCATCGCCATGACATTCGCCGCCATGGCGCTGGGCATCGCCCTGGGCGTCACCACCGCCACCATGCGCATGTCGCCGAACCCGGTGCTGCGCTGGGTGGCCATGGCCTATGTCTGGCTGTTTCGCGGCACGCCGGTCATTCTGCAATTGCTGCTGTGGTTCAATCTGGCGCTGATCTTCCCCCGCCTTGGCATCACCGGCGTCTGGTCGGTGCGCACGGTGGATGTGATGACGCCCATGGTGGCGGCCTTCCTGGGGCTGGGCATCAACCAGGGCGCCTATACGTCCGAAGTGGTGCGGGCCGGGCTCCTGGCGGTGGATACCGGCCAGTATGAGGCCGCCAAGGCGGTGGGCATGACCCGCCTGCTGGCGCTGCGCCGCATCGTCATGCCCCAAGCCATGCGGGTGATCCTTCCGCCGCTTGGCAATGAATTCATCGGCATGGTGAAGCTGACATCGCTGGCCTCCGTGATCCAATACACGGAGATCTTGCATAGCGCCCAGAACATCTATTATGCCAATTCTCGGGTGATCGAATTGCTGATGGTTGCGGCCATCTGGTATCTGGCGGTCATCTCGGTGCTCACCCCCTTGCAGATGCTGCTGGAGCGTCGCTTCGCCCGTGGCACGGCAGGTGGCCGATGACCGGCGCCCCCATCGTCTCTATCGTCGATGTGGAGAAGCACTTCGGCGCCTTCCAGGTGCTGCACCAGGTCAGCCTGGATGTGTTTGCCGGCGAGGTGGTGTGCCTGATCGGCGCCTCCGGCTCGGGCAAGACGACGTTGCTGAGGTGCATCAACCAGTTGGCGCAGCAGGATTCCGGCGCCATCTGGATCGATGGCGAGCTGAACGGCTTTGCCATCGCCAACGGCCGCCTCCATCGCCTGTCCGAGCGGGAGGTTGCCCGCCAGCGGCTCGCCACTGGCATGGTGTTCCAGCGCTTCAATCTGTTCCCGCATCTGACCGCGCTGGAGAACATCATCGAAGGCCCGGTCCAGGTGCTGCGCCGTCCCCAGGCCGAGGCGGTGGAGGAGGCGAGGGCGCTGCTGGCGCGGGTGGGGCTGGCGGACAAGGCGGATCATTATCCGGCCCAGCTCTCCGGCGGGCAGCAGCAAAGGGTGGCCATCGCCCGGGCGCTGGCGATGCAGCCGCGGGTGATGCTGTTCGACGAGCCGACCTCGGCGCTGGATCCCGAGCTGGTGGGCGAAGTCCTTGCAGTCATGAAGCAATTGGCCGCCTCGGGCATGACCATGATCATCGTCACCCACGAATTGGGCTTCGCCCGCGAGGTGGCGGACCGGGTGGTGTTCATGGACCACGGCCGCATCGTCGAGCAGGGGCCGGCGGAGGAGGTGCTGACCTCTCCCCGCGAAGCCCGCACCCAGGCTTTCCTCAACGCCGTCCTCGGATAATTGGAGCCGCACCATGTTGAAAAGACTTGTGATTTGCGCCTGCCTGCTGGCTCCCTCCCTTGCGGGCGCGGTGGAGCTGCCGGCGGATATCAAGGCCCGCGGCACCTTGATCGCGGCCATCGTGCCCAACTATCCGCCGCTGGAGATGAAGGACCCGGCAACCGGCGCCCTGACAGGGTTTGACGTGGCTCTGGGCCAGGCTTTGGCGGCCAAGCTGGGGCTGAAGATGCAGTGGCAGGAGACCAGCTTCGAGGCCATGCTGTCCTCGCTGAAGACCGGGCGGGTGGATATCATCCTCTCCGGCATGTCCGACCTGCCGACCCGGAGGGATGGGGCGAGCTTCATCGATTACCTCCGCTCCGGTACGCAATTCTTCACACAAGCCAGTTCTGCTCCGGAATTCCCCACTCGCGACACCCTGTGCGGTCGCAAAGTTGGTGCAAGCCGTCGTACGTCACTTCCGGCCGAGATTACCCGCTTCTCGGACACCGCCTGCGTCGCCGCCGGCAAGCCGGCCATCGTGGTGGTGGGCACCGAGGGCTCGGCGGATGCGCGCACCCAGTTGCGGCAGGGCCGCATCGATGCCGCCATGCAGGGCAGTGAGACGCTGCCCTACATCATGGCCCAGGAGCCCAACACTTATGCCCTGGTGGGCGAACCCACCCGCTGGACGCTCATGGGCATCGCCACCAACAAGGATGCGCCCGGCCTGCGTGATGCGCTGGCCCAGGCCCTGCGCGACCTGATCGCCGACGGCACCTACGCCAAGCTGCTGGCGGCCTGGTCGCTGTCTCCCAACGCCGTTTCAGAGGTGGCCATCGATGCCGGACAATGACGCTTTCGCCCGCCTGCCGCTGTTGCCCGCCAATCGCGCACCGGCGGCGCCGATCCTGCCCTGGCCGGACGGCAAGCGCGGCGCCCTGTTCCTCTCCGTGGACGTGGATGCCGAGAGCGCCTGGACCTCGAAGGACCCGGCCCGCTACAGCGAATTGGTGACCATGTCGTTCGGCGGCTTCGAGGCCCGCGTCGGCGTGCCGAAGATGCTGGAGTTGTTCGACCAGTTGGAGATGAAGGCCACCGTCTTCATCACCGGCTGGAGCGTGGAGGCCCATCCGGCGACGGCGGACGCCATCCTCAAGGCCGGGCACGAGATCGGCCATCACGGCTTCCACCACATCATGCCCATGCCCGGCCATCCCTCGCTCACCGAGGAAGTGGATCGGGGCCTTGAGACCTTGAAGCGGCGCCTCGGCGTGGTGCCGGTCGGCTATCGCGCGCCTTATGGCGAGAGCTGCGAGGAGTTGCGCGTGCTGCTGAAGGAGCGGGGCCTGAAATACTCCTCCTCCTGGCGCGATGACGTGCGGCCCTATCGCCACCTGCTGGATGACGGCCGGCCGGGCCTGGTCGAATTGCCGGTGACCATGACCTATGACGATTGGCTCTATGGCCTGACCAATCGCTATTCACCGCGCTCGCTGTTTCCCCGCGAGCATGTGCTCTCCATCTGGAAGGATGAGCTGGAGGAGACCGCCGACTGGGGCGGGCTGATCACCACCGTGCTGCATCCGCAGGTCAGCGGCCGGCCGATGCGGTTGAAATTGCTGCGGGAATTCCTGACCTGGGTGCGCGACCGGGGGGACATCTGGACCGCCACGGGCGCCGAGATCACCGCCCATTTCGAGGCGCTGGAGCCCAAGGCCTGAGGCCATGGGACGGCCCGCGCTGGCTGTTCCAAGATCATTGCAAACGTTGAGGAATTTCCGATGCTTATGTCCCGGCGCTCGGTGCTGCGCGCGGCGGTTGCCGCCCCCTTCATGTCCATGCCGGCGGTGGTGCGCGCTCAGTCGCAGACCACCTTGCGGTTCATCCCGGTCATCGACCTCACCTATACCGACCCGATCTATGCGACGGCGCAGGTATCGCGGAACCATGGCTACATGGTCTACGACACGCTCTTCGGCATGAACTCGGCCTTGGAGGTCTCGCCGCAGATGGTGCAGGGGGTTCTGGTGAGCCAGGATGGCCTGCAATGGGACCTGACGCTACGCGATGGCCTGCTGTGGCATGACGGCGAGAAGGTACTGGCCCGCGATTGCGTCGCCAGCATCCAGCGCTGGGCCAAGCGCGACGGCTTCGGTGCCGAACTGATGGCGGCCACCGACGAACTCTCCGCCGCCGACGACCGCACCATCCGCTTCCGCCTCAAGCGGCCGTTCCCGCTCTTGCCCATGGCCTTGGGCAAGTCGGCGGTGCAGGCGCCGTTCATGATGCCCGAGCGCCATGCGCAACAGGATGCCTTGAAGCCGCTGACCGAGGTGATCGGCAGCGGACCGTTCCGCTACGTGGCCGATGAGCGGGTGCAGGGGGCGCGCAATGTCTATGCCCGGTTCGAGCGCTACAAGCCGCGCGAGGACGGCAAGCCCGATTGGACCGCCGGCCCCAAGATCGTCCATTACGACCGCGTGGTGTGGACCACCATGCCCGATGCCGCCACCGGCGCTGCCGCGGTGCAGACCGGCGAGCAGGACTGGCAGGAAGCCGCCCCGCACGATCTGCTGCCGATCCTCAAGAATGCCAAGGGCGTGGCGACGCGGGTGCTGGATCCGCGCGGCTTTGCCTGCATGATGCGGGTCAACCATCTCCAGCCGCCGTTCGACAATCCCGCCATCCGCCGCGCCCTGTTGGGCGCCATCGACCAGAGCGCGTTCATGACCGCGGCGGCGGGCGATGATCCCGCCTACCAGACCACACCCATCGGGTATTTCGCGCCCGGCACCCCCATGGCCACCGATGTGGGGCTGGAGGTGTTCAAGGGGCCGCGCGACATGGCCAAGGTGAAGGCGGACCTGAAGGCCGCCGGCTACAATGGCGAGAAGGTGGTGCTGCTGGTGCCGGCCAATTCCCTGGCGCAGAAGCCGCTGGGCGACGTGGCGTTCGACCTGCTGCAGCAGGCGGGCATGAATGTGGAATATGCCGGCATGGATTTCGGCAGTGTCCTGCAGCGCCAGCAGAAGAAGACCCCGGTGAGCGAAGGCGGCTGGAGTGTCGGCGTCGGCAACTGGCAGGGCATCGATTGGCTCAACCCCGCCGGCAACGTGAACCTGCGCGGCGATGGCGGCGCCCCCGGCTGGTACAAGAGCGAGAAGATGGGCGCGCTGCGGGCCAAATGGCTGGCGGCCCCCACTTTGGCCGAACAGCAGGCGGTGTGCCGCGACGTGCAGACGCTGGCGCTGGAAGAGATCCCTTACTATCCCATCGGCCTCTACAAGCAGCCCACCGCCTATCGCACCGCCATCACCGGCA
Organism: Azorhizobium sp. AG788; assembly: GCA_943369575.1. Lineage (GTDB taxonomy): Bacteria > Pseudomonadota > Alphaproteobacteria > Rhizobiales > Xanthobacteraceae > Azorhizobium. The sequence goes on along the minus strand of CALRNP020000130.1, from coordinate 169 downwards.
TCATGAACGGCACCGCCGTGTTCTGGAATGTGCGCCCCGCATGACCACCACAGCCATCTTCGGCAGCTATGTGCTGTCCCGCCAGCCCGACGGCACCCAGAGCATCCTCACCGACCAGTGGGTGCTGCTGGAAGGCAACCGCATCGCCGCGGTGACCCCCAGCCGCCCG
>CALRNP020000129.1:0-15726 GCA_943369575.1 Azorhizobium sp. AG788 | reverse complement strand
GGCGGCAAGCAGGAGATGCTGCTGGAGGATCTGGTGGGGCTGGCGGTGCTGAAGACCGGCCGCCCGGTGCAATGGGAACTGAGCCGCGAAGAACAGTTTTCCGCCGCCACCACCCGCCATCCCATGCGGGTGCGAGTGAAATTGGGGGCCACCGCCGAGGGCGTGCTCACGGCCTTCGAGATGGACGTGCTGTCCAACACCGGCGCCTATGGCAATCACGGTGTCGGCACGCTGTTCCACGGCTGCAACGAATCGGTGGCGGTCTATGCCTGCCCGAACAAGAAGGTGACGGGACAGGCGGTCTATACCAACACCCTGCCCTCCGGCGCCTTCCGCGGCTATGGCCTCAGCCAGACCATCTTCGCCATCGAATCCGCCATGGACGAACTGGCCCGCCGGCTGACCCTCGACCCGTTCGAGCTGCGCCGCCGCAACAGCGTGCGCCCCGGCGTGCCCATGGTGGCTTACGACCTCCACCCCCATGACGTGGAATATGGCAGCTATGGCCTCGACCAGTGCCTCGATCTGGTCGAGCAGGCCTTGAGCGACTTCGCCCCGCCGTCCTTGGAGGCGCCGTGGCGCCTAGGCCAGGGCATGGCGCAGGCCATGATCGACACCATTCCCCCCCGTGGCCACCATGCGGATGCCCGCATCGCCTTGGCTCCCGACGGCGGCTTCCTCCTCAGCGTCGGCACGGCGGAATTCGGCAATGGCAGCCTCACCGGCCATGCGCAGATCGCCGCCACCGCGCTGTCGGCCCGCCCCGCCGACATTCGCCTGCGCAGCTCCGATACCGATGCGGTGGACCATGACACCGGCGCCTACGGCAGCACCGGGCTGGTGGTGGCCGGGCGCGCGGTGCAGAACGCGGCGGAAACGCTGGCGCAGAAGATCCTAGGCGCCGCCGCCCGGCAACTTGGCGTGGCGCCGGAGCGCTGCCGGCTGACGGCGGACGGCGTGCAAGTGGAGGGCGGGCCGTTGCTGTCCCGCGCGGAGATCGCGCGTCTCGCCCAAGCGCCGCTGGAGGCGCACGGCACGGCCAATGGATCGCCCCGTTCGGTGGCGTTCAATGTCCACGGTTTCGTCGTGGCGGTGAACAGCGACACCGGCGAAATCCGCATCTTGAAAAGCGTTCAGGCCGCCGATGCGGGCCGGGTGCTGAACCCCATGCAGTGCCGGGGGCAGGTGGAGGGCGGCGGCGCCCAGGCTTTGGGCGCGGCGCTCTATGAAGATCTGCGCATCGATGGGGCGGGCGCCGTGGTCAATCCCAGCTTCCGGCACTATCACATCCCGGCCTTCGCCGATGTGCCGACAACCGAGGTGCTGTTTGCCGACACCTATGACGCGCTCGGGCCGTTCGGCGCCAAGTCCATGAGCGAGAGCCCGTTCAATCCGGTGGCGGCGGCGCTGGCTAATGCGGTGCGCGACGCCACCGGCGTGCGGCTCACGGCGCCGCCCTTCACCCCGGACACCGTTTACCGGGCGCTGGCTGCGGCCGGCGTCGCGCCCCAAACGATTTCATCAGCCACCTGAGGGGGGTAGGCCATGCTCGATCGCTTTTTCGGCTTGAAGGAAAACGGCACAACGGTGCGCACCGAGGTGATGGCGGGGGTCACCACCTTCCTCACCATGGCCTACATCATCTTCATCAACCCCGCGATCCTGGCGGATGCGGGCATGCCCAAGGGCTCGGTGTTCGTCGCCACCTGCCTGATCGCCGCTCTGGGCAGCCTCATCATGGGGCTTTATGCCAATTACCCCATCGCCATCGCGCCGGGCATGGGGCTCAACGCCTACTTCTCCTACGTGGTCGTGCTCAGCATGGGCTACACATGGCAGGTGGCGCTGGGAGCGGTGTTCATCTCCGGCGTCTGCTTCATGCTGGTGACGCTCTTCCGCATCCGCGATGCCATCGTCGACGGCATCCCCCATTCCATCCGCATCGCCATCACCGTGGGCATCGGGCTGTTTTTGGCGATCATCTCGCTGAAGAATGCCGGCATCGTCGCTGCCAGCCCGGCCACCTTCGTCACCATGGGCGATCTGCACAAGCCCAGCGTGGTGCTGGCGGTGATCGGCTTCTTCGCGGTGGCGGCGCTCTCGGTGCTGGAGGTGAAGGGGGCGCTGCTGCTGGGCATCCTCGGGGTGACGGCGCTCAGCTTCTTCTTCGCCGGCAATGCCATCTCCAGCCTGGTGTCGCTGCCGCCGTCCATCTCCCCGACCTTGTTCGCCTTGGATATTCCCGGCGCGCTGAACGCCGGCATCCTCAATGTGGTGCTGGTGTTCTTCCTGGTGGAATTGTTCGACGCCACCGGCACCCTCATGGGCGTGGCCCGCCGCGCCGGGCTGCTGAAGGACGGCAAGATGGAGCGCCTCAACAAGGCGCTGCTGGCGGACAGCACCTCCATCTTCATCGGCTCCATGCTGGGCACCTCCAGCTCCACCGCCTATCTGGAAAGCGCCTCCGGCGTGCAGGAGGGCGGGCGCACCGGGCTCACCGCCGTCACCGTGGCCGGGCTGTTCCTGGCCTGCCTGTTCCTGTCGCCTCTGGCCGGCTCGGTGCCCGCTTATGCCACCGCCCCGGCGCTGTTCTATGTGGCCTGCCTGATGCTGCGGGACCTCACCGAGCTGGATTGGGAGGACATCACCGAAGTCATCCCCGCCTCGGTGACGGCGCTCATGATGCCCTTCACTTATTCCATCGCCAATGGCGTCGCCTTCGGCTTCATTTCCTATGCGGGCCTCAAGCTGTTGACCGGGCGGGCGCGGGAGGTGAAGTGGATCGTGTGGCTGATCGCGGCGGTGTTCGTGTTCAAATATGTCTATGAAGGCGCCGCCGGGTGAGCGGCCCGCTCACCGTCCTGCGCGCCGGGGCGATTTCGTTCCGGGGCAATCCCTTCCATGCCCCGGCGGAGGACTGCTTCACCTATGAGCCTGACGCTTTGCTGGTGATGGCCGGCGGGACCATCACCGCGTTCGGGCCCTATGAGGCGGTGAAGCCCACCTTGCCGGACGGCACGGCGATCACCGCCTATCCGGACGCGCTGCTGTGCCCCGGCTTCATCGACACCCATGTGCACTACCCGCAGACCGAGATGATCGGCGCCTTCGGCGGGCAATTGCTGGAGTGGCTGGAGCGCTACACCTTCCCCACCGAACTGAAGTTCGCCGACCCCGCTTATGCCGCGCGCATCGCCAAAGTGTTCCTGCGCGAACTGCTGCGCGCCGGCACCACCACGGCGATGGTCTATTGCACGGTCCATCCCCATTCGGCGGAGGCCTTGTTCACCGAGAGCGAGCGGTTCGACACGTTGATGATCGCCGGCAAGGTGCTGATGGACCGCAACGCCCCGCCGGGCCTGCTGGACGCCTCCATCGCCCAGGGCATGGACGAGACCGAGGCGCTGATCGCCCGCTGGCACCGGCGCGGCCGGCAGCTCTATGCGGTGACGCCGCGCTTCGCCGGCAGCAGCACAGCCGCTCAACTGGAAGCCGCCGGCCATCTGCTCCAGCGCCACGACGGCCTGTTCCTGCAGACCCATGTGAGCGAAAACCTGGCGGAGATCGCCTGGATCGCCGGCCTGTTTCCCGAGCGGGCGGATTATCTGGACGTCTATGCCCATGCCGGCCTGATCGGGCCGCGCAGCGTGCTGGGGCATGGCGTGCATCTGGACGAGGGCAATCTGTGCACCTGCCACGAGACCGGCGCGGCACTGGCCCATTGCCCCACCTCGAACCTGTTCCTGGGCTCCGGCCTGTTCCGCCTGTTCGAGACCCAGGACATCCGCCGCCCGGTGCGGGTGGGGCTCGGCACCGACGTGGGCGCCGGCACCTCCTTCTCCCAGCTCATGACGCTCGGCGAGGCCTATAAGACCGCCACCTTGCGCGGCGACCGGCTGGATGGGCTGAAGGGCTTCTATCTCGCCACGCTGGGCGGGGCGCATGCGCTGCACCTCGACCATATGCTGGGGCAATTGGCGCCGGGCTATGCCGCCGATGTCTGCGTGCTGGATCTCAAAGCCACGGACCTGCTGGCCCTGCGCACCGCCCAAAGCGCCGACATCGCCGACACCCTGTTCGCGCTGATGACCCTGGGCGATGACCGGGCGGTGGCGGCGACCTATGTGGCCGGCCGCCGCGTCTATGACCGGGCGCGGACCGGCGATCCGTTCCGCTATGCGGCGGAGGTGTGAGCCTACTGCCCCTTGCCCAGCACCATTACCGTAAAGGTGCGCAGGATGATCCAGACGTCGGTCTTGAACCAGTCCCACGGGTCCAGGAGGCGCATGGCATAAGCGTGGTCGTAGCCCACCTTGGAGCGCACATCCTCGATGGAGCCGTCATAGCCCTGGTTCACCTGGGCCAGGCCGGTGATGCCGGGGCGCAGGCCGTGGGTGCGCTCGGTATAGAAGGGGATTTCCTTCTCCAGCTTCTGGAAGAAGGCGGGGCGCTCCGGCCGCGGGCCGACGATGGACATGTCGCCCTTCAGCACATTGATCGCCTGCGGCAGCTCGTCGATGCGGGTCTTGCGCATGAACCGCCCCACCGGGGTGATGCGCGGATCATTGGCGGTGGCCCACACCGGGCCGGTGCGGGCTTCCGCATCCACATACATGGTGCGGAACTTGAACAGATAGAACAGGTCGGTATGGGTGGCGGTGGAGCGCCCGACCCGGATCTGGCGATAGAAGATCGGCCCCCTGGAGGTCAGCTTGATGGCCAGCGCCACCGGCACGAAGGCGATCGCCAGCACCAGGAACGCCACCAGCCCGACCACGATGTCGAAGGCGCGCTTGCCGATGCGCACCAGGGGGTGCACGTAATCCTCGTCCATGGCCCCCGCACTCTCCGCCGCCCGGCTCCAGCGGCCCTTGTCGCGGCCGGACAGCTGGCGCACCGCGCCCACCAGACCGGCCCCATGGCCCTCGACGAAATACCCGGCAAACCGCAAGGCGCGGGGCCATTTCGCGGCCGGGCGGGCGATCGTCGCCAAGGCGAGAAGGTAGAAGGCAACCTGCCCCAGCAGCAGCAGGCGGTATAGAACGGGGCCGGAGATGGCAAGGGCCAGATTGCTGGCGAACATCACCACCAGCAGCAGCGGCGCGAACGCCCGCAGCGCCTTGCCGGAGAGGAACACGAACGCCAGGCGCGGGCGGCGCAGATCGCCCAGCCGCCACAGCCGCAGCGCCTGCTGCACATTGCCGGAGGCGATGCGCACCCGGCGGCGGAATTCTTGGGCGCGCTGGGTATGCTCCTCCTCGGTGGCCACCATGGCCCGGTCATAGACCGCCTCGGCGCCATCGGCGACGATGGCCATGGGCAGGATCACGTCGTCATTGATGGTGTCCGCCGGCAGTGGCCGCCATAGCTCGCGCCGGAACAGATAGAAGGCGCCATGCACGCCGATGGGCGCCGCCACCGCCGCCTCGTCGGCCTTGATCGCGGTCTGATAGCGCCAATAGCCCGCTTCGCCGGCGCTGCCCGCCTGGCGCAGCGCATAGGTGCCGGCCACCACGCCCACCGCCGGATCGGCGAAATGGGCGGCCGCCCGGCGCAGCGCATCCACCGACAGGCTGGCAGACACATCGGTCAAGGCGACGATGCCCGGCGGCAAGCTGCCGATGACCGCGTTCAGCACCGCCACCTTGCCGCGATTGATCGGGAAGGCGCGGATCTCCACCTTCAGCCCGGCGCAGGCCGGTTGCGCCAGGGCTTCGGCGGCCCGCAGCTCCGTGCCGTCGGTGCAGCCGTCGCAGGCCACGATCACGGTCAGCCGGTCGCGGGGATAGTCCAGCCCGGCGCAATCGGTCAGCTTGGCGGCGATGAAGCCGGCCTCCTGATAGGCCGGAATAACGATGGTGATTGGCGGCAGCGCCGCGGTCGCCAGCGCCGGGGGCGTCGGCCGCATGCCGCGCCGGCGCGCCAATGCCCGCAGCAGCAGCGGGAACACCGCATGGTGATAGACGATTCCGCCCAGGCTGAGCCAGAACAGTGCTTGCAGCAGGATCATCACGACCGGCTCACCGCACGTCCAGAATGCGCTGATAGGCGGCGACCGTCTTGGCCCAGGAGAAATGCTCCAGCACGAAAGCGCGGGGCTTGACCAGCGGCGGGTTCGTCAAGAATTCATTCAGCGCCGCGCGCAACGCCGCCACGTCGCCGGCGGGCACCAACCGGCTGGCATCGGGACACATGGCCTCGTGCACCGAGCCCACATCGCTCGCCACCACCGGAATATCGCAGGCCTGCGCCTCCAGGATCGACAGCGGCAGCCCCTCGTTGCGGGACGGCAGCGCCACCACGTCGAAGGCCGGATAGATGGTGTCCATGTCGGAGCGATAGCCGAGGAAGATCACCCGCTCGGCCATGCCGAGGGAAGCGGCCAACCGCTTGAGCTCGGGCGCCTGGGTGCCATCGCCCGCCAGCACCAGCACCGCCTGCGGCAAGGCCGCGACCGCATGCAGCAGCACGTCCTGCCCCTTCACCTCCTCCAGACGCCCGGCGACGCCGATGATCGGGACGTCCGTCGGCAAGCCGAGCCGCCGACGGGCGGCGATGCGGTCGCCAGGCGTGAAGCGGTCGGTATCTACCGCATTGGCGATCACGGAAACGTGAACGCCCGGCATCAGCTCGCGCATCGCCGTGGCGACGGTCTGTGACACCGCCACCACTTGCGGGCGCACCAGCACGGCCGCCAGCCGGGCGAGGCGGCGGTGGTTCGCCCGCGCGTAATGCCAGACGTCATGTTCCACATGGACGATGATCGGCACCCCGGCGAGCCGTGCCGCCAGCCCGCCATAGACGAGGGGACCGATGTGGTGGGTCATGACCGCACGGGGGGCAAACGACCGGATCCGTCGCAAGAGGGTCAGCAGCAGTCCGGGGCGCACGCCCGGCTTCTTCGCCATACCCACCACGGGCGTGGTCAAGCCGGCAAGCATCGGCCAATTGGCGGCGATCTGGAGGTCGGTCCACTCCAGGCTCAGGATCGCATTTTGCCCCGACAGGCGCGCGGAAAGTTCAAGCGCAAGCACCTCGATCCCGCCGGGCCTGAGACGTTGCACAATCTGCAAGATGCCGTTCGGCAAAAAGACGTTCCTTCAGCTCGCCTGAGCCACCGGGCTGATGCTTAGCATACCATAGAGATGGCAGGTTTTACGGGTTCTTAAGGTAAATGGTTTGTTGTGGCGATGGTTAAGGCTGACGCCACGAAGCAGTGCACCGAATCATCTCACAACAGGTGTTTCGCGCCCTCTGCAAAGCCGGCAGCAGCCCCAAGTTCGAGAACGGTCGCCCCATCGGCTACCGCGTGTGAGGGCTTCCATGCCGAAAGTGGTGGAGATCGCCGGAGACATGGATGCCGCGGCCATGGCCGAGCTCAAAGCGACCTTCGAGGCGCTGGGCAGCGGAGCCGAGGACGTGGTGCTGGACCTGGGGCAGGTCGAATTCATGGATTCATCGGGCGTCGGCGGAATTGTGTTTCTGTACAAACGACTGCGGGTGGCCGGTTGCAAGCTCCGCCTGCGGGGCGCCCGCGGTCAGGCGCTCCAGTTGCTGACCCATCTGCGTCTCTCCGATCTCGTGGACGAGGGGTCCGTGCCGTGACCTACCCTGCCCCCTCCCCGCATCCGACGCTCAGCCGCCGACTGGCGTACGCCCTGCCCGCCTTGGCCGTGGCCTTCATGCTCGCGGGCTGCGAGGCCAGCTCCACCATGCCCTGGCCCGCTCCGGGCACCGGCGGCCTGGCCGAGCGCCGGCCCTCCACGGACGTGCGCATCGACCAATTGTCCGACCGCATGATCAGCCTGGTGGCCCGCAATGCACGCTACTACGCGGCGGCCGACACCTATGAGGCCGAACGCCTGCTGATCCAGATCCGCCGGCAATCGGAAGGCGGCTTCGGCGAGGATTCCGAGATCGATATCGCCCGGCTGAAGCAGAAGATGGATGCCATCGAGCGCCAGTTGCCGCGCCAGGCCGCCAGCGGGAGCAGATGACATGATCTCCCGCGCCGCTCTTTCTTTATTCGCCGCGCTTCTCGCGCTGGCGATGTTCGCGCTTCCCGCCCCCGCCGTGGCCCAGCAGACCGCCGCAGCGGACGCATCCCTGCGGCTGCGGGTGGGCGATGTGCTCACCATCGCTTTGCCCGGCGAACCGGCGTTCAACCGCGACTTTCTCATCGACCGCAGCGGCCGGGTCACCTTGCCGGAAGTGGGCGACGTGGATCTGGCCGGGCGCACCATGGCGGAAGCCACCCTCCAGGTGCGCGAAGCCTTGAGCAAGGCCTACCGCGATCTCGGCCGCATGACCGTCACGCTCAAGGAGCGCCGCCTGCTGGTGACCGTCCTGGGCTATGTGGCCAATCCGGGCGAAGTAAACCTGCCCATCGACGCCGGCCTTCAGCAGGCCATCACCGCCGCCGGCGGCCTCAATCAGGGCGCCCAGCTGGACAAGCTGCAATTGCGCCGGGGCAACCGCACCACGGTGTTCGACTACAAGAAATACCTCGACACCGGCGACACGCGGCTCGTGCCGCAGTTGCAGCCGCTGGACGTGATCTTCGTGCCGTCGTCCCCGGCCACCGGCAATGTGCAGATCAATTTCGACGCCCGCACCCTGGCCGACCAGGGCGACGCGGCGGACAATACCAGTTCGATCAAGGTGTTCGGCGAAGTCACCCGCGCCGGTACCTTCGGCTACAAGGAAGGCCTCAGCGTCGTCGACATGATCATGCGCGCCGGCGGCGTGACCCGGTATGCCTCCATCGAGAACATCCGGGTCATCAATAGCGGCGACCCGGTGGTGTTCAACCTGCGCCGTTATCTCGACACCGGCGATGAGAAGCTGCTGCCGGCCCTGCGGCCCGGCGCCACCATCTTCGTGCCCAAGCAGGAAGAGGAAATCCGCCGCTCGGTCCGCACCGTCTATGTCATCGGCGAAGTGAACCGGCCGGGGGCGATCGAAGCCCCGCCCGATGCGCGGCTGATGGAAATTCTGGCCAATGCCGGCGGCCCCACCCGTTATGCCGAAACCCGGCAGATCCGCGTCCTCAAGGCCGACGGGGAAACCACGCGCTTCGACCTGGTCTCCTACACCGAGGGCGATCGGGTGCCGCTGCCGATCATCATGCCGGGCGATGCCATCTTCGTGCCGGAGAAGATCGAAAGCTCCGACCGCCCGTCCTGGCTGAAGGTGCCGCCCACCCGCGCGGTCCAGGTGATCGGCGAGGTCAACAAGCCCGGCCGCTACGAATGGTCCGACGAGATGAGCCTGATGGACCTGCTGGGCGAGGCTGGCGGCCCCAACCAGCGCTCCGACATCGCCCATATCCAGATCCTCCAAACGGAAAAGGATACGGCGACGCCGCGCAGCTTCGATCTCCAGGCCTTCCTGGCCTCCGGCGGGCCGCTGTCGCAACTGCCCAAGATCAGGGCCGGCAACGTCATCCGCATTCCCCCGCTGCCGGAATCGCCCATCGACAACAAGGCCAAGTGGGTTCAGCTGGCCAAGGAAGACGTCATCTACATCATGGGGCAGGTGCAGATTCCCGGCCGCTATGCCTTCAACAAGAACATGAGCTTCCTGGACATCCTCACCGCCGCCAACGGCCCCACCAGCACCGCGGACCTGCGCAACGTGCGCATTTCCCATCGCGGCCTGCCGGGCTCGAAGGTGACGCAGCTCAATCTGGCGCAGTATTTCGCCACCGGCGACGAGAAGCTGCTGCCCAAGGTGCGTACCGGCGACGTCATCTTCGTGCCGGACCGCACCAACAAGGAATGGTTCGACGACAGCAAGGAAAGCACCGTGCGGGTGCTGGGCGCCGTCGCCAAGCCGGGACGCTACCGCTTCGACAACAACATGACGCTGCTGGATCTGCTGGCGGAAGCCGGTGGCCCCACCAACGATGCCTATCAGCAGAAGATCGTGGTGGTGAATCTCGGCTGCTGCCGCGAACAGGCCCGGACCTTCGACCTGATCCAGTTCGCCAAGACCGGCGACATCCGATTGCTGCCGGTGGTGCAGCAGGGCGATACGGTCTATGTACCCAGCACTTCGCAGAGCGGCTGGAAGATCTTCGTGGATGGCGTGCAGAACGTCCTGCCGATCATCTCCCTGATCGCCTTCCTCTCCGGCGGCTAGCCGGGACCGCAAGGGCTCGCCACGCGCCGGAGCGGGTCAACCACCGGACGGGCCAAGGCCCGCCCGGATCATGGATACCGGCAGGCCGCGCCAGGCGGGCCGGGTCTCACGGTCTCCTGGCAGCCGGGGCGAGCCGCGCAGGCGGTCAGCCCCGAGCGGCGGTTCCCCCTGGAGTTGCCGCGCCGTCTGCCGGGATTGGAGGAAACGTATGTGGGGCAGGGGTCTACGCGAGGTTGAAACGGTCTTCCTCGCCACGTTCGGCCAGGGGGCGCGGGTGGTCGGCGTGACCGCGGTGGTCAGCGACAGCGGCGTCTCCACCATGGCGGCGGCGTTGGCCGAGCGCGCCATGCGCCAGGGCCGGACCTTGCTGGTGGGGCTGTCCGATCCCACCGCCGCCGTTCCCGCCCAGGCCACCACCTGGACCCCGGAAGATCCGGACCTCACCCCCTTCATCGTCTCCGACACCCGCGGCTTCGACCGGCTCACCGCCGCGCCCATGCCGGATGTGAGCTTTGCGTTCCGCAATGCCACCGCCATCCGCAACATGCTGGAGGTGCTGCTGCGCAGCTACGACGCCATCGTCCTCGACCTGGCGCCGGTGGATCCGCGCGAACGCGTGGCGGTGCCGGTCACGGCGGTCGCCGCCGCCTGCGAGAGCGTGGTGGTGGTGTGCCTTGCCGGCCGGGTCACCCGCGGCGCCCTCAACCGCGCCGCCACCGCTTTGCGCCAGGCCAATGCGCCGTTGCAGGGCATCGTCATCAATGACCGCTTCAATCCCACGCCGGGAGAAGAACTGGTGGACGAGGCCGAGCGCTTCATCCCGTTCGCACCCGGTCTGGTCCAGCGCTTCATCTCGCTGGTGCGCGGCAGCCGGCTCCTGAACACCAAGCTGTAGCCGCGGCACCGCTCAGGCGGCGGCGCGGAAGTTCACCTGCGGCTCGATGCGGGGAATGCGGGCGATCACCGGCACGCCGAAGACGCGGGCGAAATCGGTCGGGCGCCGCAGCCGGGTATCCAGCAATTCGCTCGCCGCAGCCAAGGCGCCGCCGACCGAGAAGCCCGCGAACACGCCGGCGAGCAGATAGAGGAAATAGCCCGGCGTGACCTTGGACGCCGGATCGGCCGGGGCCTCCAGCACCTTCACGCGCTCGGGGGCCTCGAACAGGCCGAGCGCGCCGGTCACCCGCGCCATTTCATAGCGCTTAGCCAGGGATTCGTAATTCTCCCGCGCCAGCGTGACCGAGCGTTCCAATTGCTGCTGCTGCTGCTCGATGGGACCGAATTCGGCGATGTCGCGCTGAAGGCGGGCGATAACGGCTTTGAGCTGCTCCACCTCATTCTCCAGCCCCACCCGCTTGGCCTGGGCCTCCTGGAGGCGCTGAAGCTGCGATACCAGCAGGGGGGTGGCGTTGCGATTTTCGCCCTCTTTCTGCTGGCCGCCGCCGATGCCGGCCGCCAAGTTCCACAGGCGGTCCAGGTCGGAGGCATCGATGGCGTGGCTGTCGTTCAGCAGGTGGCGGCGCTCTTCCTCCAGCCGTTGCAGGTGCCATTCGGCCGCCTGCACCAGGCTGTGCTGGTCGGTATAGCGGGCCCGCAAGCCGGCCAGCTCGCTGGACGCCTGAACGATGCTGTCCTCGATGCGGCCGATCAGCGGGTTGGTGGTGGCGAGACGCTTGCGCAGGTCTTCCATGGTGGCGCCGGCGGTGCTCAGCTCCATCTGCTTGGTCTCGAGCTGCTGCTCCAGCTGGGCCAGCCGCTGCACGGTGGAATTGTAGAGCGCCGGCAATTTGTCCGCATTGGCGTTCTTGAAGGCCAGATTCGCCCGCTCGGCGGTGTCCAGCGAGACCCGGCGCTCGGTCATCTGTTCTTTCAGGAAGCGCTCGCTGTCCTGCACGGCGGTGCGCTCGGGCGACACCAGGCGCTCCACGAAGCGGCGCGACAGCGCCAGCAGGGTTGCCGACGGCGACTTGGAATCCATGCTGCGCACCCGCATCTCGATGATGTCGGTGCCCACCAATTGAATGCTCACCGCCGCCGACAGCGCCTTGACCAGATCATCACGGGTCTTGGGATCGGTCTCGCTATTGATGCGCCCCATATCCTCCAGCACCCGGCCGAGCACCACCTCGGAATGGGCGAGCGCGATCAGGGCGGACATGCGTTCCTTGAGGTTCGGATTGACCGCGATGTCGTTGAGGATCGGATTGAGCTTGGAGGGCTCCTGCACCAGCAGCGTCATCCGCGCTTCCCAGCGGGCCGGCGCCAGCGTCGCCGCCACCAAAGCCAGCGGCGGCAGCAGCAGCACCGGGATGATCGCGAGAAACCGCCGCCGCCAGGCCACCTGGACGATGTAAGCGAAGGTATCCGACGTGGTTTCAAACATGGGCCGTCAATCCGGTGTCCCCACCACGATGCGCACGGTGTCGGGCGTCATGTCGGGGTCGTAAAGCTGTTTGGCGTCGAGATCCGCCGGCAGCAGCGACCTTACCGTGCGCAGGCGCCTGTTCGCCAGCAGCGCTTGATCAAAAGCGGTTGCGCCGGGTCCAGGACCTGCAGTTATCATTACCTGGGCCTTAGCGGGCACCTTGCCCGCCTTCCATGCCTTGGCAAGAGCGGCAGCTTCCGCCCCGCCCGGCGTATCCTCGGCGCCCTCGAACGTGACCTCGAACTCCCGGGGAGCCGCGCTGCGTTTGGGCGGTGCCGTGGCTCGGGCCGATGCGGGCGGAATGGAGCCGGTGGTGGCCGCATCCCCGCCCGCGGGCGGGGCGGCCGCAGCAGAGGCGTCGGAGGTGGGAGGCGTGGTGGCTTCCGCCGCGCGGGCGCGGGCGAGGATTTCCTGGACGCTGGTGGCCTGGGCATTGGGCACGCCCGCATTGGCCGCCTCCCGCGCCTGGCGCAGACGCTCCTCCGCAATGACGCTGGCCTGGATGTCCGGCGGGATCATGGCGGTGGGGTCCTGCTGCGTGGTGGTGCAGCCGGTCAACCCGGGCGCCCCGGCGCAGAGGACGAGCAGCGCCCAGCGGCACAGGCGGAAGACGGGCGCGCGCGGCGAAGGAGGCGCGACGAGGCCGGAAGACATTGGCAACAGCCCTGAAACGTTGGCGCAGGTGAGGGCGACCAGCCGACTCACCCGGCGTCAGTGTCGCCCAAACCCGGGCTTTTTGCGACCGCCATGGTGGGTGCATCGGCGGCGCAGGCCGATCTGGGGTTTGCGCCGGCGGGGGAACATGCTTCACCTCGCCATGGTAGGCGCACGCCCGCAGCGAGGTTCGGGCACGACAGGCTGCGGGCAAGACAGGAACGGACGGCATGGGGCAGGCAGCTTTCACGGACAATGAGCAGCGCGCGCCGCTCCCGGCGACGCTCATTGCGGTACTCGTCGCCCTGCTGATCAGCTCCTATGCGGCAAAACTGTTCGTGTTCTGGTGGCAGCCGAACATGAGCTATGCCGACGTTACATTCCAATATCTGGAGCAGGCGCACCGGCTCATGTACGGGCGCGGCCTGCTGCCGTGGGAATTCGTCTCCGGCGCCCGTCCCTGGCTGGTGCCCGGCCTGATCCTGCCGGGTATGGAACTGGCGCGTGCCCTGGGCGGGCAGGCCCAGGCGCAGATCTTCGGCGCCGCCGCCGTGTGCAGCCTGGTCTCGCTGCTGGTGATTCCGCCCTGCTTCCTGTGGGGCTGGCGCATTGCCGGCACCGTCGGCGCGGTGGTGTGCGGGGCGCTCGGCGCCTATTGGTTCGAGACCGTCTATTATGCCGGCCAGCCGCTCCAGGACACCATTGCCACCTTCCTGCTGGTGCCCGGCGTCTACCTGGCCTATCCCGATGGCCCGGCCCATAGCTTCCGCCGGCTGGTGCTGGCGGGCTTTGTGCTCGGGGCGGCACTGGCCTTCCGCATCCAGCTCGGCCCCATCGTGCTGCTGGTGGGCATCTGGGTGGCGCGGCTCAATCTGCGCGCCTACGCCGCCTTCATCCTCGGCGGCATCGGCCCGCTCTTGTTCCTCGGCGCCCTGGACTGGGCCACCTGGGGGCTGCCGTTCCAGTCCATCATCAAATATGTGAAGTACCAGTCCTCCAGCATCGGCGAGACCGGCGACGGCCGGTTCGGCTTCGTGCCCTGGTATCACTACCCGGCCTGGATCCTGGCCTATTGGTCCGGCGCCTTCGCCCTCATTGCCTTGACCGCGCTTCTGGCGGCGCCGCGGCTGCCGCTGCTGCTGGCCATTCCGGTGGTCAATCTGGCGGTGCTGGAGCTGATCGCCATGAAGCACCCGCGCTATCTCTATCCGGGCGTGCCGTTCGTGCTGGTGCTGGCGGGGCTCGGCGGATCGCTGCTGGCGTTGCGGCTGTGGGAAGGCAAGGTGCCGCTGGCCCGGATCGCGGCCATCGGCTTTGTCTTCGTGGCACTGACCTCGGCTCTGCTGGGCGGGTTCGGCTATTTCGCCGCCACCTTCTCCTTGGGGCGCGGCACCATCCTGGCGACGCGGGCCGTGAATGCGGACCCCGCCGCCTGCGGCCTCGCCATCGCCCCCGGCAGCAATTGGTGGCTGAGCGGCGGCTATGTGTATCTCAATGCCGACAAGGGGCTCTATGGCATCAGCGCCGGCGACCCGGACTTCAAGGCCAAGAGCGCCGCCTTCAATTACATCCTCACCACCAGCGAGTTGCCTGGCGAGCCGCTGGAGGATTTCTCCACCCTCGGCTACGAAAAAGGCCAATGCTACGCCAATGGCACCCGCGGACCGGCCTGCCTCTGGCACCGGACCGGCACTTGCACCCCCACGGCGGCCCCGCCGCTCAAGGCCAGCCTGCCGCCCTGGCTGGATGAGGCCAAAGGCCAATCGCGGTAAGTCAGACGCGGTAAGGGAGGCGTCATGCGCCCGCTTTAGGGTGGGCTGCTGGCCGTGATGCGTGAAGGAGGCCCCGAACGGTGCACATCGTAACCAACATGGCCGCGATCCCCTCCCCCTGGCGCGCCCGTGACGGGCGCACCGGCGCCCGCAGCCTCGCCCGCACGGTGTGGACCTGCCTGAAGGCCGGGCGGCCGAAGGACACGGTGTTCGTCACCAATTGCGATCCTGACCTGACCATGGGGCTGGTGCTGGCGGGGCTGATCTGGCCGCCCGCCCGCCGCCCGGTGGCGGCCTTCGACCTGGTGCTGCGGCGCCCGGCCACCAGGAAGGCGCGGCTGCTGCACGTGGCGAAGCGGTTCCTGCTGGCGCGGGTGGATCTCGCCGTCAATCTGTTCAGCGACACGCGCGGCCTCACCGAAGTCTATGGCATCCCGCCTGAGCGCTGCGTGTTCGTGCCGTTCAAGGTCAATCTCTCACCCTCCGAGGTCGCTGGCGCGCCGAGCGGAGAGGATTACGTGCTCTGCTTCGGTCGCTCGCTGCGGGACTTCGACACCTTCTTCGACGCCATGGCCCGCTTGCCGCTGCCCGGCGCCATCGCCCGCGCCGACCCGGCTGAACTCAACCGCCACGGCGCCCGCTTCACCCGGTCGTTGGATGCCCTGCCCGCCAACGTCCGCCAACTGGATGACGACGGCACGCCCCGCGCCCAGTTGGACATGCTGGCGCGGG
>CALRNP020000128.1:0-15784 GCA_943369575.1 Azorhizobium sp. AG788 | reverse complement strand
GCCGGATCGAAGCCGAAGGCATCAAGGCCCGCCACCAGCTTGAGCCCGCCCCGCGAGACATAAGGATGAACGTCCTGCGCCACCAGTTCGGCGCTCACGTCGACTTCCTGCGAGGGCTTGCGCACGACCTCGCCATTGGCCGTCACCTGCCCGGCCAGCACGGCGGCCTGGGCGCGGGCGCGGCTGTCGAACAGGCCCCGCTCCACCAGCAATTTGTCGATCCGTGCCCGCGCGGCCATGCCGGCCCTTCCCATGAGAGACTAATTTTGGCCGTGCCGAGCACCGCCGACCAAAGCCGTCGCGTGATCGGGCCCGACCGTGATATGCGATTGCGCACGGGCGAGGCAAACAGAACCGATAGGGCGTGGGGCTGCGATCCTGCTTGTCCTCGCGTGGTGGGAGTGCGTATGCAGAAGATGATCGCCGCCCTGGCTCTTGCGGCCATGATGTCTGCGGGGCTTGCCAGCGGCACCCTGGCCGCGACCAAAGCCTCCAAGTCCGCCAAGGCCGAGACGCCGCCGGACCCGCGCGTGTGGACCATTGCCAAGTCCGACGACACCTATGCCCTGCGTTTTGCCCTTCCGCGTGCCGCCGATCCGGTGTTTGCCGCCACCTGTCAGCCCAGCGCCCAACTGCTTCAGATCGCGGTCGAGGTCCCCAATGACAAGAAGGTGCGCTCCGGGGACGGGGTGCCACTCTCCCTCTCCAACGGCAAGCGCCGCCTGGAACTGGCCGCCACCGCCTTCCAGGGGGCAGGCGACGGCCTGCTGGTGGTGGAAGCGGCCGTGACCCTCGATGCCCGCGTCCTGGAACTGTTCCGCGACGGCGACACCCTGACGGCAAAGATGCCGGGTTCCACCCAGACCTTCCCCCTGGCCGGCGCCCGCGCCCGGCTCGCAGACTTCGAGCGTGTCTGCTTGGTCAAACGCTGAACGGCCGGCCGCAGACCTTGAGCGCAGCCATATCGGGCGGGTAATCTTAACCTAGAATTAAGGACACTCTTTTCGTATCCGGCGCGATGCGTATGATCCCGGCCAATTGTATGGGGAAGATCGCATGTTCCGCACCATCATCGCTGCCGGATTGCTTGCAGCCACCTGCCTGCCCGCTGCCGCCCAGGAAAAACTGATCTGGGCAACCACCGCGAGCGGGGACGGCGCAACCCTGATGTTTGGCGTGCCGGAAACCGACAACGCCATGATTTCCTTCACCTGCGAGAAGGGAAATCCCCTGGTGCTCGTCAGTTCCATGATCGGGTCCAAGGGCCTGAAGGTGGACGACGCCGCCAAGGTGATCCTGGCCGCCGGCAAGGTGAAGAAGGAATTTCCCGGCAAGGCCATCGCCAATGAAGAGAGCGGCGCCATCGATGTGAATGCGGGCGGCAAGTTCGACGACATCAAGGCCGTCACCCGCGGCGCGCCGCTGCTCACCATCGAGACCAAGGGCGTCAAGCAGCAGATCTCGCTGACCGGCGCCGCCGAGGCCTACGCCACCTTCGAAAAGGCCTGCAAAGGCTGAACGGCACGGCACCGATGACGGGACCGGCGGCGTAGCCCGCTCGCCGGTACTCCGCGCGGTGTGATCGCCAGCCCACCCCCACGAGCGGATCGCGGGCCACGCCCGCGATAAATCCGCCTCAGGCCCGCAGCGGCACGGCGCCCCGCCGTTCGGCGCCCTGCCCCAGCAGCGGCAGCGCGCGGGCGAGAATGCCATCGGCATCGAGCCCAGCCAACGCCATCTGCGCCGCTGGCGTATCCTGATCGATATAGGTGTCGGGCAGCACCAGAGCGCGGACCTTGAGCCCGCGGTCCAGCACGCCCTCGTCCGAGAGCAATTGCAGCACCTGGCTGCCGAAGCCGCCCACCGAGCCCTCTTCCACGATCAGCAGCGCCGGGTGCTCGCGCGCCAGCCGCAGGATCAAGTCGCGATCGATCGGCTTGGCAAAGCGGGCATCCGCAACCGTCGCCGAATGGCCCAGGCTCGCCAGTCGTTCCGCCGCGTCCAGGCAGGGCGCAAGCCGCGTGCCCAGGGACAGCAGCGCGATGTCGGTACCCTCGCGCACCACCCGGCCCTTGCCGATGGGCAGCACCTCGCCCCGCACCGGACGCTCGACGCCGACGCCCTCGCCGCGCGGAAAGCGGAAGGCGATCGGGCCGGCGTCATGAGCCACAGCGGTGGCGATCATATGGGTCAGTTCCGCCTCGTCGGCGGGGGCCATCACGGTGAAGCCGGGCAGACAGGCCAGCATGGCGATGTCGAACGCGCCCGCATGGGTGGCGCCATCCGCCCCCACCAGACCGGCACGATCCACCGCGAAGCGCACCGGCAGGCCCTGGATGGCCACGTCGTGGACCACTTGGTCATAGCCGCGCTGCAAGAAAGTGGAATAGAGCGCGCAGAACGGCTTGTAGCCTTCCGCCGCCAGGCCGGCGGCAAAGGTCACCGCATGCTGCTCGGCGATACCCACGTCGAACGTCCGCGTCGGAAACGCCTGGCCGAACAGGTCCAGCCCGGTGCCCGACGGCATGGCGGCGGTGATGGCCACCACCTTGTCGTCCCGGCCGGCTTCCTCGATCAGGGCTTCGGCGAACACCCGCGTATAGCTGGGGGCGTTGGACTTGGCCTTCATCTGCGCGCCGGTGGAGACGTCGAACTTGACCACGCCGTGATACTTGTCGGCAGAGGCCTCCGCGGGCGGATAGCCCTTGCCCTTCTGGGTCACCACATGCACCAGGATCGGCCCGGTCTTGGCATCGCGCACATTCTTCAGCACCGGCAACAGGTGCTCCAGATTGTGGCCGTCGATGGGGCCGACATAATAGAAGCCCATCTCCTCGAACAGCGTGCCGCCGGTCCAGAAGCCGCGCGCGAACTCCTCCGCCCGCGCGGCGCCGCGCTCCACGAACTTGGGCATGCGGTGGGCCAGTTGCTTGCCGATTTCCCGCAGCGACAGATAGGTGCGCCCGGAGATCAGCCGCGCCAGATAGGCCGACATGGCCCCGGTGGGCGGGGCGATGGACATGTCATTGTCATTGAGGATGACGATCAGCCGGCTGTCCATGGCGCCGGCATTGTTCATGGCCTCATAGGCCATGCCCGCCGACATGGCGCCGTCGCCGATCACCGCGATCACATTGCGGTTGCCGCCGGACAGGTCCCGCGCCACCGCCATGCCGAGACCGGCGGAGATGGAGGTGGAGGAATGGGCGGCACCGAACGGGTCGTATTCGCTTTCCGAACGGCGGGTAAAGCCGGACAGGCCCCCGCCCTGGCGCAAGGTGCGGATGCGATCGCGGCGGCCGGTCAGGATCTTGTGCGGATAGCACTGATGGCCCACGTCCCAGATCAACCGATCCTCGGGCGTGTTGAACACATGATGGAGGGCCACGGTCAGCTCGACCACGCCGAGGCCCGCGCCCAGATGCCCGCCGGTGACCGAGACGGCGCTGATGGTCTCCGCGCGCAACTCGTCCGCCAGTTGGGGGAGCTTCTCTTCCGGCAGGCGCCTGACGTCTGAGGCGTCGCGCACCGTATCGAGAAGCGGTGTCTTCGTTACCGTCACCGAACACTCCGCACACCGGCCGCGCGCCGGAAATCGAGGCTTACACAGTCAGATCAAGCAGCGCAACGCGCAACCAGAGCCATCCCGGCGCCCGTGCCCGTCGCCTGGGAGAGGTGTCATCGGCCCCGTTCAGGGCTGCAACAAGGCCGCCGCCGGTACCTTATGGCTCCCCAGATGCATCTCTATCTCCTCCATACGGAACCCTGCCGCGGTCAGATCGCTGCGCCAGCGGCGGATGTCCACCTGCATGGGATTCTCCCGCAACAGCTGCACTTTCACGAACGGCATGCCGTTGCGCAGCAGTTCGTGCCAGGCCGCCAGGGTGGGATTGGCCGCGCGCGGATCGTCTTCGCCGAGCGGAAACAGCACCTCGACCTGCAGCCGCGCCGTGGCCAGCAGGCTCGGCAGCGGCACCTCGCAGGCTTCGATCACCTTCTGCTTGTCGCCCAGCGCCCGCACTTCCGAAAAGAACGCCCGCACCGCCGGATTGCCCAGCGCCGCCTGCCGCAGCACGAAGAAATAGCTCTGGAAATGGCGGCGGAAGGCGGTGCTCTCGGTGAGCGCCACCACGTCCGCCGGGCTGCGCTTCATCCGCTCCAGCATGGCCGGCAAGGCGGTGGGCGAGTGGTAGACGCTGTCATTGGCGAACCACAAAGCAGGGGCCGACAACAGATCCGGCCACAGGCGCAGGGTGCGGGCCCAGGCGGAGAAATCGTAGCCGAAATTTTCCACCACCAGCAGCGCATCGGCGCTGCCGGGGCCGGGATCATAGCAGCGCAGGTCCGGCCGGTCGGTGGCGACGATCATCACCAGCCGGCAGCCCGAGGCCCGCAGATCGCGGCAATAGTTCGCCACGTGCGGCCAGATGCGCCCGTCCGGAGAATAGGTGGCAAACAGACAGACCGGGCGCCCGTCCATGGCGCCCAAGGGGCGGACAACCCGACGCCGCAGCGTCGCCAGATCCTTCTCGTCCGGCAGTTCCTCGCCGGTCTCCGGGGCCGCGAGCAGACCGAGCGCCTTGCGGATGTTGGGGGTGGCATCGAAGCCGGCGAACACCTTCACGCCCGCGGTGAGCAGGTGGCGCGCGATCCGCGTCGTGTCTGGGGAGCTCATCGGCAAAGGCTCATCTGGGGAAGGTCAAGAGGCGGCAGCGGGACATCATGGGGCGCGGGACGCGGGACGCGCCTGCGGTGCGGACGGAGCGGGAACCTTATCAAATAGACCGGCAATCTTGCCCGAGCGGATCATCAGGCGATGGAAGTCCAGCATCAGCAGCGACAGCAGACATCCGCCCATAAGATACAGCGCCTCACCGGCAACGCCCTTTGGCGCGGCATATTTCGCCCGCACATAGCGCTCCGACTGCTTCTTGAAGCGATTGACGCGGAAGGTCTGGCGCCAGCTGGAGCCGGAGGACTTGCCGCCGGCATGGCGCACCTGGGCGTCGGCGACAACGATGATGGGAATGCCCTGCGCCCGCGCCCGCAGCGCCAGATCGTCATCCTCGTGATAGAGGAAAATCGCCTCGTCGAACCCGCCCAGCGCCAAAAACGCCCGCCGCTCCATGAGGAACGCGGCGCCATGGACGAAGCGGGTGCAGTAGTCGCCGACGATCTCGTCCGCCTTCAGCCGGCGTTTGCGCGGCACCGGCTCCAGGATGGAGCCTTCCTTGCGCATGGGCCGGCCATTGTCGCCGAGGATGGCGGGCATGAAGATGGCCGGGTCGCCATAGCGCTTTACCGCGGCGAGCAGCGCCGGGATCGCCCCCTCCCCCAGCACGGCGTCGGGATTGAGGAACAGCACATAGTCGCCCCGCGCCGCCTTGGCGCCGGCATTGCAGGCGGCCCCGAAGCCGAGATTGCGCGCCATGGGCACCAGATCGAACCCGCGCGCGGTGGTCTCGGCCCAGCCGGTGCCTTGGGGGCTGGCGTTATCCACCACCACCACCTGGGTCTTCTCCGGCACCGAGGCGATGGCCCGCGGCAGCACCGCCCCGCTGTTGTAGGAGACGAAAACAACGGTGACGGATGGCGGTTTCTTGACCTGCACGAACAGCAGCCTCTGCGGCGTCGTCACACCATACTCCTGCCGCCACGCCCGGAAATACAAGGCCGGTCACGCCGCCCTGAAGGCTTGTGCCGCGCCCCAGGCGGCTGATGGGGCGCATAGGTATCACCGCATCGCCGAAGATCAAGCGCACAACCCGCGGGACGGCTTTGCACCACCCGAAGGGCTTCGATAGATTGCCCGACCATGTCCGCTCCTCCTCCCCCACCGTTCCGGCGTCACATCTTCTTCGTCGCGGGCTACGACGCCATGACCGTGGAGGCGCACCATCGGGTGTTCCTGCGCGAACTTGCACGGTTCTGCGATGTCTGGGGCGTCAAGGCCAAGGCATCGGACGATGCCCGCACCAACCGCACCGGCGGCTATTGGACCACCCGCGCCGAAGGCCCAGGCTGGACCACCGAAACCCGGTTCGAGGTCATGGCCTGGGACGATCTGGTGCGGGCGGACATGAACCGCAGTCGCTGGTCGCACCTCAAGGGAACCGTGCGCGCGTTGGGGGACATGGTCCTCAGCGGCACGATCTTCCGCTATTTCCGCACCAGCCACCGCTATGGCATTTTCTTCTGCCTGCCCTATCTGACGCTGACGCTCATCTGGGCCGCCGCGGCCGCGCTCGGCTGGCTTGCCGCCCGCGCGCTCCAGCCGCTGGTCAGCAATGCCCTGGTGGGCACGGTGCTGGCGGCGCATGGGCAGACCGGGCGATGGACGGGTGTGGTGCTGGGGACATTGCTCGCCCTTGCGTTCGGGCTCAGCCTGATCCGGCTGCTCAATCGGCGGCTGCGGCTGCGGCAGTCGCTGGATCTGGCGGAATTTTCAGTGGATTTCGCCCATGACCGCAACCCCAAGCTGAAGGAGCGCATCACCGCCTTCGCTGATCGCCTGCGGGCGGCGGTCTCGCTGGGCGGCGTCGATGAAATCGTGCTGGCGGGGCATAGCCTTGGCGCCATGCATGTGGTCAGCCTCGTGGCCCGGGCGCTGCGCGACGACCCGCAACTGGGGACCACCATCCCGATCCGGGTGCTGACGCTGGGCTCCACCATCGCGAAATTCGCCCTGCATCCGGCCGCCGACCGCCTGCGCGGATCGACCCGCACCGTGTCCAAGGCCACCGCCATCGGCTGGACCGAATATCAGGCCCGCGACGACATCGTCTCCTTCTACAAGGTCGATCCGGTCACGCTGCAACCGGCCGGCGACGGCGACACCACCCGCCGGCCGCTGATCCGCCGCGTGGCCATCAAGACCATGCTGACGCCGGCCACCTTCGCCCGGTTCCGGTTCGACGTGATGCGCCTGCACTGCCAGTTCTTCCTGGCCAATGACCAGCGGGCGCCGTTTGATTTCTATGCCTTCGTCTGCGCCCCGGTGCCGTTCGACACCCTGGTAGGAACGGCGGAGGGGCCGCTTTCGGTGTTCACGGCGGAGGGCGGGCTGCTTGCACCGGCGGCGGCAACACAGCAAAAGAGCGCATGATCTCCCTGCCCTTCCTGTCCCACCCGGTCTCCACCCTCCTGGTCGCAACCTATGTCTGGGCCGCCGGCGTCATCGGCTGGTACCTGCTGCGCCTGCCGTTCGAGCTGAAGGCCAAGCGCACGCGCGTGGCGGACGCACGCCACCGCACGCTGCGCGACTACACGCTGCTCACCATCTCGACCCTTGGGCTGGGCATCATTCCGGCGGTGTTCGCCCTCACCGGCCAGCCGCGCGGCCTCACCTATGGGCTCTCGGTGCCGCAATTGGCCGCCGGAACCCTGGTGTTCATCGCCGCGCTCTGGCTGTTCTGGCGCACCCACCGCGATCTCGGCCGCAACTGGTCGGTGACGCTGGAGATCAAGGATGAGCATCAACTGGTGACGTCCGGCGTCTACAGGCAGGTGCGCCACCCCATGTATTCGGCCTTCTTCCTATGGGCGCTGGCGCAGGCGCTGCTGCTGCCGAACCTGGTGGCCGGACTGTCGGGCCTGGTGGGCTTCGGCATCCTGTTCGCCTTCCGCGTCGGCCGCGAGGAAGCCATGATGCGGGAAACCTTCGGCGCCGAATACGACGCCTACGTGGCCCGCACCAAGCGCATCATCCCCGGTCTCTACTGAGGGGAACGAAACCGGCACCGGCGCGGATCAGCGATTCGCACCCGGTCTGTTCCGGCGCCGTTCCAAGGGGAACGTGCCGCCGTCCCGATCTGGCACAACCTCAGCCGGCGGGATCCAGGGGCGCGGTGCCGGTGGGACGGCCATCCGCATCACGGGTGATGGTGGCGACCCGCGCCTCCGCCTCGCCCAGCAGCGCCTCGCAGCGCTTCTTCAAAGCCTCGCCGCGCTCATAGATGGCGATGCTCTCCTCCAGCGGCACATTGCCGGCCTCCAGCCGCTGCACGATGCCTTCGAGTTCCGCCAGAGCGGCCTCGAACGACAGAGCGGACACCGCCGGTGCCTTGGCTTCGCGCTTGGCGGGCGTGCCTTCGGGCTTGCTGATCTCGGCCATGGGGCACCTTTCGAATCTGGAACGTTGCGCCCCTTATAGCGGAGCCCGGCGGCAGCCTTAAGGGCCAGGACGCGCCGCCGGGGTGGTCGCGGGCGTCCAGCTTTGCTAGAAGCCGCCTCGAAACGGGCGGACCGTCGCCTGCGCGGCCCCCCGCACCACCGCTTGAGATCCAGAGCCGAAATGCCGACCGAGGCGCAAAGCCCACCCCTGTTCCGCGACACCAGCGCCCTGGACGAGGCGCTGATGGTGCGCTTCGCCTCCGCCGGCTTCACCCGCCTGGATCCCCCGATCCTGCAACCGGCGGACGCGTTCCTGGATCTGTCGGGCGAATCGATCCGCCGGCGCATGTTCCTGACCACGGACGAAAGCGGCCAGGAACTGTGCTTGCGACCGGACCTGACCATTCCGGTGGCGCGGGAAGTGGGGCGCCTGCGCCTGCCCATGCCGGCGGCGGTGAGCTATCTCGGCCCGGTCTTCCGCTTCAGCGGCACCGGCCCCGGCGAATTCCGCCAAGCCGGCGTGGAATCCTTCGGCCGGCAGGACCGGGAAGCCGCCGACGCCGACATTCTCGCGCTCGGGCTTGAAACCTGCGCCATCTATGGCGTGCCGGACCCGGAAATCCTGCTGGGCGATGTCGGCCTGTTCGCCGCCGTGCTGGAGGCTCTGCCGCTGGCGCCGGTGTGGCGCCGCCGCCTGATGAAGGATTTCGGCCAGGGCCGTCTGGATGAAGACCTGATGCGCCTCAGCCAGGCGCCGGGCACGGGCAGCACCACCCATGCCGGCGTCCTCTCCGCCCTGGCCGGTTCCGACCCGGTGGCGGCCCGCGCCTTGATCACCGATCTGTTGTCCATTGCCGGCATCACCACGGTGGGCGGGCGCACGGTGTCGGAAATCGCCGCCCGCTTCCTCGAGCAGTCGGCCCTGGAGGGCAACGGCCTGTCATCCGAGACCGCGGCCATTCTCTCGCGCTACCTCTCCATCACCGGCGAACCCGACGAGGCCGCCCAGCAGATGCGCGAGTTGGCCCGCGAGGCGCAGATGGAGATCGGCCCGGCCGTGACCGCCTTCGAGGCGCGCGCGGGCTTCCTCTCGGCCCACGGGGTCAACCTGTCGGACGTGCAGTTCTCGGCCGCCTTCGGCCGTCCGCTGGATTATTACAGTGGCATGGTGTTCGAACTGGGCGACCCGCAAGGGCGCATCGAGGGGCCGCTGGTGGCCGGCGGGCGCTATGACCGGCTGTTGAGCCGCCTGGGCGCCGAGGGCGTAGTGCCGGCGGTGGGATTTGCCGCATGGGTGGAGCGTCTGGCGCTTCTGGAGGGCCAGTCATGAGCGAGACCCTGATCCTGGCCGTGCCCTCCAAGGGCCGGCTGCAAGAGAATGTCCACGCCTTCTTCTCCCGCGCCGGCATGCCGCTGGTGCAGGCCCGCGGCGCCCGCGACTATCGCGGCGCTTTGGGCGGGGTGGAGAATGTGGAGGTGGCCTATCTTTCCGCCTCCGAGATCGCCGCAGCGCTGGCCTCAGGGGCGGTGCATGTGGGCGTCACCGGCGAAGACCTGGTGCGGGAGAACATCCCCCACGCCGACAGCCGGGTGATGCTGCTGGAGCCGCTCGGCTTCGGCCATGCCAATGTGGTGGTGGCGGTGCCGCAGGCCTGGATCGACGTGCGCTCCATGGAAGACCTGGACGATGTGGCCGGGCATTTCCACAGCCGCACCGGCCAGCGCATCCGCGTCGCCACCAAATATGTGAATTTGACCCGCAGCTTCTTCGCCCGCCACGGCATCGTCGATTATCGCATCGTCGAGAGCGCCGGCGCCACCGAGGGCACGCCAGCTTCGGGGTCGGCTGAACTGATCGTGGACATCACCACCACCGGCGCCACCTTGTCGGCCAATGGGCTCAAGGTGGTGGATGACGGGGTCATCCTGCGGTCCGAGGCCAATCTGGTGGCCTCCCTGACCGCCGATTGGTCACACGGACCTCGGACAGCCGCGCACGCCATGTTCGATCGCATGGCGGCGGAAAAGCGCGCCCGCACCATGCGCGAGGTGCGCACCCGCTTCACCCGCTGCGACGCCAATCTGGTGCAGGACGCCGTGGCCCGGTTCCGCTGCGTGGCGCCGTTCGGCGGTCCCACTTCCTCGGGCATGCTGACCCTGCACTGCCCGCCCGACACCTTGCACGGCCTCTCCATCTTCCTGCGGGCGGAGGGCGCGAGCATGGTGACGGTGGGGCCGATCGAATATGTCTTCGCCACCGAAAACCCGCTCTACGAGGCCCTCGACGCCCGGCTCGCCGCCGGCTGAAGCCGGCGGGCGAGGCTGCCCTGCTCCATGCGCTTGGCCATGGCGTTGAAGCGCTGGCGCGCCGGCTCCTCGACACGGGAGAAGGTGACCGCCGCCAAAGCGATCACCACCGCCAGGATGAGCCCCAGCAGCGCGAGACTGCCTGCCGGGCCGCCCACGTCATAGAGCGCCTTGGCATGGCCCTCCACCACCACCTGACGCTCCAGATCGAGCCCCTGCCAGCGCGCGAACGCCCAGACGCCGTAGGCGGCGGCCATCAGCACCAGTTGGTGGCCGAGATAGATGGAATAGGACCAGCGCCCCAGCGCCGCTAGCGGACGGACCCGCATCAGTCGGGAGAGGTGGCCGCCTTCGCGCGCGAACACCAGCACCGCCACCGCGAACACCATCGGGGCGGCAAGGCTGAGGGCGGCGACCGTATCCGGCCCGCGCCCGGCGAAGATGACGAACACCACCACCAGGGCAACGGTGAGCGCTTCCACGGCCGTCGCAGCCCAGCGAGGGACGCTTTTGAAGCGGTCTGCGATGGCACCAAATGTATGATACGCCAAAACGCCGGTGAAGAAGCCCGTTACACAGCGGAACAAGCCGAAATCCGCGGTGGAATTCATGTAAGTCGGTGACACAACGGCCAGTAGCCCAATGCTAGCGAGAGCCAGAGCCGCTGCCGCCAGCACCAGTCCGCGCCCGGCTAGAATGCAGGCGGCGCCGAACAGCAGATAGGTATAAAACTCCGCGCCGATGCTCCAACTAGGCGCATTCCAGGCCATGCCGTGCAGATTGACCGCATTGAGCAGCAGGACGTGCAGCGGGATCGCCACGGCGGAATATTCGCTCGGACCCCAGGTGAGGTCGAAGCGATCCGGATGCGGTAACAGATTGACCAGGCTGATGAATCCCACGAATGCCGCGAGCAGCGTGGCATGGAGGGGCCACAGTCGACCGAAGCGACGTACCACGAAGGTCAGCCAGCTTCCCGCATCCGCCAGCCGATGGTGATAGGCATGACAGACCACAAAACCGCTCAGGACAAAGAAAAAGTCCACGCAAAGATAGGCATTCGACACCAGCCGATGCTCCATCAGCGGCGAGGTGAAAATGAAGCAGAAATGAAACAAGACAACCAGCAGGGCACAGATCCCTCGCCACGCATCCAGGGCCTCAAATCTCGCCATAGATCGATCCTCCGGAGGGGTAAACCAGAGGTTTGACCTAGAGTTCCCATGCGGGCAGGAGGCGGCGAGAAAGCGGATACTTCGTGACCATATTCCACTGCTGTACGCTCATACCGGATATGCACGACATGGAACGATCTGTGTCTTGTGCTGCTCGCGCGGCTGTTTGGGCCTTTCGCCCGCCGTTTCTAGCTTCTAGTCTCCATCCAGCCGCGCGAAACGCCGGTTCCTGTGGGAGAGTTTTTCATGCGTGACGCCGAGATCCATCCCGTGCGCCTTGCGGACTACCGGCCGCCGGCCTGGCTGGTGGACACGGTGCACCTCGACGTCTCGCTGCATCCCAGTGCCACCCGCGTGGTCTCCCGCCTGGCCCTGCGGCGCAATCCCCGCGGCGAGGCCGCCGCTCCGGTTCGCTTGGATGGGGACGATTTGACCCTGGTGCGGGTGGCCATCGACGGCGTCCCACTGGCGGGCGGCGCCTATGAGGCGACACCGCAGGGCATGACCATCCGCCATCCGCCCGCGGACAGCTTCGTGCTGGAGATCGAGACGCTGGTCGATCCCACGGCCAACACCCAACTCATGGGCCTCTACCGGACGCGGGGCAATTACTGCACCCAATGCGAGCCCGAAGGCTTCCGCCGCATCACTTATTTCCCCGATCGCTCCGACGTGCTGGCGGTCTACACCGTGCGGGTGGAAGCCAACCGCGAAGAAGCGCCGGTGCTGCTCAGCAACGGCAATCTGGAGCGAAGCGGCCCCATCGCCGGCACGGATCGCCACTATGCTGTGTGGCATGACCCCTGGCCGAAGCCGTCCTATCTGTTCGCGCTGGTGGGCGGCAATCTCTCCAAGGTGCCGGACCATTTCGTCACCGCCTCGGGCCGGCCGGTGGAACTGGGCATCTATGTGGAGCCCGGCAAGGAGGCTCGCGCCGCCTACGCCATGGACGCCCTCAAGCGCTCCATGCGCTGGGACGAACAGGCGTTCGGACTGGAATACGACCTCGACGTGTTCAATATCGTCGCGGTGTCCGACTTCAACATGGGCGCCATGGAGAACAAGGGGCTCAACGTCTTCAACGACAAGTACGTCCTGGCCAGCCCACAGACCGCCACCGATGCGGATTATGCCGGTATCGAGGGCGTCATCGCCCATGAGTATTTCCACAATTGGAGCGGTAATCGCGTCACCTGCCGCGACTGGTTCCAGCTGTGCTTGAAGGAGGGCCTCACGGTCTTCCGCGACCAGGAGTTTTCCGCTGACCAGCGCTCGCGCCCGGTCAAGCGCATCTCCGACGTGCGCCTGCTGAAGGCCGCGCAGTTCACCGAGGATGCCGGCCCCCTCGCCCACCCGGTGCGCCCGCAAACCTATCGGGAAATCAATAACTTCTACACCGCGACGGTCTATGAAAAGGGCGCCGAGGTGGTGCGGATGCTCAAGACCCTCCTGGGGGAAGAGGGCTTCCGCAAGGGGATGGACCTCTATTTCGAGCGCCATGACGGCGATGCCGCCACCATCGAGGATTTCCTGGCCGCCTTCGCCGAGGCCACCGGCCGGGATCTGAGCCAGTTTGCCCTGTGGTACGCCCAATCCGGCACGCCGCGGGTCACCGCCACCGGCAGCTACGATGCCACCAGCCGCACCTTCCGCCTGGATGTGAGCCAGTCCACCCCGCCCACACCGGGCCAGAGCGACAAGAAGCCGGTGGTCCTGCCCCTGGCGCTGGGCCTGCTGGGCCCCGACGGCACCGACCTGCCGCTGACCCTGGACGACGGCCGCAATGTGCCCCGTCACGTCATCGAGGTGACGCAGGCGGAACAGTCCTTCGTCTTCACCGGCTTGCCGGCGCGGCCGGTGCTGTCGCTCAATCGCGGCTTCTCCGCGCCGATCAACCTCACCACCAATCTGACCGAAGACGATCTGGTGTTCCTGGCCGCGCACGACCGCGACCCGTTCAACCGCTTCGATGCCATGCAGGCTCTCGCCTTCGCGCTGCTGAAGGCCGGCGCCGCCGAAGGCCGCCTGCCGGACGTCACGCCGCTGGTGGAAGCCGCACGCCGACTGCTGGCGGCGAGCGATCTCGATCCGGCCTTCAAGGCTCAGTCCTTGGCCTTGCCGGGCGAGAACGAGATTGCCCGTGAGATCGGCAGCAACGTGGACCCAGACGCCGTCTTCGCCGCCCGCCGCGCCCTGCGCCTGGTTCTAGCCGATGCCCTCCAGGCGCCTCTGGAGCAGGCCTACACCGCCATGGCGAGCGGCTCGCCCTATTCCCCTGACGCCGAGGCGGCCGGCCGCCGGGCGCTGCGCAATCTGGCGCTGGATTATCTCACCGCCTCCGGCGCCGAGGCGGCAGTGGCGCGGGCGCAGGCCCAGTATGCCGATGCGGACAACATGACCGACCGCTTCGCGGCCCTGGCGGTGCTGGTGCAGCATGACACGCCGGCGCGGGTCGAGGTGCTGGAGGACTTCTACCGCCGCTTCGTCACCGACCCGCTGGTGATCGACAAATGGCTCGGCCTCCAGGCCCAGATCCCGGAGGCGGGCACGCTGGAGCGGGTGCAGGCGCTGACCCTGCTGCCGGTGTTCTCCATGGCCAATCCGAACCGGGTGCGGGCGCTGATCGGCGCCTTCGCCACCGGCAACCCCACCCAATTCAACCGGACCGACGGCAAGGGCCACGACTTCCTGGTGGATGTGGTGCTGGCGCTGGACGGCAAGAACCCGCAGGTCGCGGCGCGCCTTCTGTCCGCCTTCAAGACCTTCCGGCAACTGGAGCCGGTGCGTCGGGCCAGCGCCGAGCGGGCCTTGCGGCGGGTGGCGGCAACCTCGGGTCTGTCGGCCGATGTGGCGGACATCGCCAGCCGCTCCCTGGGCTGAGGGAAAGCGGAGAAAGAAACCAAACGCTGGCGTCGCCGCTTTGGATTAGTGCGCGATCCGGGATAATGAACTGCGCAGATGCAGCATTATCGCGGACGCTGCAGGGGACTATTTCTCGCTCATCGGATCGGGCCGCTCCAACGGCCCCAACGAATGAACAAAAGGAAATAGTCCCATGCGCAAGATCACTTATGCCGCTATCGCCCTCGCCGCTGCGGTGTCGTTCTCCGGCATCGCCCGCGCCGACGAATATATCTCCAACGAGAACAAGGAAGCCTATGCGGTGGCCGCCCAGTCGGCTGCGACGGCGACCCAGACCGTCCTGCCCCTCGGCTACGCCCAGGCTGAATCGCCCCGCGCCGCGCAGGTGAATGCGATCTTCACCACCCCGCGCAGCAATGACAGCCTGCAGCTTCAGCTCGGCGACCGTGGCATCGGCACCAACTGATGACCATGTGATGGCTTCGACATCGGATCTGACCTCCATCTGATGCGATGAGGACTGGCGCTGCGGACTGCCCCGCCGCGCCAGTCGTCGTTTTGCAGTACGGTGGCCCCTAAGCACTTGGCGGAGATGGCGGATGGCACGCTGGGATGATGTGGAAGTGTTTCTCCGGGTGGTCGACCGCGGCAGCTTCAACGGCGCCGCCGAGCAACTCGGGCTGCCGCCCACCTCCGTGAGCCGCAAGGTGAAGGCCCTGGAGGACCGCTTGGGCGTCCAGTTGCTGCACCGGACCACGCGCCGGGTGTGGCCCAGCGAAGCCGGTCAGGCCTATTACCAGCGCTGCGTGGACGCCATCGCCGCCCTCGACCGGGCCGACGCCGCCATGCGGGCGCTGACGCAGGAGCCGGAAGGCCATCTCAAGGTCCTCCTGACCTATGCCACCGCCATCCTGGTCCTGGAGCCGGAGCTGGCGACATTCCGGGCCCGCTACCCGAAGGTCCAACTGCACCTGACCCTGGACAACCACCCCCTCGACCTGATCGAGCACGGCTTTGACGTGGCGGTGCGGCCCGGACCGGCGCGGGACTCGAGCTACCATGTGCGCAGCCTGGGCACGAACCACCTCCAGTTCTTGGCCAGCCCCGCTTATCTCGACCGCAAGGGCCGCCCCACCCACCCGCGCGAGCTGGTGGATCATGATCTGGTGGCGGTGCGCTTCTCCCCCGGCCCCCTGCAATGGAACCTGCAAGGGCCGACCGGCGCCTTCGACATGAAAGTCGCGCCGGTTCTGGACACCAACGATCCCATCATGGCCATGCGCCAGGCCATCAGCGGCGCCGGTATCATGCTAATGTCCCGCTGCCTT
>CALRNP020000127.1:0-15969 GCA_943369575.1 Azorhizobium sp. AG788 | reverse complement strand
CGCCGGCCTGGTGGCTATTGCGAGGAGCCTGAACCCGATCCCATCCCGAACTCGGCCGTTAAACTCCTCTGCGCCAATGGTACTTCATCTCAAGATGCGGGAGAGTAGGTCGCTGCCAGGCCTGCAAAGCACATAAGATCAGACCAGATTACAAACCAAACAAAACGCCCCCGTGCCAGAAATGGAACGGGGGCTTTTCTGTTTCATGGCGTAAGCGAACCCAAGGCAAGGCAGGAGGCAACGTCAGCCCGGAAAGCTCCGCCCGCCCGCCGCGAGGTGAAGACCAAACTGGGCGGCGCACCACGCTGGATCCAGGACGGCGGTCTGACGGGCGCGTGACTGCCAAGCACCCTTCCGGCGGCCGCCGGGAGGCGACCTGCTCGGCTCTACAGGCTGCGTGCACGGGCACGGCGCCGCCAGCGAACTGCAGCGGCGTGTCCGCCCGCCTATGCGAACAAATGCCACTCCATTCCCGGCGTCTGCGAGACCACCGCCGCGGAGGTGACGGAGAGCCCGTTCATCTGCCATTCGGCGACTTCGCTGGTGCTGCCATTCTGGAGGACGATGTCGGCGAAGCCATCGCCATTAAGATCGGAAACTTGGTGCACCTGCCACGCTGTCGTCGGGTTGCCCGGCAGCACCGCGGCAGCCAGGATGGAGGTGCCATTCATCTCCCAGACCGCCACCTGGCCGGTGGCGATGTTCTGAAACACCAAGTCCGCATGCCCATCGGCATTGACGTCGCCGGCGCCCCTAATCTGCCATGCGACACCCGGAGACGCCGGCACCATGCCCGCCGAGGTGATCGTCAGACCATTCATTTCCCAGATGGCGACTTCGCCGGTGCTGCTGTTCTGGAGGATGATGTCGGCCTTGCCGTCGCCGTTCACATCCGCCGAGGTCTGCGCCTGCCAAGCCGCGCCTGGCGTCGCCACCACGCCGCTGGCCAACACCGACAGGCCATTCAACTCCACCACCGTGACCGCCCCGGATGTGGCGTTCTGCAGGATGAGATCGGCATTGCCGTCGCCGTTGAGGTCTCCGGCGGTTTTCAAGAGCGAGCCCGCCGAAAGACTGGTGGGTAGAACCCCGGAATCGAGCACCTGCAGCGCCCCCATCTCCCACACAGCCAATTGGCCGGTGCCGCTGTCCTGGAAGACCAGGTCGGCGCGGCCATCATGGTTGACGTCGCCCACCGCCCCCATCTGCCACGTTAGGCCGGGGGAGGCGCCGAGCACACTGGAGGTGGCGATGACGGCCCCGTTCATTTCCCAGGCCAGGAGGTCGCCGGACGCGCTGCTCTGGAACACCAGATCGCCATGGCCATCGCCATTGAGGTCGCCATGGGTCGGCGGCGCACCACCGAACAATTGCCAGTCGAAACCGGATGAGGACGAGATCAGCCCGGTACTGGTGGCGGTGAGGCCGTTCATCTCCCAGCCGGCGACGGCACTGGTGGTGACATTCTGGAGGACGATGTCCGTATAGCCATCAGCGTTCAGATCGGTGACTTGGCGCACCTGCCAGTCGGTGCCAGGGTGATAGGGTAGGACGCCGGATGTCTGGATGGTCAGGCCGTTCATCCCCCAGATGGCCACATCGCCGGTTGCACTGTCCTGGAGCACCAGATCGGCATAGCCGTCGGCGGTGAAGTGGCCGGCCCCTTTGACCTGCCAGGCGACGCCGGGGGTGGCGACGACCGCGGACCCCATGATGGACAGGCCATTCATTTCCCAGATGGCGACCGCCCCGCTGCCGGTGTCCTGGAGAATGATGTCCGCCCTGCCGTCGCCATTGACATCGCCCGTGGCCATCACTTGCCAGTTGACCCCCGGCGTGGCGATGACGGCGGATGACGCCACCGTCAGTCCGCTCATCTGCCAGCCGGTGACGGCGCCCGAAGCCGTGTCCTGAAACAGGATGTCGGCATTTCCATCGCCGTTGAGGTCGCCGGTGCTCCTTAATTTCAGCTCGGTGGTCGGATTGCTGGCCACAACGCCCGAATCGATCAAGCTCAGCCCGTTGAGCTCCCAGGCGGCGATCTGGCCACTGAGGCTGTCCTGGAAGATGAGGTCGGAGCGGCCGTCGTGGTTGACGTCCGCAACCGCGCCCAATTTCCAGTTGAGGCCCGGCGCGACGCCGACGTCACCGGTGCTCACAACCGTCAGTCCATTCATGGTCCACGCTTGGACCTGGCTGGTATTGGCGCTTTGGAAGATCAGGTCGCCATGGCCGTCGCCGCCCACGTCGCCGCCGGGCGTGGGCGGGCTGAGGGTCGTGATGTCATAGGTGACGGCGCCGCCAGGGGCGAAATTGATCGTGGGCGCCGTCTGCGCATTGGCGCCGGTGCCGTAGGTGACCAGGGCGCCGTGATCGACCACCATGCTGGTGAAGGCGTGGGTGGTGGCGTCGGAGGACGCATAGAAATTATAGATGGTCTGGTCGCCCTGGTCGCCAAACACCAACTGGTACCAGCTGGTGGAGCCGTCGGCGGTGACGGGCACGTTGGAGATGTTGAAGAAGCCGTTCAAGCCTGAACTGTTGGTAGCAGTCAGCGTGAAGGTGCCGCTGCTTTCGCCGAGATTGTAATAGTACCAGTCGCCATTGTTGGTGGCCCAGACCCGCAGGCTGACGAAGCCGTCTTCACCGGCCTGGGCGCTGCCTGGGGCATAGAATTTGAAGTAGATCGGCGTATTGGCGTTTGGCGCAAGGACCGTGGTCGGATAGCCGCCACCGCCACCGACGCCGAAATTGAACGCGAAGCCGATCTGGTTGGTGCTGAGCGTCAGGTTCGGGCTGTAGCTGCCCGAGGTCGGCGCCACATAGCCGGTGGGAGAGGCCTGGAAGCCGCCGGCGGGGGGCGTTTCGGTATTGTCGAAGAGGCTGATATTGATGGTCGCGACATTGGTGCCCAATGTCGCATCCCACAGCGTGATCTGCGGATTGACGCCGCCAGCGGACACCAAGTCCGAATAAGAATAGCCATAAGCATTGCTGTTGGCGAGAAAGGTCTGTGCCCAAGGGTCATAGAAGCGGTCATTGCCGCCTTGGGTTCCGGGCCCGGTTCCCAGGACATTGCTGTAACTGACGACGCCAGGGTTCAGGGTTGCATTATAGGCGTAGTTGATATTCCAGTTGGAATTGTGGTTGAGGTCAATGGACTGGGTGACCAGAGGATTGGGAGAGGTGCCGCTGCCACCCCAATATCCGGCGTCGAACCCGGCGACGAAATCGCGGGCCACCGTGCCGTCGGCATTATTGGGCGTGAAGCTGGAATAGATAACGACCGGCCCGTCCTTGCCGCCCTGATGCACCTCCAGCGTGCCGGTCTGGGCATAGATGTTGGCCATCAATTGGCTGGCGGGAATGCGGATCCAGTCGGTATTGGTGGCGCCATTCTGGGTGTTGGGCACCAGCCAGAAATAGTCGGTGCCATAGGAATCCTGGGCGACATACTGAACGCCGTATTCGCTCAACATGGCGGGCGAGGCGACCCCCTGAACCGCGGCGCCGCCATTGAAGGTGGTGACGATCTGGATATCGTTCAGGACCGCCTGATTGGTCTTGAGAGCGTCCACATAGGCTTGCCAATCGGTGGAGGGGAAACCCTGGTTGCCGGCGGTGGCCGGCCCGATCGCCAATTGCGCGGGATTGGCAAAGCTATTGGGATTGTAGTTCTGGACGTTTTGGCTGTTCAGGCCCGAAAGTGTGCTGAAAATGCTCGCGCCACTGGCCCGGAAGCCCACGCTTTGCGTGGTGTTGTCCGCAAAAACCACCTGAAACTGCGACGTGAAGCCGAAGGTGTTGAGGGCGGAGATATCGCCTTGATCGAACGTCGTATTGGCCAGCGTGGCCTCGAACAGCTGATACGAATAGTTGTTGGCCTGGGCATTTGCCGGCGTGATATCCCCCAGCGTCAGGGACGAAGGCGTGATAGCGCTGGAATTTCCAGCGCCTGCCTGCTCAATCAGGACATAAATGGTGCCGCTGGAAAAATCCGCCGACCCCCCACTGCCATTGGGGAGGGAGATGGACGTGGTATCGACCACGCCGCTGTTCACCAGCGTCGCATAGGTTGTCAGGGTGCTGCCTGAAAAAGCAACCGCATAGGCGTAAACGCCGTTGCCGGATCCGCCAGCGGTCAGCTCACTGAGAAGCGTCGAACTCAAATCGAAGTTCACGGTCGTGGACATGGCTATTTCCCCACCTGAGCCGCATCCGAGATGGTCGGCTTTCGCCGAGGCATCCGCGTATCGATTTCAGCCTAGTATAGAACCGCCACTATCCCAAATCCTTGCCTGTCCTTGGGCTTGTGCCCCGGTAGCGCGCCTTGGCCTGCCCACAAAAAAGCCCCTCGCGCAGGCAAGGGGCTCTCTCAAATCACAGCGTCGCGTGCGACGCGCGGCGGGCTCACGCCTTGCCGAGGGTCTTCCGACGCAGGCGCACCACCACATCGACGCGCGCCACTTCGAAGCCCTCGGGGGCTTCCGGCAGGCGGTCGACGGTGACCTCCGCATTGGGAATGTCGAGCAGTTCGTTGCGGCCTTCCACGTAGAAATGGTGGTGGTCGGACGCATTGGTGTCGAAATAGGTCTTCGACCCATCCACGGCCACTTCGCGCAGCAGGCTCACTTCGGTGAACTGGTGCAGCGTGTTGTAGACGGTGGCCAGCGACACCGGGAAGCGGGCGCGGATGGCTTCCTCATGCAGCATTTCCGCGGTCACGTGCCGGTCGCCCTTGGCGAACAGCAGCCAGCCGAGGGCGAGGCGCTGGCGGGTGGGGCGCAGGCCCACTTCCCGCAACATCTCGCGCACGTCATGGAACGGGCAACCCGTGCGGCGGGCAGCGGCAATGTCCCGCAGCTGGGCCACGGGAAGCACCGCCTCATCCTGATCGATCTGCACCCGGGCCATGCTGGCCCCGAGGCTCGTCCTGATACGGCTCATCTCGTTCATGGTCGCGCTAGCAATCTCGATGTGACAAACAGTTTCGGATCGGTAGCCGGCCAATGGGCCGCCACCGGAAGCTATTCATATAGCCGATCCGCTAGCTCATTGCCACTATTACAGATTGGATCTGGACCAATGTAAACCAGGCGCCGCAATGCCTGGCTCGTGACCGCTGGCCCGATGGACACCCATGCGCGGGGGGAGTATCGCGGGCGGCGCGGTCGCTCCGGACCCCACCAGGATCTGCCTTCGTGAACATTTTGCGCTCTCCCGTCGTCACCGCTTTGCTCGTCGCGTTCGGCGCCGCCGGCGCGCTGGCGGCGGCCTGGTATTTCCAGCTGGTGGTGGGCCTCGCCCCTTGCCCGCTCTGCCTGGATCAACGGTTGCCCTATTACGCAGCGGTGCCGTTGGGGCTGGTGCTGGCGTTCGGCGCGGCGCGGGCGCCGCAGCGGCTTGGGCTGTGGCGGGCGGGGCTGGCGCTGCTGGCGCTGCTGATGGCGGTGGACGCCGGCATCGCCATCTATCATGCCGGTGTGGAGTGGCAGTTCTGGTCGGGGCCGACCGCCTGCACCGGCACCGCGCCCCCCGTGGTCCGCGACATTATGTCTGCCCTGAAGACCACGCGGGTGCCGCGCTGCGACGAGGCGGCGTGGCGGATGCTGGGGGTGTCCATGGCGGGATGGAACGCGCTGCTGGCGCTGGCGCTGACCGCCATCGCCACCGCCGGCGCCCTGCGGGCCGGTCGCCGCCGCTGAGGGCGGGGCTGCTCAGGGGTCGAGCTCGGTGTCCCAGTAGAGATAGTCCAGCCAGCTCTCATGCAGATAATTGGGCGGGAAGTGGCGCCCGTTCTGGTGCAGGTCTTGGACGGTGGGGTGATAGGGCTTCTGCGCCGGCCACATATGGGCATCGGCGGGCATCAGGCCGCCCTTGCGCAGATTGCAGGGGGAACAGGCCGCCACCACGTTTTCCCAGGTGGTCTGGCCGCCGCGCGAGCGCGGGATCACATGGTCGAAGGTCAGGTCTTCACGGGTGCCGCAATATTGGCAGGTGAAGCGGTCCCGCAGGAAGACGTTGAAGCGGGTGAAGGCGGGTTGGCGGGTGGGCTTGATGAAGGTGCGGAGCGAGACCACGCTCGGCAGGCGCAATTCGAAGCCGGGACTTCGCACCGCCTTGTCGTAATATTCGACAATATTTACCCGATCCAGGAACACCGCCTTGATGGCGTCCTGCCAGGACCAGACGGACAAGGGGTAGTAGCTCAGCGGACGATAGTCCGCATTCAGAACCAGAGCCGGCCACGCCCCTGATGTGATCGCTGCGGTCAAGGATTGTACTCCTCGCCCTCCATCCGAACCGAATCGAGCCAGGCTCGACGGCACGGGCGGATACTCTATAGGGACCGTGTCAGTCTTGTGAAGCCTTGGCGCGATTCACGCCGGCCGCCAGCCGCGCGGCGATGAAGGCGCCGGCATGGAACAGGCCGCCCTCGTCAATGCCATGGCCGAGGCCGTGGCTCAGGTGCCATTCCACCGGCACCCCCATGCCCGCCAGGGTAGCGCCGGAGGCGAACATGGCGTCGACCGGAATGAGGTCGTCGGTGGTGCCGTGCATCAGCAGCACCGGCGGCGGCGGGCGATCTATTGCCGCGCCAGGCACCGGCGCGAACAGGCCGGAGCAGCCCACCACCGCGCCCAACGTCTGCGGCGCGGTCACGGCGGTGGCCAGCGCCATCATCGCCCCCTGGCTGAAGCCGAACAGTGCCAGCCGCTGCCAGGGCAGGTTCAGCTTCGCCAGTTCGCGGGCGAGGAATTGGGCGAGGCTTGGGAGGGCCGCGGCGGTTCCGCGCACCAGTTCCTGCGGGTCGTCCAGGGACAAGGGAAACCATTGCCGCCCCACCGGCGCCTGGCCGCAGGGCTCGGGCGCATGGGGGGAGATGAAGGCGGCATCGGGCAGGATATCGCCCCAGGCGGCGCCGATGTCGATCAGGTCGCGGCCATCGGCGCCATAGCCGTGCAGCAGCACCACCAGAGCGTCGGCGGGGCGTCCGGAGCGGGGAGCAAGGCGAGGGCCATCGATCAAGGGCATCGGCGGATCCGGTGAGAGGGCAGGGGCTGGCCCGACCCAATCAGGCCCGGCGCCAAGGCGCAAGCAGGTTGGTGCAAGCCCGTTGGCGCCGCCTGTGGCGGCGCTTAGGTCGGCGCGCCGAGGCGGGCGCGGCGCACGCCATAATAGGCCCAGAGCAATTGCGCGGCGACACCGCGATAGGGCCGCCAGTCCTCGGCGATGGCGGCGAGGCCCTGGGCCGTCGCCCGGCCCGGCAGGCCGAAGGCATCGCCCGCCGCCACCTGCAGCGCCAGATCGCCATGGGGGAAGGCATCACTGCGCCCGAGGCAGAACAGCAGATAGATATCGGCGGTCCACAGGCCAATGCCCGGCAGGCGGGTGAGATAGGCGGCGGCGGCGTCTGCCTCCATGGCTTCCACCGCGCCCAGATCCACGGTGCCGTCGGCCAAGGCGCGGGCGATGCCGGTGAGGGTGCGCACCTTGCCGGCGGACAGGCCGGCCGCGCGCAAGGCGGTGGTGTCGGCGGCCAGCAGTGCCTCGACCGTCGGCGGGCCGCCCAAAGTGGTGTCGAGGCGGGCGGAAATGGCGCGGGCGGCGGCCACCGAGAGCTGCTGCGCCACCACCACCGCCGTCAGGCCGGCGAAATCCGGGGCGCGGCGGCGCAGGGTCAAAGGCCCGGTGAGCGCGGCCAAAGGCGGCAGGCGCTCGTCCAGGGTCAGCAGCGCCGCCAGCGCGCGGTCGAAGGTGGCCTGGTCCGCCAGATGCACTTCCCGATGATCGTCGCTGTGCGCCATCCCATCTCCCTCGCGATCCGACTCGCGGCATGCGATGACTGGACCGCCATGAGCATCGTCTGCCGCTTCGCCCCGAGCCCCAACGGCCTTCTGCACCTGGGCCATGCCTATTCGGCCCTGGTGAATCACGCGGCAGCGCGCGAGGCCGGCGGGCGCTTCTTGTTGCGCATCGAGGATATCGACACCACCCGATCCCGCCCGGAATTCATCCGCGCCATTGCCGACGATCTCGACTGGCTTGGCATTCTGCCCCCCGAGCCGCCCCGCCGCCAGAGCCGGCATTTCGAGGCTTATGCCGAAGCGCTGGCGCATCTGGAGCGGGAAGGGTTGCTCTATCCGGCGTTCGAGACCCGCGGCGAGATCGCCCGCGCCGTGCTGGCCAAGGAGGAGAACGGCGCCAACTGGCCGCGCGATCCCGATGGCGCCCCGCTTTATCCTTTCGCCCGCGAAAGCCTGCCCGACAGCGCCCGCAAAAGGCGGCGGGAGGCGGGCGAGCCTTATGCGCTGCGGCTCGACATGGCCCGCGCCTGCGCGCTGGCGGGCGAAACGCTTAGCTGGCGGGAGGCGGCGGCGGGGCCGTTGCAGCCGCCCACCCCGGTGCCGGCGGAGCCCGCCCGCTGGGGCGACGTGGTGCTGGCACGCAAGGAGGTGCCGGCCAGCTATCATGTGGCGGTGGTCGTGGATGACGCCGTCCAGGGCATCAGCCATGTGATCCGCGGCCAGGATCTTTATGCCGCCACCGCCGTGCATCGGCTGTTGCAGACGCTGCTGGGGCTGCCGGAGCCGATCTATCACCACCACCGGCTGGTGCGCGATGCCGACGGGCGCAAGCTGTCGAAGAGCGGTGGGGCGGCAAGCCTTGCGGCCATGCGACAGGCGGGTGCGAGCCGCGAGCAGGTGCTGGAGCTGATCGCGCGCAATCTGGCGTGAACGCCCCCGCGGGCGCTACCCGACCCCGAGAATATAGAGCCAGAAGGTGATGGTGATGAGCCCCAGCCCGGTGGACAGCGAGA
Source organism: Azorhizobium sp. AG788 (assembly GCA_943369575.1). Classification (GTDB taxonomy): domain Bacteria; phylum Pseudomonadota; class Alphaproteobacteria; order Rhizobiales; family Xanthobacteraceae; genus Azorhizobium. The sequence goes on along the minus strand of CALRNP020000127.1, from coordinate 7,148 downwards.
CCGCGCTGGAACTGGTCCCTACCCCCGCCCCATAGCGCTGCGCCAGCAGATAGGCATTGATGCCGCAGGGCATGGCGGCGAACAGCACCGCCACCCCGGCCCAGACCGGCGGCATGGGCAAAATCCGGGTCAGCCCCAGCACCAGAAGGGGATGCAACACCAGCTTGAGGCCGCAGATCACCAGCGTGGGGCGTAGGTCCCCGGAGACCCCATAGCGCTTCAGCGCCAGCCCCAGCGAAATCAGGGCGCAGGGGGTGGCGGAGGCGGCCATCATGTCGAGGATCTGCTTGGCGACGCCGCTGGGCTGGAAGCCGAGCACCCGCGCCAGCCCGCCCGCATAGATGCCCAAGAGGATGGGGTTGAAGGCCAGCGAGCGGAACAGCCGCTTGGCGGTGGCGAGCGAAAAGCCGTTGCCGCCTTCCACCATCAAGGTGGCGGCCACCAGCATGATCGGCAGATGCACCGCGATCAGCAGGAACAGCGGCACGGCGCCGGCCTCGCCATAGGCTTTGAGGATCAGCGGTACGCCCACGAACACCGTATTGGCCTGGCCCGCCGAGAAGCCGTGGATCACCGCCTCGATATGGCTGCGCTTGAACACCTTGGCGGCGATGAAGCTGGCGATGCCGAATACCGCGAACGCCCCGGTGAAATAGGCGATCCAATAGCCCCAGGGCTGCGCGTCCGGCAGCTGGCTTTCGCTCAGGGTCTTGAAGATCAGGATCGGCACCGCGAGGCTGAACACATATTCCGCCAACCCGTCGGAGGCGGTCTCGCTGACCAGACGGGTGCGCGCCGCCACATAACCGAGGCCGATGACGCCGAACACCGGCAGCACGATGATCGCCAAGTCGGCCAGGAGGCCGGCCATGCTGCCGATATTGATCATGGGAGATCCGTCAGGCGACCGCTGTGAGCCGCGCGCCTGAATGCTGGAGGAGGGGGCTGGCCGGCGCCATCGCCACGTCGGTCACCGCCACCATGGCCCGTAGTCGGTTCTCCAGCCGCACGGCCAGATCGGGGCCGGCGGTGAATTCCAGCTCCACCATCAGCGCATCGGCTTCATGAGCGACATCGATGCGGTGGGGCAGGACATCGTGGATCACGAACGGCTCCAGCAGGCGCAGCAGCACGTTGGCATCGGGAGCAGCTTCGACCACGAGGCGATAGACGGCGACGCCGGTGGGCGCGCGAGACACATCAGACATGGGAAAAATCCGGAAAGCGAGACGGGGATGCGATTCAGCGTGCCCGGCCGACCTGGTCGACCGGGCGGAGAATTCGCAGGCTCGCCCGCAAGGCGAACCGGATCTCGGAGCCGGAAAAGAACATGGCCAAACGTTAGGCGGGCGATGGCATGCCGTCAACGTCCGTTCGCGCCACCGCGACTGTCAGCGGTCGGCGGCGGCGCTCGCGGCAAGGTGTTTGGGGCCGGCGATGGCGTGCGCTACACTGGCGCTTGATCGACGTGTCAGTGCTGCCCGGTCATTCGACCCGGTACCCGAAAAATGCGTGCGATCACAATGCATTGTGCCGAGAGCCTCCGTGTTGTGAGCGGTGGCGGCACGGCGCGAAGCAGGGAGGACGCGGACCATGGCGGCGAACCTCCGGGGCGTCGAACTCCATCCCGAGGCGGCGTCCGCTCCGCGGCCGGCGCATAGCGGCGCGATCCGCGCTGCGACCATCGCAGGTCTTTTCGCCGGCGCATTGCTCCTCGCTGGTGGCGGCGTACTGCTGTGGATGCGCCATGGCGTCGCGATCTTCTTCGACACGGTGGCGGCGGGTCTCGCGACGTGCTTTTGAAGACGTGCTTTTGAAGTCGTCCTGATCGTCACGGAACCCGTTGCCGCATGCCCGCTTTGTCCTCCCGCACCAAGATCATCGCGCTGTTCTGCGCCTTTGCCGCCGGCGCCCTGCTGCTGGTGGTGGGCGTCACCGCCCTGATGCCCGCGCGCCCCGGCGTCAACACCGCCTCGCTGGTGGGCGGGCCGTTCAAGCTGGTGGACCAGGACGGGGCGCCGGTGACCGAAGCGGCATTCAAGGGCAAGCCGACGCTGCTGTTCTTCGGCTTCACCCACTGTCCGGACGTGTGCCCCACCGCGCTGTTCGAGATGTCTGAGATCTTCACGGCCTTGGGGCCGGACGCGGACAAGGCGCGCGCCGTGTTCGTGACCGTCGATCCCGAGCGCGATACGCCGGAGCTGATGAAGTCCTACGTGTCCTCGTTCGCGCCGCAGATCCGGGGCTATACCGGCACGCCGGAGCAGACCGAAGTCATCAAGAAGGCGTACCGGGTCTATTCCCGCAAGGTGCCGCTGGCGGACGGCGACTACACCATGGACCATACCGCCGTGGTCTATCTGCTGGACAAATCCGGCACCTTCGTCATGCCGTTCAACACGAAGCGGCCGCCGGCCGAGGCCGCAGCGGAGCTGAAGCGCTATCTGTGAGCGGTCGCCGCCGCCCCAGCCCGTGCTCGGTCTTCTGCCACCAGTGCGGGCGGGTCAATAACTGCACCAGCGCCAGCCAGGCGGCCATGGACATCAACAGCCAATAGATCGGCAGGCTCGCCAGCACCGGCACCACATCCAGCCGGCCCCGGCGCTTCAGTCCCAGGCCGCAGGCCAGCGCCGCCGCCCCATAGCCCAGGCCCAGATTGGTGAAGGCCAAAGCGAGCACGGCCATCTCCAGGGCGCTGTGCGCCGGGCTCATGAACATGCCGCGCGCCAGATCCGCCGCCAGCGCCAGCAGGCACAGCGGATGCACCAGGGCCGAGGCGAACGGCCCCAGTGTCAATAGCGCCAGCGCCAGGGTGCGCAGCCAGCCGAGGTCCCGCACCAGCGCGCGCGGCCGGCGGCCGTGCACCAGGATGGTCTGGGCCCAACCCTTCAGCCAGCGGGTGCGCTGACCCATCCAGGCGCCGATGGAGATGGGCGCCTCCTCCTCGGTGCCGGATGCGATCACCGCCGTCGCCCAGCCGGCGCGGGCGAGGCGCACGCCGAGATCGGCGTCCTCGGTGACATTGTAGGGATCCCAAGCCCCCAGTGCCTCCAGCACGTCGCGGCGGAAATGATTGGAGGTGCCGCCCAGCAGGATCGGCAGGCCGAGGCCCGCCAGCGCCGGCAGCAGCACATCGAACTGGCCGGCATATTCGGCGGCGAAATGGCGGCTGATCCAGCTGTCGCCGGCATTCTCGATGGTCAGCCGCGCCTGGACGCAGGCCACCGCCGGGCCGGCGGCGTGAAAGGCCGCCAGCGCCCGGTGCAACTGGTCGGGCGCGGGCACGTCCTCGGCATCGTAGACCCCCACATAACTGCCGCGCGCGAAGGCCAAAGCGGCGTTGAGCGCCTTGGGCTTGGTGCGCGGGCCGACGGCGGGGGCCACCACCACCTCGAACCAGGGCGGCAGCCGCATGCGCCGCAGCAGCGCGTGCATGGGGGCATCGTCCGGCTCGATCACCAGCTTGATGTCCAGCTTCTCCGGCGGATACTCCCGGTATTAGGTAGCAAGCTCACCTTGCCTGCCATGTCGCCAGCAACTTAGCTACCCTGTGGATAATAGGAATAACATATCATCTTAACATCAAGCCGAGGTCCTTGACGGAGGTACGCGAATCATGGCGTATTGCCCTTATGAAAACCGCGATCGACGCCATCCAGAAAAAGCGTGCGGCCATTGTGGCTGAGGTCGCCACGCTCCAAAAGCGCATCGGGACGCTTCAGAGCGAGTTGCCTGAACTGGATGCGGCTGAGCGCGTCTTACAGCGCTTACTGTCAGATGAGGACAGCGAGCTAACTTCGGCTGAAGGCGTCGAGACCGCAAAGCCGGATGGTATTCCATCTATGTCAGAGATGATTTCTCAGGTTCTTGCCCATGGCCATAGGAACGGAGAACCTGGCATGTCGCCTCAGCGTATTACTGAGGTGATCCGGGAGGCCTATTGGCCATCTGCGCCTGGGGAAAGCATTGGCCCTATTGTGTGGCGCATGTGGAAGCAGGGCAAGCTTGGGAAGGAAGGGTCGGTTTATTATCGACTAGACCGAGATGAGCTTATTGCCCGAAAGGCGGCCCCAGTTGGGGTCACGGAGGACGCTCTAAAAGAGGCCGGGGTCATCCCGCGCCACGCTACGCTAGTTAATCCGCGCGGGGCCGCGCTCCCTGACGATGGGTTGTTTGAATAAAAAAGCGGCCGCGCCTTAAGGCGCAACCGCTTTCTCGTTTCGAGTGTGTCGCGCCAAGCTTGCCGGCAAACGCGACTCAGAACCAAAGCAGGACCGTGAAGCCGGTCCGGGAGGTGGAACATGACATAGACGTTGCGGGCCTATGTCGGCCCCGTCTGTGAAAACGGAGCTTTATGGGGACGGTAAGGCCGGTGCCAGGGAACCAGTTGCAGGGTCTCCCCCTGGGGTTCGACTCCCCCCGTCTCCACCCTTTTCAGTTCCTCACCTATGTCAGTAGGTGGGTTGGAAGGTCCCGTAAAGGGACCGGGAGAGGGCCGTGCTCGTCTGACCGGGTGCGGCTCTTCTCTTCCTTAAGAAGCTAGCAGATTCAGACAGAATCGTCCAGCCTATTTACGCTGCTGACGCTTGCGGGAACTTGATTCCTAATGCCCCATCATCGGAAACAAAAAGAGCCCCCTGCGCCTCAAGCGCAACTCTCATTGCCGCTAGATTGTTCGCTATCGGAACCCGCCGACCTTTCTCAAAGTCGCGCACGGTCGATAGGCCGACGCTGGCCGCGCGTGCCAGGTCATCCTGAGACCAATCCAACCAAGCCCTTGCCGCTCTGCACTGTTCCGGTGTCATCCCCGATGAATACCTACAGCGAGCTTTTTCGTCAACCCCAACGATTTTTGTTGACGCCAACGCTTTACGCCATTATCGCTGAGGTCAACGAAAATCGTTGGACCGGACATGGCGCAGCACTTCCTCCTTTCCTCTTCGGCCCGCTCGCTCTCGCTGGCGAAGGTGGCCCGTATGTCGGACGAGGAAGCTCATGACGCTTTCCGCCTGATCCGCTGGTCTGCGACGGATGGCAAGCCGGTTTGCCCGCGTTGCGCCTGCGCTGAAGCCCTCACGTACAAGACCCGCAAGCTCTACAAGTGCAAGGCTTGCACGCATCAGTTCTCGGTCACGTCAGGCACCATCTTTGCCAGCCGCAAGCTGCCGATCCGCGACTATCTCCTGGCGATTGCGATCTTCGTCAACGGCGCCAAGGGCCATAGCGCCCTCCAGCTTTCCCGCGATCTTGACGTGCAATACAAGACCGCCTTCGTCATGGCTCACAAGATCCGCGAGGCGCTTGCGGCGGAAATGAAGGACATGACCGTCTCGGGTACGGTTGAGGTCGACGGCGCCTATTTCGGCGGCCACATTCGCCCTGAGAACCGCAAGGAAGATCGCAAAGACCGCCGCTTGGCCCAACACCAGACCGGCAAGCGCCGCGTCGTGGTCATCATGCGCGAGCGCGGTGGCCGGACGCTCCCCTTCGTGTTCAAGGCCGAAGGGCACGCCATTGAAACGATTGCCCAGCGCGTTGCGCCCGGCTCAATCATCCATGCCGACGAAGCCGCTCATTGGGATCGCCTGCACTCGCTCTATCTGACGAAGCGCATCAATCACCAAGAGAGCTACTCAGACGGGGAAGCCTGCACCAACGGTGCGGAGAGCTTTTTCTCCCGCATCCGTCGCGCCGAGATCGGCATTCACCACCATATCAGCGGCCCCTACCTTGAGGCGTATTCCGCTGAGATGGCTTGGCGCGAGGATCATCGCCGCGTGAGCAATGGCGAGCAATACCTGATGACTGCGGGCGCCGCGCTCGCGCATCCGGTTAGCCGCGTGTGGAAGGGATATTGGCAGCGCGCTTGACAACCATAGCGCGCTACCTGCGATATTATTCTAATTATTTCAACGCCAGACTCGGCGATTCGCAGCATGAACTGTATGAAAAAAGCGAAACCCCGCGAGGGCCTTTCGGCTGTCGCGGGGCTCTATCTGTCCGAAACCGTATGCAAGCAGTGACGATTTTCGGCTCACCAGCTTTGTGTGCATCGTAGGTGAAAAACTGTCAATAGGCGCTTAATTCGAATGCCGCAGCGGATCGCCACACTCTCCCCCCAACGCTTTGACACCTACGTCATTGCTGCTGGTCACAACCAGCAGCGCGCCTTCGCGCTCTATGTGTGGAACGCTCAAATTGGGGCGTCGTTCCATATTCTGATACAAGCAATTGAGGTTGCCCTGAGGAACAGAGTTAACCACGCGCTTGTGTCAGAATATGGGGCGGACTGGTGGGGAGAGCCCACTTTTCTCGCGACTATCGATCGAAACAGAATAGCAGACTTAGATGCCGTAAAAAGACGGCTTGCTAATAAAAACATACCTCTGGAAACGAACCAAATTGTAGCTAGCCTATCATTTGGGTTTTGGGTCGGCATGTTGCATTCATCATACAATCCTGCGATTTGGAGTAAGCACTTCAGATCGTCATTTGCAAATGTGCCCGCAAGCGTAAACAGACACGCTATCTTTAGAGAATGCGGGATGATTGCATCATTTAGGAATAGAGTATCCCACCACGAGCCTCTTATAAAGCATAATATCAGTCAAGAATATTCAAATATGATCCGAACGCTGACGTGGCTGTGCCCAGACACGTCAGCATGGATTAGAAATAGCTGCACGGTGCAATCCGTGATGCGGAAAAAGCCTTAATTAGATTTTCCATACGCGAACGCCATTGCGCTTTCCATGCTCGCCTATTTTGCCCCGCCGTTCGTGCAACCTCAACGCTTGCACTATCCGCAGCGCTACCGTCTGACGCAGCACCTTGTCGCCCTCGTCGAGCCCTTTCGCACGGATTACGCGCGACGCTAGCTCTCTCGTATCTAGCGGACCTTCCTGTTGCAGGGCTTGCTTGCATATGGCTGTCATCTCCCCGCGCGCGAAGAGCCGATGGATCTCCACATAGGCGGGGAACTGTCTGGGCTCCCCGTTCTGAGGTGGTCCCGGAAATTCGGACAGGGAGTTAAGCTTGGTTCGGCCTTACGGAAGGACGAGCCCGATGACCGGGAAGAGGAAGCGGTATTCAGCGGATTTCAAGGCGAAGGTGGCCCTGGAGGCGCTGCGCGGGGAGCAGACGGTGGC
>CALRNP020000126.1:0-15971 GCA_943369575.1 Azorhizobium sp. AG788 | reverse complement strand
CCGGTGATCGGCGCCCATGGCGGCCGCTTCCTGGTGCGCGGCGCGCCTTTCACCCTGATGGAAGGCCGGGCCCGCACCCGCAATGTGGTGGTCGAGTTCCCGAGCTTCGCGGCGGCGCTCGCCGCCTATCGCGATCCCGCCTATCAGGCCGCCATCGCGTTGCGCCGGCCCTATTCCACCGCCGATCTCATCGTGCTCGAAGGCGGGCCGGTGCCGCCGGCCGATGCCCCGGCGGGCACGGTGCCCGCCTATTGGATCGTGCGGGTGTCGGTGCGCGACCCCGAGCGCTACAAGGATTATGCCGCGGGCGCCACCGAGGCCATGGCGGCGTTCGGCGCCACCTCCCTCGCCCGGGGCGGCCGCATCGAGATTGTCGAGGGCACCGCCCGCGGCCGCAATGTGGTGACGCGCTTTCCTGACATGGAGACGGCGCTGGCCTGCTATCACTCGGACATCTACCAGCGGGCGATGGCGATCCGCCAGGAAGTGGCGGATGCCGACCTGCTGGTCATTCCCGGCTATGACGGACCGCAACCGGCCTGACAGCCGCCTCGATCCGGCGCGGGATCTCGTCCGCGCCGGCTGATGCCCCTTGCGCCTGCCGATGCGTGCGGCGCTTTCGCTTCTGGTCAAGGAGAACACGACGTGTCCGATCTGCGGGTGGTCATCAACGGAGCCGGCGGCCGCATGGGCCAGGAGTTGGTGCGCGCCCTGAGCCGCACCGACGGATTTGTCCTGGCCGGCGCCCTGGAGCATTCCGCCAGCGCCCATCTGGGCGAGGATGCGGGCGTGCTCGCCGGCTTGAAGCCCGCCGGAGTGACGGTGGAGAGCGACGCCGCCGCGACCTTGAACGGCGCCGACGTGGTGATCGACTTCTCCAGCCCGGCCGCCTCCGTACGCCTGGCCGAGCGCCTGGCGGAAGCCGGCATTGCCATCGTGATCGGCACCACCGGCTTTTCCAGCGCCGAGAATGCGGCCATCGAGGCCGCCGCCCGCCGCACGCCGGTGGTGAAGTCCGGCAACATGAGCCTGGGCGTCAATGTGCTGGCGGCGCTGACCCGCCGGGCGGCGGCGACGCTGGGCATCGCCTATGACATCGAGATCGTGGAAATGCATCACGCCCGCAAGGTGGATGCCCCCTCGGGGACGGCGCTGCTGCTGGGCGAGGCGGCGGCGGACGGTCGCGGCATCAATCTGAACGACTGGTCGGCGCGCGGGCGCGACGGCCACACCGGCGCCCGCCGCGCCGGCGACATCGGCTTTGCCAGCCTGCGCGGCGGCTCGGTGGTGGGCGAGCATGCGGTGATCTTCGCCGGCCCCTCCGAGCGCATCGAACTGGTGCACAAGGCCGAGGACCGAGGCATCTTCGCCAATGGCGCGCTGGCGGCGGCCAAATGGGCCAAGGGCCAGGAGCCGGGGCTCTATTCCATGGCCGATGTGCTGGGTCTTTCGGACTGAGCCCATCCGTCGGCACCATCGACGGATTTTTGACGCCGCCACATGGCTGCCGCGAGCCGGTGGCATAGAGGTATCGGCGCCCGGTTTGCCGCGGGCGTGGGGTGCCGGTGCAAAGCCTTTTGGTCGCCACCGGGCGACGTCGATGGGCTTTGAAATTCCACCAGTGCTCGTGATATTCCTCGCCGGCTTTCTATCCGAGGGGAGGTTCGCGCCGGGTAGCAGCAGAGAGCCGAAGCGCTCCGGATGATCGTCCGGCGCCTGACGGCTCCGGTCCGGTGCGCGGGAAGATCTTTGCCGGCCGGGGTGCCTTGCGGCGCATCCGGCTGGGAGCGGATCGGTCCGTCGCCTCCCCGCCACCCAAGGATCACGCCCATGGATCGCCTTCTCGTCCTCGTCCGTCATGGGCAGAGCGAGTGGAACCTCAAGAACCTCTTCACCGGCTGGCGCGATCCGGGCCTGACCGAGAAGGGGGTGGCCGAGGCCAGCCGCGCCGGCGCGCTGCTGGCGGCCGAGGGCCTCGGTTTCGACATCGCTTATACTTCGCTGCTGACCCGCGCCCAGCGCACCTGCCAACTGGTGCTCGGCGAGATGGGGCTGTCCGGCCTCAAGACCATCGCCGACCAGGCGCTGAACGAGCGCGACTATGGCGACCTGTCCGGCCTGAACAAGGACGATGCCCGCGCCAAGTTCGGCGAGGAGCAGGTGCATACCTGGCGCCGCTCCTATGACATCCCGCCCCCCGGCGGCGAGAGCCTGCGCGACACGGTTGCCCGCACGCTGCCCTATTATGTGCAGGAGATCCTGCCCGGCGTGCTGCGCGGCGAGCGCACCCTGGTGGCGGCGCACGGCAATTCGCTGCGGGCGCTGGTGATGGTGCTGGAAAAGCTCTCGCCCACCGGCATCATGAAGCGCGAACTGGCCACCGGCGCGCCCATCGTCTACCGGCTGGGGCCCGACGCCACGGTGATCGAGAAGCGCGACCTCATCGTCTGATCGGTCTTCGCGCGTCAGACTCTTAGGCGCGCCGCCCGTTCGATCAGCCGTGAGAGAGCGATTCACCGATCAGATTGAGTCAATCTGATCGGATCGCGTTCAGCGGGCGGGCGGGGCGCCCGAGGAGGCCACCGCCGGCTGGCTGGCCGGCGCCTTCAGGCCCAGCGCCAGGCTGTAGGCCATGGAGCGGGCCAGACAGTCATAGGCAAAGTCATTGCCGTGCAAGCCGTCGATGAAGCTCATCTGCGGGAACGGGATCTTGTCGCGATCGTGCCAGGTCTGCATCATCGCGAAGCGGTGGAACACCGGCACGTTCTGCTCGCGGCCGAGGTCGTCGACCAGCTTGACCATGGGCTTGGCGTCGGGATCGACGATCACCCACGGCGCATATTGCGGATCGATCAGCACCACTTCGGCGCCATAGCTGCGGATCTTCTCAATGCCGTTGCGCATGGGCACGTCCGAGCCGCCGACGCCGAACTGCCGCAGCAGAGCGTTGGTGCCCACCTGCCACAGCACCACATCGGGATGCAGGGCGCCCACATCCGCATCCATGCGGCGCAGGTTCTCGGGCGCGTCCTCGCCATTGCCGCCGCGATTGACCACGGTGATGCTGGCGCCGGGGAAGCGGGCCGCCAGTTCCTGTTGCAGCCGGGCCGGATACGCCTTGGCCGGGGAGGAGGCGCCGACGCCGGCGGTGGAGGAGGAGCCCAGCGCCACGATGGTGAGCTTGCCGGTCTTGGCCAGGGTCGCGGCCGCCTGCGGCAGGCGCAGCGCCGGCTGGCTGGTCACCGTGGAGCAGACCGGGCCGGATTGGGCGAGAGCGGGCGAAACCAGGAGCGAGAGCGAAGCGGCAAGGGCACAGGCGGCCCCACGAGGGGAAAAACGCAGACGGGTCATTGGCTCTCCGGCGCGGCGATGCCGTTGGCGATGAAGCGCGCGAGCAATTGACCCACGCAACGATGAACATCCTCGAAGATGCTGGCGCCGGGCTGGAGTTCCGACAGATCGAAGCTGCCGTCTTCCACCCAGTAGCGCATCACGTCATAGCGGTTGAACAGCGCCGACCCCTCGGTCTTCGCCGCCCAGCGCAGATACTGCATATAAGGCCCGGCATCGAACATGAAATCCGTGCGCGGGCTGTATTGCATGGTCATGAGCACAGCGTCGGCATTGCGGGCCTGGATGGCGCCGATGCCGCTCACCAGCTTGGCGCCGAACAGCGCCATGTCGGTGCCGCGCAGCACGTCGGTGGAGCCCAGCTGCCACACCACCACGTCGAATGTCTTGTCCGCCAGCGTCGCCTTGAGCGCCTTCAGGCTCTCGCCGATGGGCGCTTGTGGCTCGGTGTGGGTGGTGACACTGACGGTGCGGCCGGGATAGCGGGCCACCAGCGCCTGGGTGAGGCTGGCGGGATAGCGCTTGGCCTCGATGTTCTCGGGGATGGCGGAGCTGCGCACGGAGGAGAACACCAGCACCCGCAATTGCTTGTCCGTCTTCAGCGCCTGGGCGGCGTGGCGCAGCGGCACCTTGGGCATCAGGTAGTGGTCGGGCGCCTGGCAGTTCGGCGGCGTGCGGGCCGGGGCGGCGACAGCGGGCGGGGCTGCTGCTGCGGGCGAGGCAGCCGACTGGGCGCGTGCCATCCCGCTGCCAGCCAGCAGCGCGGCAAACGCCAGCAGAACAGCCGAGACCCTGAGGATCATGCCGAGCCTCCGACGGTGCGGTCCGGTCCGCGCCGTTTTTCATTCTCCTGATACCACGACATCATCGCCGCCAGCGCAACCATCAAGAGGATGCCGGCCACGCTCACGCCCACATGGGCCAGCAGCCGGCCGGAGACCTCCACCAGCACCAGGTGGGCGCCGAAGGACAGGAACACGCCCAGGCAGAACACCTCCAGCGAATGCTGCCCGCACAGCAGCAGCGGCTTGGCCCAGGGCGCGCGCAGCGCCTTCCAGTCCTGCGGCACGAAATGGCTGACCACCAGCGCCAGCGCCAGGAAGTGGAAGAAGCGCAGCAGCGCCAGATCGGTCTTGGAGATGGGATAGATGAGTTCGGCCACCACATTGGGCACCACACCGTCGAGCGCCGGCACGGTCCAACTCAGCACCACCAGTGCCGATCCCAGCAGGAACACCCCCGCCACCGCCACCGCGAGGCGCGAGCGGATCAGCGGCTGGAGATGCTCCGACCCGCCCAAGGCGCACCAGGAGCCGAACACGAACAGCAACTGCCAGGCCAGAGGATTGAACAGCCACACATGGTCGGCCGGCCAGCCGGGGAAGTTCAGCCCCATCATCACCGCCGCGGCATAGACCGCCACCGACAGGCACAGCGTGAGGGTGGGGCGGCGGATCAGGCCCCAGATCACCACCGGCAGCGCCAGCATGAGCACGATATAGAGTGGCAGGATATCGGTATTGGCCGGCTTGAAGCGCAGCAGCAGCGCCTGGATCAGGGTCACGTCCGGCTCGTCCAGGAAGCGCAGGATGTTCATTTCCTCCGCATAGAGCGGGTTCTTGAACCGCTGCGCCACATAGGCGATCTGGGCCAGATAGACCACGAACAGGAAGACGAACGCCACATAGAGCTGCCAGGCCCGCTTCAGGATGCGGGCGGTGGCGATGACCATGCCGCGCTCGCGCATCACCCGGCCATAGACCAGCGCCGCCGTATAGCCGGAGATGAAGACGAAGATCTCGGACGCATCGCTGAAGCCGAAATTCCGCAACGTAAAGACGTTCAGCACATTGCTGGGGACGTGATCGAGATAGATCAGCCAGAGGGCGAGACCGCGGAAGAAATCCAGCCTCAGATCGCGCGGGGACGAGGGCATCGGCCGTGTCCGCACCGGCAGGCGCACGACGGTTCCCGTGCGTCCGCCATCCCCGCGCGCGCGTCTCGCCTCCGCCATCGGCTCACGCGCCCTTGCCACGCAGGGCGAGGCCGAAGAACACCGTGGCCACGCCGTTGATCACCAGATCCACCCCCAGCAGCAGGCCGAGGATCATCAGGCCGTTCAGCGGCCAGCCGGCGATGATGATGGCGCCCAGCAGCAAGGTGGTGGTGCCGGAGAACACGATCCAGCCCCAGCCCTCATGCCCGCGCGAGCCGAGGCCGGCGGCGATGCGGAACGCGCCGTTGATCACCAGCGAAACGCCCAGCACCAAGGTGATGATGCCTGCCGCCAGCAGCGGCTGGGCGATGATCAGCAAGCCGGAGATGCCATAAAGCAGGCCGCACAGCAGCCAGAAGGAGAAGCGGCTCCAGTCCTGCACCCGGAAGGCGTGCACCACCTGGACGATGCCGCCCACCAGGATCAGTGCGCCCACATAAAGCGCGGTGGCGTAGGAACTGGCCACCAGATGGGCCAGGGCCACGAAGCCGAGAATGACGAAGGCCACGCCCAGGGCCACGAACCAGCCCCAGTTGGCGCGCAATGCGGTCAGGCGCGCCGCAAGATCGGCGGTCGGATTGGGCAGAGTGGTGGGCATGGGAGGCAACTCCGAGACGGACCCGCGACATCATAGGCGCGGCGGGCACACGATGATAAGACGGATCTGACGCGAAGCGTGAGATCCTCTGCGGGTGTGTTCGCTGAAAGGGGCGGTCTCTCACACGGGACACTGTGATAGAGGTATCTCGCGCCGCGCCGCGTGTCGCCCCGGATATTGCCCGCGTTTTTCCTCCTTCCTCTTGATCCGAACATCGGCCATGGCGTCGTCTGTCTCACCGGCCGGTGGGCGGCGGGGTCACGGTCTGGTCCGGCCCGCTGTCCCCCCAATTGCCGAGTTGTCCATGCCCGAAGATGTGCCCCCGGCCGCTGAAGCCCCATCGAGCGCGGGCCTGCCCCCTCCGCCGGGCTCCGTGACGCGGGCGAGCGTGCCGCGCCCGCGGTTTCGCGCGGTCCGGCCGAAGGCCGATGCCACCGTGGTCAAGAAGCGGTTCCGCCGCCGCGACGGCGTGGCCGGTGCCGATGACGGGCCGCCGACGCCTGAGGTGGACCTGAGCACGCAGCCGCTGTGGCGGCGCATGCTGCGGCTGCATTTGCGGCTGGTGGTGGCGATGGTGGTGGCGGTGGTGGTGTTTGCGGCCACCCCGCATCTGGCGTTCAACACCCGCTTCCTGGTGGCCTGGGACCTGGGCACCGGCATCTGGCTGGTGCTGGTGATGCGCGTGGTCATGGGCGGCACCGCCGAGCGGGTCCGTCGCCGGGCGGCGGAAGAGGATGAGGGCGCCGGCGTCATTCTCATCGTCGCGCTGCTGGCCAGCCTGTTCAGCCTGGTGGCGGTGGTGCAGGAGGCCGGTCATAGCAGCTCGGACGCCGGCCCGGTCGTCCTGGCGGTGGGTACGCTGGCGCTCTCCTGGTGCTTCATCCATGGCATCTATGCGATGCATTACGCTCGGGAATATTACAGCGTGACTGCCGATACCCAGCCCATGCTGGCCTTTCCCGGTGATGCCGAGCCGGATTTCTGGGACTTCTTCTACTTTTCGTTCACCATCGGCACCTCGGCCCAGACCGCCGACGTGAGCGTGAATTCCCGGCGGCTGCGGCGCACCGTGCTCGGCCATCAATTGGTGGCCTATGCCTTCAATGCCTCGGTGCTCGCGCTGGGGGTGAATGTGGCGGCCAGTCTGGTCTAGAGCGGGTCTCCAACGCTAGGCGCGGCCGTTCCCGGCCGGTCCAGCTCCATGCGGTAGCGCACGTGGTCGTCCACGGCCACGTAGGTGTCGTAGAGCCGGCGGGCGGCGGCATTGGTGTCGCGCGTGTGCCAGTAGAGGTCGGTCCAGCCGCGGGACCGGCACAGCGCCACCAGATGATCCAGCAGCGCCCGCCCGACGCCGGCGCCCCGGGCGGCGGGATCGACGAACAGGTCTTCCAGATAGCAGGTCCCGGTCAGGCTCCAGGTGCCGGCATGGTGCACGCACATGGCCATGCCTACCAGCGCGCCGTCCTGTTCCGCCAGCAGCGCGAACACCGGCGATTGCGGATCGAGAGCGCGGGACCAAGTGTAGGCGGTGACCTCCTCGGGCACGTCGGCGCGATAGAAGTCGATATAGCCGGCCCACAATTGACGCCATGCCCCCTCGTCGGCCGGCGTGGGATGCCGCACGGTCACAGTCATGGGGCGCACCTTTGTTGCTGTCTGACGCCGATGGTCAGTCGGAAATGGTGGCTGGGCATCGAGATCGGGGGAATCGCCCCGCTCACGGCTTCCGGTATCTGCGCACGCTGTCGCATCGCGGGCGGCAGCGCAAAGAAAAAGGGCGCACCCGGCGGGCGCGCCCTTCTTGAAGAAGCGTCGAGCGGATCAGCGCTGGGCGTTGGCCTGGGCGCCGCCGGTCTTGGGCAGGATCACCACCTTGGTGCCCACATTGACCCGGTCGAACAGGTCTTCGATGTCGGCATTCAGCAGGCGGAAGCAGCCCGAGGACACGAACTTGCCGATGGTCTGCGGCTCGTTGGTGCCGTGGATGCGGTAGACGGTGCCGCCGAGATAGAGCGTGCGCGCGCCGAGCGGGTTGCCCGGGCCACCGGCCATGAAGCGCGGCAGATAGGGCTGGCGCTGGATCATTTCCGTCGGCGGGCGCCAATCGGCCCATTCCGCCTTGCGGGTGATCTTTTCGGTGCCGGCCCAGGTGAAGCCATCGCGGCCCACGCCGATGCCGTAGCGGATCGCCTTGCCGCCACCCTGGATCAGATACAGGTAGGTGTTGGCCGTATCGACCACGATGGTGCCGGCAGGCTGGTTGGACACATAGTCCACGGTCTGGCGGCGGAAGCGATCCGGCACCGGCTCGCTGGGATCCACGTCTTCGATGCGCGGGCCGGACGGGGCCTGGGCGGTGCCGGGCACCACCGGGGCGTTGGAGCTGTAGACGCCGCCGGGCGGTACGGCGGCCGGCTGCACATAACCCGCGGACGGGTTCTGCTGCGCGCGCATGGCCTGCTGCTGCTCATAGGTCTGCGGCGGGATGTAGCCGGGCTGCGGAGCGACGGCCACCGGGGCGCCGTGGGCACCTTGCACATAGACCGGCTGGCCCGGCTGAGGCTGGGCGTAGCCACCCTGAGGGGGGGCGGCAGCATAGCCGGGCTGCGGGGTGATCGACATGGGCTGCTGGCCCTGCACCGCCTGGCCCTGGGCCGGCTGGGCGTAACCGGGCTGCTGCGCATAACCGGGCTGGGCATAGCCCTGGCCCTGCGGCGCGCCATAATTGGGTGCCTGCGGGGCGCCGGTGGGCGCGGAGATGGGGGCACGTTCCACATAGTCGCGCGAGGGCGTGCGGCCGTAAGGATCGTTATAGCCTGGCACCGGCCCGTTCGGGGTGTGCGTGATATCGGCGGGGGGCGCCTCTGCGGAGATCGCACCCGTCTCGTCGTCGTCCGACACGGGAACGGCATAGCGGCCCGGGAGGGTTTGCGCGTGGGCCGTCACGGCCAGCAGCGAAGCCCCGAGGGTAAGGAGGAGGGTGTTGCGCAGCGTCATGGAACCCGTGTTAACCCTGAAACGTGACGAAATTGGAAACGCGAAACCTGAATCTTTGTCCCGTTTTGGATCCAATTGACGCAGGTATGAGCTTGAAGGACTCAAAGCTGAGATTTGTTCCGGTTATTGGTCTGTAGACCTCCGCGACCCGAGGCGCAATCGCTCCGCGCCCTCCGACAAGGGATCGTGAAGTGGCGACACAAGCCTCATTCCAGCCTCACTCTTGCACCGCACGCGATTTGAATATAAAGATATCTTTATGTCCTTTGATGTGCCCGCCGATTTTCGTCCGCACCTGCCGTTTTCGGCCCTGCTCGAAGGGCTCAAGGCGGCGGGCGAGGACACGCGCCTGCGCCTCCTGGCGGTGCTGGGCGAGGCGGACCTGACCGTATCCGATCTGACCGAGATCATGGGGCAGTCGCAGCCGCGCATCTCCCGTCATCTCAAGCTGCTGGCGGAAGCGCGGCTGGTGGAGCGGCATCGCGAAGCCAGCTGGGTATTCTACCGCCGCGCCACCGAGGGCGTGGGCGGGGTGCTGGCCCGGCGCCTCCTGACGCTGATGGACCCCGACGATCCGGTGCTGGCCCGTGACCGCGAGCGCCTCGCCGACGTGCGCGCTGCCCGCGCGGCCGCCGCCCAGGCCTATTTCCGTGCCCATGCGGAGCAATGGGACCGCATCCGCAGCCTGCATGTGCCCGAAGCCGACGTGGAAGCCGCCGTGCGCACCATCCTTGGCACCGAGCGCATCGACACGCTGCTGGATCTCGGCACCGGCACCGGCAGCATGCTGGAACTGTTCGGCGGCGAGATCACCCGCGGCCTCGGCCTCGATCTGTCGCCGGACATGCTGGCGGTGGCCCGCGCCAATCTGGAGCGGGCGGGCCTGCGCAACTGCTCGGTGCGCCAGGGCGACATCTATAATCTGGCCATGCCGCGCGACAGCTTCGACGTGGTCATCATCCATCAGGTGCTGCATTTCCTGGATGACGGCGCCCGCGCCGTGCGCGAAGCCGCCCGCGTGCTGCGGCCTGGTGGGCGGCTGCTGGTGGTGGACTTCGCCCCCCATGACCTCGAATTCCTGCGCGAGGCCCATGCCCACCGCCGCCTCGGCTTCTCCGCCGAGACCGTGGAAGGCTGGATGGTGCAGGCCGGCCTGGAGCCGGTCAAACACAGGTCCTTGGAACACAAGGCTCTGGAACCGAAGGCTTCGGCCCCCGAGCGGAACACCGCCGGAACACTGATCGTATCGCTCTGGCTGGCCCGCGACCCGCGGGTGCGGGTGGCCGGCGAGCCTTATAGGGAGATGGTTTGAATGTCGGGCCCCATCCGGGCGAGCCGCGAACTGGGCAAGGCCCCGGTCTCGGTGTCGTTTGAGTTCTTTCCGCCCAAGACCGAGGAGATGGAGCGCACCCTGTGGGCCTCCATCCACCGGCTGGCGCCGCTGGCCCCGCGCTTCGTCTCGGTGACCTATGGCGCCGGCGGCTCCACCCGCGAGCGCACCCATGCCACGGTGGCGCGCATCGTCACCGACACGGCGCTGGCACCCGCCGCCCATCTTACCTGCGTCGCCGCCAGCCGGGCGGAGATCGATGACGTGGTGCGCGGCTATGCCAAGGCCGGGGTGAAGCACATCGTCGCCCTGCGCGGCGATCCCACCACCGGGGTGGGCACCGCCTATGAGCCGCATCCGGACGGCTATGCCCATGCCTGCGATCTGGTGGCCGGCATCAAGCGGCTGGGGGATTTCGAGGTCTCGGTCTCGGCTTATCCCGAGAAGCATCCCGAGAGCGCCAGCATTGATGCCGACATTGACGTGCTGGCCCGCAAGGTGGATGCGGGCGCCACCCGCGCCATCAGCCAGTTCTTCTTCGATAACGACGTCTATTTCCGTTATATGGACAAGGTGCGGGCGCGCGGGATCACCATCCCCATCGTGCCGGGCATCCTGCCGGTGACCAATTTCAAGCAGGCGGCGAAGTTTGCTGCCAGCACCGGGGCGAGTGTTCCGGCCTGGCTGGCGGCCCGCTTCGAGGGGCTGGACGACGATGTGGAAACCCGCAAGCTGATCGCCGCGGCGGTGGCGGCCGAACAGGTCACCGACCTGGTTGATCGCGGCGTCACCGACATCCATTTCTATACGCTGAACCGCGCCGACATGGTCTATGCCGTCTGCCACCTGCTGGGCTTGCGCCCGCAGGGCGCGGCGGCGGAAGCGGCGGTGGCGGTTTAAAGACGGTAGGGCTTTTCCGCTGAGCGCGACCACGGAGGAAGTGATGGCAAAGGAACCTCAGGATCTTGTCTTGAGCCTGCTCCGGGAGATGCGCGCGGAGATGGCCACTCGGTTTGAAGCCAGCCAGCATCGCTTTGATGGCGTGGACAAGAAGCTTGAAGGCCTGCGTCAGGCCATGATCGGCGAATCCGTTCTCGGCCGCTACACGGTGGCCGAGGTGGAAGAGCGCCTCGAGAAGATCGAGAGCCGCCTCGCGGCCCTCGAAAAGCACAACTAGCTATCCATCGGCGGGATCGTCCCGCCGGTATCGTTCTTCCGACGGGCCCTTGGTGCCCGGTCCGGTTCCACGGGTGCCCCCATGAGCGACGTCCACGCCGAGACCCAGTCCGCCCTCATCGCCGCCGCCCGCGCGCGCATCCTGGTGCTGGATGGCGCCATGGGCACCATGATCCAGGGGCTGAAGCTGGACGAGGCCGGCTATCGCGGCCCGCGCTTCGCCGATTGGCCGCGGGACGTGAAGGGCAATAACGACCTGCTGAATCTCAGCCAGCAGGACGCGGTGCGGGCCATCCATCTCAAGTATTTCATGGCCGGCGCCGACATCGTCGAGACCAACACCTTCTCCTCCACCACCATCGCCCAGGCCGATTACGGCATGGAGGCCTTGGCCTACGAGCTGAACGTGGAGGGCGCGCGCCTCGCCAAGGAAGCGGCCATCGAGGCTGAGAAGCTGGACGGCCGCCGCCGCTTCGTGGCGGGGGCCATCGGCCCCACCAACCGCACCGCCTCCATCTCCCCGGACGTGAACGACCCCGGCTACCGCGCCACCTCGTTCGACGAATTGGCGGTGGCCTATGGCGAGCAGGCCCGCGGCCTGCTGGAAGGCGGCTCCGACCTGCTGCTGATCGAGACCATCTTCGATACGCTGAACGCCAAGGCCGCGGTCTTCGCCATCGAGGGGCTGTTCGACGAAGTGGGCTACCGCGTGCCGGTGATGATCTCCGGCACCATCACCGATCTGTCCGGCCGCACGCTGTCGGGCCAGACCCCGTCCGCCTTCTGGTATTCGCTGCGCCATTCCGAGCCGTTTTCCATCGGCCTCAACTGCGCGCTCGGCGCCAAGGAAATGCGCGCCCATATCGCCGAATTGGGCCGGGTCGCCGACACTTTGGTGTGCGCCTATCCCAATGCCGGCCTGCCCAATGAATTCGGCCTCTATGACGAGAGCCCGGAGGCCATGGCCGAGCTGGTGGGCGAGTTCGCCGCCTCGGGGCTGGTGAACATCGTCGGCGGCTGTTGCGGCACCACGCCGGACCATATCGCCGCCATCGCCCGCGCCGTGGCTGGCAAGACCCCGCGCGCCATTCCCGATCTGGTGCCCATGCTGCGCCTGTCCGGCCTGGAGCCGTTCGAGCTGACGCCGCAGATCCCGTTCGTGAACGTGGGCGAGCGCACCAACGTCACCGGCTCGGCCCGCTTCCGCAAGCTCATCACCACCGGCGATTTTGCCGCCGCGCTGGCGGTGGCCCGCGATCAGGTGGAGAGCGGCGCCCAGGTGATCGACGTCAATATGGACGAGGGCCTGCTGGACAGCCAGGCGGCCATGGTCTCGTTCCTCAACCTCGTCGCCTCCGAGCCGGACATCTCGCGGGTGCCGGTGATGGTGGACAGCTCCAAGTGGGCGATCATCGAGGCCGGGCTGAAGTGCATCCAGGGCAAGGGCATCGTCAATTCCATCTCCATGAAGGAGGGGGAGGAGGCGTTCCGCCATTATGCCCGTCTGGTGCGCCGCTATGGCGCCGCCGTGGTGGTGATGGCCTTCGACGAGCAGGGCCAGGCCGACACCTTCGAGCGCAAGACCGAGATCTGCGCCCGCGCCTACAAGATCCTGGTGGATGAGATCGGCTTCCCGCCGGAAGACATCATCTTCGATCCCAACGTCTTCGCGGTGGCGACCGGCATTGAGGAGCATGCGCCCTATGGCGTCTACTTCATCGAGGCCACCCGCTGGATCCGGCAGAACCTGCCCCACGCCCATATCTCCGGCGGCGTGTCGAACCTGTCCTTCTCGTTCCGCGGCAACGAGCCGGTGCGCGAGGCCATGCACGCGGTGTTCCTGTATCACGCCATCCAGGCGGGCATGGACATGGGCATCGTCAATGCCGGCCAACTGGCGCTCTACAATGAGATCAAGCCGGAGCTGCGCGAGGCCTGCGAGGACGTGGTGCTCAACCGCCGCGCCGATGGCACCGATCGCCTGCTGACGCTGGCCGAAGGCTTCAAGGGCGGCGCCGGCAAGGAGAAGCGCGAAGCCGACCTCACCTGGCGCACCTGGGACGTGGACAAGCGCCTCGCCCATGCCTTGGTCAACGGCATCACCGAATTCGTGGAAGTGGATACGGAAGAGGCGCGCCAGTCGGTGGCGCGGCCGCTGCACGTGATCGAAGGCCCGCTGATGAGCGGCATGAACATCGTTGGCGACCTGTTCGGCGCCGGCAAGATGTTCCTGCCCCAAGTGGTGAAGTCCGCCCGCGTCATGAAGCAGGCGGTGGCCTATCTCATGCCCTACATGGAGAAGGAAAAGGAGGAGGCGGGCCTCGGCGAGGCCTCCGCCGCCGGCAAGATCCTCATGGCGACCGTGAAGGGCGATGTGCACGACATCGGCAAGAACATCGTCGGCGTCGTGCTCCAGTGCAACAATTACGAGGTCATCGACCTCGGCGTGATGGTGCCCACCGCCAAGATCCTGGAAGTGGCCAAGGCGCAGAAGGTGGACGTGATCGGCCTGTCCGGCCTCATCACCCCCTCGCTGGACGAGATGGTGGCGGTCGCCTCCGAGATGGAGCGCGAGGGTTTTCACGTGCCGCTGCTGATCGGCGGCGCCACCACCTCGCGGGTCCACACGGCGGTGAAGATCGCCCCGCAATATCTGCGCGGTCAGGCGGTCTATGTGACCGATGCCTCCCGCGCCGTGGGCGTGGTCTCGAACCTGCTGAACGTGGACACCCGCGACAGCTACATGGCCGACATCAAGGCCGAATATGTGAAGCTGGCCGACGCCCACGCCCGCGCCGACGATGCCAAGCAGCGGGTGCCGCTGGCCAAGGCGCGCGAGAACGCATTGAAGCTGGATTTCGCCGGCACCGTGCCGCCCAAGCCCAGCTTCCTCGGCACCCAGGTGTTCGAGGATTACGACCTCGCGGACCTGGTGCCCTATATCGACTGGTCGCCCTTCTTCGCCTCCTGGGAACTGGCGGGCCGCTATCCGCAGATCCTGGAGGACGACAAGGTGGGCGAGGCGGCGCGGTCTCTGTTCGCGGACGCCCAGGCCATGCTCACCAAGATCGTGGAAGAAAAGTGGGTCACCGCCCGCGCGGTGATCGGCTTCTGGCCGGCCAATGCGGAGGGCGACGACATCGTCCTGTTCCGCGACGATACCCGCAAGACCCCGCTCGCCACCCTGCACACCCTGCGCCAGCAACTGGCGCGCCGGGAAGGCCGCTACAATCTGGCCCTGGCCGATTTCGTGGCGCCGCTGGAGACCGGCCTGCCGGACTATATGGGCGGGTTCGCGGTCACCACCGGCATTGGCGAGCAGGAGCGTTCCGACGCCTTCAAGGCCGCCAATGACGATTATTCCGCCATCCTGTTCAAGGCTTTGACCGACCGTCTGGCCGAAGCTCTGGCCGAGCGCATGCACCATCGCGTGCGGCGTGAGTTCTGGGGCTATGCGGCGGACGAGGCGCTGGGGCCGGACGATCTGATCGCCGAGAAGTACCAGGGCATCCGCCCGGCGCCGGGCTATCCGGCCCAGCCGGACCACACCGAGAAGGGCACTTTGTTCACCCTTCTGGACGCCACCGCCAAGATCGGCCTGGAACTCACCGAGAGCTATGCCATGTGGCCGGGGGCTGCGGTGTCGGGGCTGTATTTCGCCCATCCGCAGAGCGCCTATTTCGGCGTCGGCCGCATCGAGCGCGATCAGGTGGAAGACTATGCCGCCCGCAAGGGCTGGACCGTGGCCCAGGGCGAGCGCTGGCTGGCGCCGATCCTGAACTACGACCCGGCGCGGCGCGCGGCGGCGGAGTGAGGCTGTGTGATCAGCCCGGTGTCTATACCGGGCTGATCGTATCTGGAGCCTTTTGCGGGGATAGAATGCGTTCGCATTCGTCCTGCAGATTCTTTAAAACTTCAAGCATTTGAACGAGTCGGTGCCAGCGCAGCGTATTTGGAGATATGTCTTCAATTAAATCTTGAATTGGCTTAAAGCGCATGCGGAAGTCCGCCTCTGCTTCCCAGCGACGCATGAATGTTTCCGCGCGCATGCACCTGGGCTCTCCAGCGGTATTAACTATCAGTGACTCGCCAATTATCCTCTGCTGCATGCTAAATATTGGTATATCAGGTCCTGCGCCGTGCGTTCCCGGTCCCTGGATGGGCCAACTACTGAGTGTTTGTCCTGCGCCTGTCATTAGGGTTAGAAAATTTCGTTGGGCATCGACTGCTGGAAATAGATCGAAAGTGAGTTCTTCTCTTAATATACGTATCCAGCAAAAGTATTGTGCGAAAAAATAAATCGTGCTCGGCATAAAGTAATTGTATGGAATTTTCCATTCTTGGGTGATGATTGTTTCCTTGTTTAGTGCGAGGTATCCCATGTCCTCGATTGTATTATCTAGGCGATATCGAAGGTCGCGTATTGCGCCTAAAATCGGTGGAGACCATTTTTCAACCGCAGCTCTTACTCGCTCAGATCTTGCCGTTTCGTGAGATAACGCGGCTTGATTTGCTTGTAAATT
>CALRNP020000125.1:0-16085 GCA_943369575.1 Azorhizobium sp. AG788 | reverse complement strand
TGGTCCACGTTCGGAATGGCGCTGGCTGAGATCACGACGCCGGTGGAGCCGGTGTCCACCAGCGCCCCATGCACCGCGCCGCCGAACGAGATCCCGAGGCGGGGCCGTTCGGTCATGGGTGCGCCGGCCGCCGGCGCATTGAGGAACGGCAGGACCACCGCGCCGGAAGCGGCCCCGTAGTCCGGACCATCCGCGAAAGCTGGGCTGGCGGCGAGGCCGACCAGGAGCGCGCCGAGGGCCGCGAGCCGGCTGAGGCGGGAGGCGCCGGCCACACCTTCGCGGCTGCCGCGATGGGGGGCACTCGCCATTGGGGAGCGGCTCATCGGCCCGCCACCGGGCGGAAGCCCACATAGCCGGCATCGGCATCATAGAGATAGTCGAAGCCGTTGAGGAACCGCACCGAGGTATTCACGAACGGGCCGGGATTGGTGTCCTGGGACACCAGCACCACATTGAACGGCGCCACCGGGTTGGCCACATCGCCTGCCTCGAAGCTGTAGGCGATGCCGGGAGCACCCGGAATGCTGACCTTCACCGAAGTTCCCGGATTGAGCACGGGCACACTGCCCCTCCCCGGCGTAGTGCTGCCCGCCAGTTGCTCCGGCGGCACGCGCAGATACATGGTGGTGACGCCGGTATCCATCAGCATGGTGCCACAGGCCGGCGGGGTCTTCCCCGCCACCGACAGACAGACCGGGGCGGCGGACCAATCGGGATAGGTCGGGCTCTTCTCCAGCTTGACGAAGGTGAAGCGCGCCGCGGCGGCGGCATCCAGGCCCACCTGCACGCCCCGCTGCGTCACCACATAGCCGCGCCGGATCGTCCCCGGCTTGCCGGGCTCGCCCATGCCCTCGACCATCAGCAGGGGATTATGGTCGGGCGTCCCCTTGGTCTGGTGGTCGTGCTGGCGGGCAAAGCCCACGCCGATCATGGCGATGTTGCGGGGATTGCGGCGCGGCCGACAATTGCGGGCGGTCGGGGTACAGGCGATCTCCCGCACGGCAAGCACCGGCATCGGCCGCGTGGTCACGCTGGCGCCATTGGCGCCGGACAAGGTCAGGGGCGTGACCACCCACACGCCCTTCTCGATGCGGCCCGAGCTGGAATAGGTCAGCGTGCCCGGCCCCAGATTGGGAAGGGTATTGAGATTGGGAATGGACGTGGCGGACACCACGACGCCGGTCGATCCCGTATCCATGGTGCCGCGATGCACCCGCCCGCCGGGAAAGGTGACCGCCAGTTTCGGAGTGTGGGTCACCGGCTGGCCGGCGAGCGGCGCGTTCAGGAAGGGCAGGAAGGCCGCCGTTCGGACGCCGGCATAATCCGGCCCCTGCCCCTGGGCCTGGGCCTGTCCCTGCGCCAGTGCGCCGGATGCCACGAGCGATAACGCCGCCGCGGCCATGAGGCGATGCATGCGGCAGGCCTGCGCGGCCGTCTGTTTTGCGCCCATGATCGTTCCTGCCTCCACACGGCCCCGCCGGCCGCGGGTCATCTTCAGCAGAATGCCGATCCGCCGTCGAGGGTACGGGCCGCCGCACCACGCAACCTCCTCCCGACGGTCCCGCCTGCCGGGCGGTCATACTTGCCCCGCCGCGCGCGTCCGGGCAAAGCTGCCGGGCGAATGCTCCCGCAGAGAGGCCACCATGCGCCATCAGATCACCGGCACCACGCTCCCGGTACTCCAGCTCACCCTCGAAGCCGGGGAGACGCTGCTGGCGGAAACCGACCGCCTGTCGTGGATGACCAATAATGTGGCCCTGCACACCACCACCGCCGCTGGCGGTGCGGGCGGTCTGTTCGGTGCCATTGGCCGCGCTCTGTCCGGCGGCGGCCTGTTCATGACCGAATTCACCGCCCAGGGCGGCGAGGCGCTGGTGGCGTTCGCGGCGACCGTGCCGGGCAATATCATCGAGATTCCGGTGTCGCCGCAGCGCGGCTTCATGGTGCACCGGCACGGCTTCCTGGCCGGCTCGCAGAGCCTGCAACTGGCCATCGGCTTCCAGCAGAGCCTGGGCGCGGGCGTGTTCGGCGGCAATGGCTTCGTGCTGCAACGCCTCACCGGAACCGGAACCGCCTTCATCGAGCTGGGCGGCGAGATCGTCAGCTATGACCTGCAGCCGGGCCAGCAATTGCTGGTGCATCCCGGCCATGTGGGCATGTTCGAGGAGAGCGTCGGGTTCAACATCACCATGATGCGTGGCGTCCGGAACATGCTGTTCGGCGGCGACGGGCTGTTTCTGGCGGAGCTGACCGGGCCGGGCAAGGTGTGGCTGCAGACCCTGACGCCCTCCAAGCTGGCCCATGCGCTGGCGCCCTAGATGCCGCCCGCCGAGAAGGGCTGACATTCAGCGGGCACGGGCGTTCGCCCGTGCCCCGCCAAGACAGGTTCAGCCGTGCATCAGCGCGGTCACATGGGCGGCGGCGGACGAGGCCAGACCTTCCAAATCGTAGCCGCCCTCCAGCACCGAGACCACGCGGCCATCGCAATATTTGTCGGCTACGTCCATCAGCCGCTTGGTGACCCAGCCGAAATCCGTATCCACCAGCCGCAGCGAGGCGAGCGGATCGTTCTTGTGGGCATCGAAGCCCGCTGAGATCAGCAGCAGTTCCGGCCGGAAGGTCTCCAGCCGCGGCAAGATGCGGCTCTCGAAGGCTTCCTTGAACTTGTCGCCCGCATCCCCCGAGCGCAGCGGGGCGTTGACGATGGTGCCCAAGGCGCCGATTTCGCTCACCGCGCCGCTGCCGGGATAAAGCGGCATCTCGTGGGTTGAGGCGTAGAGCACGCTGTCGTCGGCCCAGAAGATCTCCTGCGTGCCGTTGCCGTGGTGCACGTCGAAATCCACGATCGCCACCCGCCCGAGGCCGTATTGTGCCTGCGCATGGCGCGCGGCGATGGCCACCTGGTTCAGCAGGCAGAAGCCCATGGGCCGGCGGGTCTCGCAATGATGGCCGGGCGGACGCATGGCCACGAAGGCATTGCTCACGCGCTTTTCCATCACCTCGTCGACGGCGAAGCAGGCACCGCCGACGGCGCGCGTCACCGCTTCCCAGGAGCCCGGCGAGAGGATGGTATCGGAATCGATCCGCACCACGCCCTCATGCGGGGTGGCTTCAGCCAGGGAATCGACGAAATCCTCAGGGTGAACACGGATGATGTCCTCCCGTGCGCCGCGGGGCGCCTGGTCGCGCAGCAGGGTGGCAAAGCGCTCCTGCTCGAAAATGCGATCCAGCGCACGCAAGCGGTCCGGTCGCTCGGGGTGCCCGGCGGGGGTCATATGGTCCAGCCCGGCAGGGTGGGTCACGAGCAGCGTGGACATGGCGTCAGGCCTCTCTCTTTGGGAGGTTTCCTCTCTGACATACCTTATTCCACGCTTTAGCCATTGATCCAGAGATGTTTAGACAACCTCTGATCCACGCGTCGGCGGCGCACCCGCAGCAGGCCCGTCCAATCGGCGCGCCGCCGCTTCTGCTATAGACCCGCCCCAGATCCGCATCCCAGATTGGAGTTCACCCTTGCCCCTTCTTGAACTTGGGCTCGACACCTTCGGCGACGTGACGGTGGCGGCAGATGGTACGCTCAAGCCGCAGGCGGAGGTGATCCGCGACGTGGTCGCCGAAGCGGTGCTGGCCGATGAGGTCGGCGTCGATTTCATCGGCCTCGGCGAGCATCATCGCTCCGATTTCGCCATTGCCGCGCCGGATGTGATCCTGGCCGCCATCGCCGCCAAGACCCGGCGCATCCGTCTCGGTTCGGCGGTCACCGTGCTGTCGTCCGATGATCCGATCCGCGTGTTCCAGCGCTTTTCCACCCTGGACGCCCTCTCCAATGGCCGGGCCGAGGTGATCCTGGGACGCGGATCCTTCACCGAAAGCTTCCCGCTGTTCGGCTTCCCCTTGAGCGACTACGAGACCCTGTTCTCGCAGAAGCTCGACCTGTTCGCCGCCCTCATCACCAATGAGCCGGTGACGTGGAAGGGCTCGATCCGCCCGCCGCTGACCAACCAGCCGGTGTTCCCGCCGCTGGAGACGGGGCGGCTGAAGACCTGGATCGGCGTCGGCGGCACCCCCGAGTCGGTGGTGCGAGCGGCCAACTACGGCCTCCCGCTCATGCTGGCCATTATCGGCGGCGCGCCTGCGCGCTTCCGCCCCTATGCGGACCTCTACCGGCGGGCGCTGGAGGAGGCGCGCCAGCCGGCCCAGCTCATCGGCGTGCATTCGCCCGGCTATGTGGCGGACACCGACGAAGACGCCCGCGCGGACGTCTTCGGCCCCTACAAGGCCATGCGCGACCGCATCGGCGCCGAGCGCGGCTGGTCGCCCATGGGCAGGGACGAGTTCGACCGGGAGGTCTCCCACGGCTCGCTCTATGTGGGCTCGCCCGAGACCGTCGCCCGCAAGATCGCAGCCACCGCGCAAGCGCTCGGCATCGACCGCTTCGACATGAAATATAGTGGTGGCCCCATCCCACACCCCAAGCTCATGCGCTGCGTCGAGCTTTACGGCACCAAGGTCATCCCCATGGTCCGCGACCTGCTGGCCTGAGGGGCCACAACGAAAACGGGCGCCCCCAGGGAGCGCCCGTCTCATCTCGGGAACCGCCCCGATCAGGCCTGGCTGGCAGCCTTGCGGCCCAGCGCCGCCTGGGCGGCAGCGAGGCGCGCGATCGGAACGCGGAACGGCGAGCAGGATACGTAATCGAGGCCCACTTCGTCGCAGAACGCCACCGAGGCGGGATCGCCGCCGTGCTCGCCGCAGATGCCGAGCTTGATGTCGGGGCGCGACTGGCGGCCACGCTCCACACCGATCTTCACCAGTTCGCCCACGCCTTCCACATCGATGGAGACGAAGGGGTCCACCTCGATGATGCCCTTCTGCACATAGGGGCCGAGGAAGGTGCCGGCATCGTCGCGGGAGACGCCGTAGCAGGTCTGGGTCAGGTCGTTGGTGCCGAAGGAGAAGAACTCGGCGGTCTCCGCGATCTCCTTGGCCCGCAGGGCGGCGCGGGGCAGTTCGATCATCGTGCCCACCTGGAAGGTGAGCTTGGTGCCGCTTTCCTGCTCCACCGCCTTGGCCACCTTCTGGATGACCGCGTTGACGATGTCGAACTCCGCCTTGGTGGCGATCAGCGGCACCATCACTTCCGGCACCACCGGCTCGCCGGTGGACTTGGCGGCGATCACCGCTGCCTCGAAGATGGCGCGGGCCTGCATCTCGGCGATCTCGGGGAAGGCGATGGCGATGCGGCAGCCGCGGAAGCCGAGCATGGGATTGACCTCATGCAACTCCTTCTGACGACGCTCGATGCGCTCCACGTCCACGCCCAGGCTTTTCGCCACTTCCGCCACTTCGGCGTCGGTGTGCGGCAGGAACTCGTGCAGCGGCGGGTCCAGCAGGCGGATGGTGACCGGCAAGCCCTTCATGATCTCGAACAGCTCGACAAAGTCCGCGCGCTGCATGGGCAGCAGCTTGGCCAGCGCCGAGCGGCGGCCGGCCTCGTCGTCGGCGAGGATCATCTCGCGCACCGCGAGGATGCGGCCGGCATCGAAGAACATGTGCTCGGTGCGCGATAGGCCGATGCCCTCGGCGCCGAAGGAGCGCGCCATGCGGGCGTCCGCCGGGGTCTCCGCATTGGCGCGGATCTTCAGGCGGCGCACCTTGTCGGCCCAGCCCATGAGGGTGGCGAACTCGCCGGACAGTTCCGGCTGCTGCATCGCCACCTGGCCCACCAGCACCTGGCCGGTGGAGCCGTCGATGGTGAGGATGTCGCCCTTCTTGAAGCTCTGGCCGTTCACGGTCAGCGTCTGCGCCGCATAATCGATGCGCAGGGCGCCCGCGCCGGAGACGCAGGGCTTGCCCATGCCGCGGGCCACCACCGCCGCGTGCGAGGTCATGCCGCCGCGCGAGGTCAGGATGCCTTCGGCGGCATGCATGCCGTGGATGTCCTCGGGCGAGGTCTCCACCCGCACCAGGATCACCTTGGTGCCCTGGCCCTTCAAGGTCTCGGCCTCGTCGGCCGAGAACACGATGGCGCCGGACGCAGCGCCCGGAGACGCCGGCAGGCCGGTCACCAGGATCTTGCGCTCGGCCTTGGGGTCGATGGCGGGATGCAGGAGTTGGTCGAGGGAGGCCGGGTCGACGCGGGTGACCGCCTCTTCCTGGGAGATCAGGCCCTCATTGGCCAGTTCGACCGCGATCCGCAGCGACGCCTTGGCGGTGCGCTTGCCGGAGCGGGTCTGGAGCATCCACAGCTTGCCCTTCTCGACCGTGAACTCGAGATCCTGCATGTCGCGGTAGTGGTTCTCGAGCACATGCGAGATGCGCTCGAACTCCTTGAACGCCTCCGGCAGTGCCGTTTCCATGGAGGGCTTCTCGGAGCCAGCGGCCTTGCGGGCGCGCTCGGTGAGATCCTGCGGGGTGCGGATGCCCGCCACCACGTCTTCGCCCTGGGCATTCACCAGGAACTCGCCATAGAGCGCGTTCTCGCCGGTGGAGGGGTTGCGGGTGAAGGCGACGCCGGTGGCGGAGGTTTCGCCCATGTTGCCGAACACCATGGCCTGCACGTTCACCGCGGTGCCCCAGCTTTCCGGGATCGCGTGAAGGCGGCGATAGGTGATGGCGCGCTGGTTCATCCACGAGCCGAACACCGCGCCGATGGCGCCCCACAGCTGGTCATGCGGATCCTGCGGGAAGGGCTTGCCCAGTTCCTGAGCGGCGCGCGCCTTATAGGCAACCACCAATTCCGCCCAATCATCGGCGGAGAGGTCGGTGTCGAGGGTGTGGCCGTGCTGGGCCTTGTAACCTTCGAGAAGCTCTTCGAAATGGTGATGGTCGATGCCCAGCACCACGTTGGAATACATGGTGATGAAGCGCCGGTAGCTGTCATAGGCAAAGCGGCGGTCGCCGGCAGCCTTTGCCACAGCTTCCACCGTCTCGTCATTGAGCCCGAGGTTCAGCACCGTATCCATCATGCCCGGCATGGAGGCGCGGGCGCCGGAGCGCACGGACACCAAAAGCGGATTGGCCGGATCGCCGAACGAACGGCCGGTCAGCGCACCCACCTTGGCAAGCGCCGCTTCCACTTCACCCTTCAGTTCCGCCGGATAGGTCTCGCCGTGCGCGTAATAATAAGTGCACAGTTCCGTGGTGATGGTGAAACCGGGAGGCACGGGCAGGCCGAGATTGGCCATCTCGGCGAGGTTTGCACCCTTGCCGCCGAGCAGGTTCCGCATCTCGGATTTCCCTTCGGCTTGACCGTCGCCGAAGGAGTAGACCCATTTCGTCATCTCGGAGATCCCCTTAGGGTAGCGCGCGCATGTTGGACGGCGCGATTGCTTTAGCTTGGCAAACGCCAAGCTTCAACTGCGGGCACCGGCATTCCCTGAGGGCCATACCATGTCGCCCAAGGCTTTAGTGCGGCAGCAGGCCAAGCACACCAATGACGATCAGATAGACCGCCACAAGGATATTGAGCAGCCGGGGGAACACCAGGATCAGAACCCCAGCCACCAGAGCAACGATCGGCTGCAGGATCACGAGATCAAAAGTCATGGCGGCTCTCCCATCAAGGTCGCGGCGGCTGCGCTTACGCTAGAAAGAGGTGAACGGCGTCTCTGGTTCCCGCCCTTCTAGCCACCCTTCGCCGCCGATACCACCCCAGACCTCACGCCGCTGTGATGTGTCGCACGATTGCTGCCGAGCGGCGGCTGTGCGGAGATCAAGCGTGGCGCTGCGGCAACCGGCGTTCCATCCAGGAGGCGGCCATGGCGGGGAACGGCAGGCTCGAAGTCCCGGCGCGGCATTTCGCGCGGGGTCTCACCCGGATTAGCGCCGCCTTGGCCGCGCTGCTGCTGACGCCCGTGCTGGCAATTACCCTCGCCACCCCGGCCGCGGCCGAGCCGGAGAAGTGTCCGCGCATGGTGGCGCAGACCACGCCCCGCATCTGGCCCGCGGCCTTTCGTCTGGCCGCCACTGAGGGCGGGCAGGTGCGGCTGACCTTCGTCGGCCACGCCACCTTCCTGATCGAGAGCCCGCACGGCGTCACCATCGCCACCGACTATAATGACTATGTGCGCCCGGACATCGTGCCGGAAATCGTCACCATGAACCGCGCCCACGACACCCATTACACCAACAACCCTCCGCCCGGCATCGCCCACATCCTGCGCGGCTGGGGCGAGGGTGAAGAGCCGGCACGCCACGAGTTGACCGTGGATGATGTCTGGATCCGCAACGTTCCCACCAACATCCGCGCCGGCGCCACCACTCGCTATGACGGCAATTCCATTTTTGTGTTCGAGGTGGCGGGGCTGTGCATCGCCCATCTGGGCCATCTGCATCACGTGCTGACGCAGGACCATCTGGAGGCTTTGGGCCGGATCGACGTGGTGCTGGCGCCGGTGGACGGATCCTACACGCTCGACATCGAGGGCATGATGGAGACCTTGAAGGCCATCAACGCGCCTCTGGTCATCCCCATGCATTATTTCAGTTCCTGGGGCCTGGACCGCTTCCTCGGCCGGCTGGGCAAGGACTATGTGGTCACCCGCTCGGAAACGCCCACGGTGATGCTGTCGCGGGAGACTTTGCCGCGCAAGCCGACGCTGCTGGTGCTCCCCGGCCGGTGAGCCCGCGCCCCACCAAAGACCACATGACGCCTTGACCCGGACCCAGGGAGGTCCTTAAGCCGTGGGCGCGCGCCGCTTGTCCCTGGCCCGGCGCCGCTGGACCGATCATGCCCGCGTCACCCGCCTCGGCCGACCACCCGCGCCGCGCCACCCAAGTTCTGCCGGCCACCAGCCCGGCCCGCATCCGCGCCGCGGCGGTGGCGGCCGCGCGGATCATCGCCAATGGCGGGCTGGTCGCCTTCCCCACCGAGACGGTTTATGGCCTGGGCGCCGATGCCGGCAATGCCCGCGCAGTCGCCAGCGTCTATGCCGCCAAGGGGCGGCCGGCTTTCAACCCGCTGATTTCCCACGTGTCCAACCAGGCCGCCGCCGAGCGGCTCGGAATCTTCAACGCCGCCGCCGCCCGCCTGGCTGCCGCCTTCTGGCCGGGCCCGCTGACGCTGGTGGTGCCGTGCCGCGACATGGTTGCGGTGTGCGATCTGGCCCGCGCCGGGCTGGATACGGTCGCGCTGCGAGTGCCGGCCCATCCGGCGGCGCTGGTGTTCCTGGATACGGTGGGCCGTCCGGTGGTGGGGCCGAGCGCCAACCGCTCCGGCCATATCTCGCCCACCACCGCCGCCCATGTGATGGACGACCTCGCCGGCCGCATCGACGGCGTACTGGATGCCGGTCCCACCACGGTCGGCGTGGAATCCACCATCGTCGACTGCACCGGCGACGTGCCCACCCTGCTGCGGCCCGGCGGCATCGCCCGCGGCGCGATCGAGAAAATTCTTGGTCACGCGCTGCCGGATGCGGCCGGCGGTGACGAGGCCCATCCCGCCGCGCCCGGCCGGCTCGCCTCCCATTATGCTCCCAATGCCAAGGTGCGGCTGGAGGCGCAGGAGGTGCGCCCCGGCGAAGCGCTACTGACCTTCGGCGGCGCCATGCCGCCGGGCGCCGACGTGGCGTCCACGGTGCTTGATCTCTCTCCCGCCGGCGATGTGCTGGAGGCCGCTGCCAGCCTCTATGCCGCCTTGCGCACGCTGGATGCTTCCGGCACCGGCGGCATCGCCGTCGTCCCCCTCCCCCGCGACGGCCTCGGCGAGGCGATCGCCGATCGTCTCGGCCGCGCCGCCGCGCCGCGTCCCAAGGATTGAGCCATGACCGACCTGAAAACCGCGTACGTCATCAACCACGCGGAGATGAACGAGACGGGCGCCTTGGTGGAACTCTGGACGCGCTGCGACCTCATCCGCCCCTGGAACGATCCGCAAGCGGACATCGCGCTTGCCAAGCGCGGACCTCACTCCAGCATCCTGGTCGCCCGCGACGGCGCTCGGCTCGCCGCATCGGTGATGATCGGACACGATGGGCATCGGGGTTGGCTCTATTATCTCGGTGTCGACCCGGACTATCAGGGCACAGGCCTCGGTCGGCATTTGGTGGCGGCGGCCGAAGACTGGCTCAAGGCGCGCGGCGTGCCCAAGGTGATGTTGCTGGTGCGGCCTGACAACGAGAAAGTGCGCGGGTTCTACGAAGCGCTCGGCTACATTGACGAACCCCGCGTCGTCTTCGCCAAGCGGCTGGACCAGAAGGCCTGATCCCTGCCGCTCACGGCGCAAGGGCTTGCCATTGCCGGTGCCGCCGCCGACAACGGGAATCGACGCTTCCGCGCCGACCTTGCTTGCGCGGGACCAAGCGTCGAGAGGGAGCTAGGCCATGGCCAGTCACATGTCGCGCGCATGGACCGCACTGCTGCTGGCGGCGGCGCTCACCGCCGATCTCGCAACCGGCGGCGTTGCGGCGGCCAAGGATGACGGCGCCTGGCGCATCGAAGGCCAGGTGCGCGGCAAGCCGAAGGACGCCTTCGGCAAGACCTATGAAAAGTCCGACGACGTCAGCGGCATCGCCTGCGAGACCAAGGCGGATTATCCGCGCCTCTGCCTGATCGTCGATGACGAGACCCAGGGCGTCCAGATCATCATCCTCCAGAAGGGGAAGCTGATCGCCGGCGATTTCATCCGCCTGACCCAGGATTCCTTCGACGGCAAGCCGCTGGATTTTGACGGCGAGGCGGTGGCCTATGACAGCGGCTCCTTCTACGTCATGGGCTCCCACGGCCAGCCCCGCCATCCTGGCAAGTCGGAGGCCGAGACCGGCGCTAAGGCCGAAGCCAGCCGGCGGGTGTTCCGTGTCCGCTTTGCCCCCAATAGCGTGGACATGAAGACCGGCACCTTCGCCAAGTCGGCGACGGTCACACCCTCCACCCGTTTCTTCGACATCATCCGCATGCAGCCGGATCTGGCGCCCTGGACCGACCAGCCGCTGGAGAAGAACGGCGTCTCCATCGAGGGCGTGGCGGTGCGGGACGGCCAGCTCTATGCCGGGCTGCGCGGCCCGGTCATCGCCGGCAAGGGCGCTGTCATCCTCTCGGCCCCGCTCGGCGCGGTGTTCGACAACCGGCCGGGGCAGGCAAGCGTGCAGTTTCTGGACCTCGGCCAGGATACTGACGGCAAGGCCCGCGGCATTCGCGACATGCTGGTGTTCGGCGGCGGCATGCTCATCGTCGCCGGCCCGGTCAACGACCCGCCGGAGGGACAGGCGATCAAGGATGGCGACTATGCCATCTACAGCGCCACCGGCGCATCGGCGCACAAGCTGATGGATCTCAAGGCCTATGGCGCCAAGGACAAGCCGGAGGCCCTGCTGCCGCTGGAGAGCCAGGACGGCATCCTGCGCGCGCTGCTGTTCTTCGACGGCCCCAAGGACGGCCACCCCACCCCGGTGGACGTCACCCTTCCGTAAGCCGCTCCAGGCAATGGCAATCAGCGAGATGGTCGTTCACCAGCCCGCAGGCCTGCATGGCCGCATAGACGATGGTCGGCCCGCAGAACTTGAACCCCGCCGCCTTCAACCGCTTTGACAGCGCCACCGAGGCAGGGGTCTGGGCCGGAACATCGGCGAGGGTGCGCGGCCGGTTCACCTGAACCTCGCCGTCCACCGCGCTCCACATGAGGTCAGAGAAGGGCTGACCTTTGTCGCGCAGATCAAGATAGGCGCGGGCCGAGAGCACCGCCCCTTCGATCTTGGCGCGGTTGCGCACGATGCCGGCATCCGCCATCAGCGCCGCCTGCTTTTCGGGGCCGTAGCGGGCGATGATCTCCGGATCGAAGCCGTCAAAGGCGGCGCGGAAATTGTCGCGCTTGCGCAGAATGGTGATCCAGGCGAGACCCGCCTGGAACCCATCCAGCACCAGTTTCTCGAACAGGGCGCGATCATCCCGCTCGGGCACGCCCCATTCGGTGTCGTGATAGGCCATGTACAGCGGGTCGCTGCCGCACCACGGACAGCGGCACTTGCCGTCCGCATGGGGCGTCAGGCGAAGAGCGGGCTTCGCGGCAGCTTGCGCCGCCGCAGGAGCCTTCGAGTCCGCAGCCGCCATGCTCACACGCCATCCATGTTGAAGGTGGCCCAATCCGGCCGCTTCAGGGTCACTTCCACCCCGCCCGCAACCAGGGTCAGGCCGCCGGCCTTGGCTTCCGCCGCCCGGTCCAGCCGCACCAGGGCGATGCCCTGGCCGCGCGTGGATGAACCGATGCGGCCCACGGTCTTCTCCCCGGCGCGGATTTCAGACCCGGCCTCGGGGGCCGAATCAAACACGGCCGCCACCGCGCGGGTGCGGGCGATGCCGCGATGCTGGGTGCGCGAGACCACTTCCTGGCCGATATAACAG
This sequence comes from Azorhizobium sp. AG788, assembly GCA_943369575.1. Classification (GTDB taxonomy): domain Bacteria; phylum Pseudomonadota; class Alphaproteobacteria; order Rhizobiales; family Xanthobacteraceae; genus Azorhizobium. The sequence goes on along the minus strand of CALRNP020000125.1, from coordinate 3,746 downwards.
CCCTTCTTGAAGTCGACGCCGCCCAACTGGTCCATGTCGGCCTCATGAGGGAAGGCGTCGCCATAGATGAAGTCGGCGCCCCCCTGGGGGATGCCCAGCGCGATGCGATGGGCCGCATAGGCGTCCGCATCCCCCTCCAGCGCTTCGGCCTGCGCCTTCGGCAGCACCTGCCGGGTGCCGAGCTCCTCCAGGCGGGGGTCGGTGAAGGCCTCGGCGCCCTCAATCTCGGCGCCGTCCCAGGCCGCTACCACCGCCAGATCGTCGGCCATGGCGAACTCCACCTTGGAGCGCAAGCGATACATGGTCAGGCGCTTCAGCAGGTCCGGCGCCACGGCGGCGGGCGCATCCAGCAGGAAGGTGTCCGGCGTCGCGGCGGGGGCATAGATGAGAAAATCGCTGATGATCTTGCCCTGCGGCATCAGCAGGGCCCCATAGCGGGCCCCACCCACCGCCAGCGTGTTCACGTTGCAGGTGACCACATTGTGCAGAAAATGACGGGCGTCCGGCCCGCTCACCGTCAGCAGGGCGCGGTCGGCAAGATGCGCAATCGGCATGGCCTTCTCCTTGTCAGAAGCCTGCGAGAGACTTAAAGCCCCGGCACGGCCCACCCGTCACGAGCGAGCACCCACCATGGCTGAGACCTTCGATCTTATACTCAAGGGCGGCACGGTGGTGACCCCCGATGGCGAAGGCGTGCGCGACATCGGCGTCCGCGACGGCCGCATCCGCGCCCTCGGCAGCCTCGATGCCGCCAGCGCCGGCGAGGTGGTTGACGCCACCGGCCTGCATGTGCTTCCCGGCGTCATCGATACCCAGGTGCACTTCCGCGAGCCCGGCCTGGAGCAGAAGGAAGATCTGGAAACCGGCTCGCTGGCCGCCGTCATGGGCGGGGTGACCGGCGTGTTCGAGATGCCGAACACCAATCCCCAGACCACCGACGCCGCTGCCCTGGAGGACAAGATCCGCCGCGGCACCCATCGCATGCATTGCGACTTCGCCTTCTATGTGGGCGGCACCCACGACAATGTGCGCGACCTGCCCGAACTGGAGCGCCTACCCGGCGCCGCCGGCATCAAGGTGTTCATCGGCTCGTCCACCGGCTCGCTGCTGGTGGCGGACGATGCCGGCGTGCGCGAGATCCTGAAAGTCATCCGCCGCCGCGCCGCCTTCCATTGTGAGGACGAGCCTCGCCTCAATGAGCGCAAGCCTTTGCGGGTGCCCGGCGACCCGTCGTCCCACCCGGTCTGGCGCGATGAAGTGGCGGCGCTGACCGCCACCCGGCGCCTGGTGAACCTGGCGCGGGAGGTGGGCGCGCGGGTGCATGTGCTGCATATCACCAGCGCCGAGGAGATGGATTTTCTTGCCGACGCGCGGGATGTGGCCTCGGTGGAAGTGACCCCGCATCACCTCACCATGGCCGCCCCGGAGTGCTACGAGCGCCTGGGCACCCTAGCCCAAATGAACCCGCCGGTGCGCGATGCCCGCCATCGCGACGCCCTGTGGCGGGCGCTGTCATTGGGCATCGTCGACGTGCTCGGCTCCGACCACGCGCCCCACACTTTGGAGGAAAAGGCCAAGCCTTATCCGGAGAGCCCGTCGGGCATGACCGGGGTGCAGACCCTGGTGCCGATGATGCTGGATCACGTGGCCAACGGCCGGCTGTCGCTGCTGCGGTTCGTCGATCTGACCAGCGCGGGACCAGCCCGCCTGTTTAATATTGCGCGCAAAGGTCGCATCGTTGCGGGCTACGATGCCGACTTCACCGTGGTCGATCTGAAGCGGCGCGCCACCATCACCCAGGACTGGATTGCCTCGCGCTCGAAGTGGACGCCCTATGACGGCGTCGCCGTCACCGGCTGGCCGGTGGGCACCATCGTTCGCGGTCGCAAGGTGATGTGGGAAGGCCAATTGACCGCCCCCGCCACCGGCGAGGCGATCACCTTTATGGACGCCCTGCCACGCCGCTGATCCGGAGCGCGGGGCGCCACGGCGCCCCGTTTCCAGACGGCCCAGTGCCTACTGGCGCTGGCCGATCAGCGTGTATTCCCCGGCCCGCACGCGGGTGGCGAGGCTTTCCAGATATTTGGCCGACGGCTCTTCGCCATAGGTCTCCACCAAGGTCCGCAGGGCGCTGAACAGGGCGGCCTGCACCAGGCAGTCTTCATCCAGCCCATCGCGTAGCGCCTCGGTCCAGGCGTCGTCCAGATAGGACAAGGCCACATGCCGCTCGTCGGTAGCCGGCTCTGCCACTTCCAACGGATAAGACGCGAAATTGGACGTGCTGGACAAGATCGACCTCCGCGCCGCCCCACCCCGGTCCGGCGATGAAGATTTAGCACGCCGCCGCGTCCCGTCGCGGAAGTTCTGAACGAAAGGTTAACCGGGGAACCCCGGCCATGGCCGGGCCGCAGAGAGCCGCTGCGTCAGTTGCCGCCGAACCGCACCACGATCTCGTGCGAGAGCTTGGCGCCCTCGTCCATCTGCCGCTGCACGGCCAGAGCGGCGGCGGGGGTGCAGGTGCGATAGACCGTGGCATAGCTGGAATAGCCGGCATTGAACGCGGCCACCAACTTGCCTTTGCGGGCCTCCGAGGGCTGCTCCGCCTCCAGCAGGGTCTGCATTTCCGTGCGCCAGCGCTGGTCTTCGCCCGCGGCCCCGCACAAGGGCCGCAGATAGTGCAAGGCCCCCAGCAGTTCGGCGATCTTCATCAGATCGCCCTCGTAAGGCGGGGTCGAGCCCTCGGCCGGCGCAGCCGCGGCCCCGCGCGCACCAAGGACGCAGGCAAGCACAGCGGCAAGGAGAAGGCGGGAGGCGCGGACCATCGCCAACAGGTGCCGCCGCTGCGGGCGCCCGTCAAGGGGCCGAGCGGACGCGGACGGCGCGCCGGTCACCGGCCTGCCGTCTCCATCAGCCGGGCGGCGGCGGCCACCACGTCGGACAGGCCCTCGGTGGTGGCAAGGCCGGCCACCGCTTCGGGCGAAAACCAGCCCACCTCCAGCGCTTCCTCGCCGGGCATGGGCTCGCCCGCCTGCCAGCGCGCCGCATGGGCCAGCACCACGAAATGAGCGGTCAGCACGCCGTCCTTGTCATGGACGATGATGTCGCGCGCCGCGGCCAAAGCGACGATCTGCGCCACCACGCCCACCTCTTCCTCCACCTCGCGGGCGGCGGCCTGCGCCACCGTCTCTCCGGGCTCCACCCGCCCGCCGGGCAGGCTCCACAGGCCGAGCCCCGGCCCCTTGCCGCGCCGCGCCAGCAGCACCAATGGCCCGCGAAACACCGCGGCGCTGGCGGCAAGGGTCGGGCGCACGGGATCGGTCATGGAGTTCTCGCTGGCATCTCGCCCATGGAAGGGCTGGGGCCGAATGTTAGCCGCCCGCTCCCGGCTCCGGTAGTCCACGCCCGCGTGGCGCGGGCGCCTTGCGGCGGCGATCGGCTCCCCCCAGGCTCGCCCCCTGAATGGAGCCGACGATTCGCCATGCCGCCCCTTGCCCCCGCCACGGTCTCCCCGCCGGCCGCCGGCCGCGCCTGGCAGCGCATGCTGTCGGGCCGGCGGCTGGACCTGCTGGATCCCTCGCCGCTGGACATCGAGATCGAGGACATCGCCCATGGCCTGGCCCGCGTCGCCCGCTGGAACGGCCAGACCCATGGCGACAACATCTTCTCCGTCGCCCAGCATTCCCTGTTGGTGGAACGCCTGGCCAAGCACGCCAGCCGCGATCTCGACCGCACCTGGCGCCTCGCCG
>CALRNP020000124.1:0-16356 GCA_943369575.1 Azorhizobium sp. AG788 | reverse complement strand
GCACCATGGGCTGGGGCGAGAACAATTGCGAGCCGATCGCCTGCGACCCGGCGGGCACGCTGGCCCCCGGCACTTCACCCGGCGGGAGCAAAATGCCCTGCGCCATGGCGTGCGGTGCGGCCGCCAAGCCAATCAGGATCGCGAAGGGAACGGCAAGGCGGCGGGGCATCATCAACATCCGGGAGAAGCGCGAATCACGCAGGATCGCGCATGTCGCCGCTTTATACTTCGGTTTCGTCCCTTTGCTCCCTAGCCACGGCCTATGGCGATCCTGTGGCCCCCGGGGCCCGCGCACAGGGGTGTGAGCGTGGCTGGCGTGGCGCAGGGGTCTATTCCGCCGCTTCGTCGGAGAGCAGGATCTCGCGCTTGCCCGCATGGTTGGGGGCGCCGACCACGCCTTCCTTCTCCATGCGCTCCACCAGCGAGGCGGCACGGTTGTAGCCGATCTGCAGCCGGCGCTGGATATAAGAGGTCGAGCACTTCTTGTCGCGCAGCACCACCGCCACTGCCTGGGAATAGAGATCCATGCCGGGCTCGCCGAACGACCCCTTGTCCATGACCGCCCCGTCCTCGTCGTCATCCCCGTCGGCGTCGGCGGTGACCGCCTCCACATAATCGGGCACGCCCTGGGCTTTCAGGTGGCGCACCACCCGCTCCACCTCCTCGTCGGAGACGAACGGGCCGTGCACGCGGCTGATGCGGCCACCGCCGGCCATATAGAGCATGTCGCCCTGGCCCAGCAGTTGCTCGGCGCCCATCTCGCCAAGAATGGTGCGGCTGTCGATCTTGGAGGTCACCTGGAACGAGATCCGGGTGGGGAAATTGGCCTTGATGGTGCCGGTGATCACATCCACCGACGGGCGCTGGGTCGCCATCACCAGATGGATGCCGGCGGCGCGGGCCATCTGGGCGAGGCGCTGGATGGCGCCTTCGATGTCCTTGCCAGCGGTGAGCATCAGGTCCGCCATCTCGTCGACGATGACGACGATATAGGGCAGCGGCCCCAGCTCCATTTCCTCGCGCTCATAGATGGCTTCGCCGGTCTCGTGGTCGAAGCCGGTCTGCACGGTGCGGGCGATGCTCTCGCCCTTCTTCATGGCGTCGGCGACGCGGGCATTGAAGCCGTCGATGTTGCGCACGCCGAGCTTGGACATCTTCTTGTAGCGGTCCTCCATCTCCCGGACCGCCCATTTGAGCGCCACCACCGCCTTCTTGGGATCGGTGACCACAGGGGCGAGGAGATGGGGAATGCCGTCATAGACGGAGAGTTCCAGCATCTTGGGATCGACCATGATCAGGCGGCACTGCTCCGGCGTCATGCGATAGAGCAGCGACAGGATCATGGTGTTGATGGCCACCGACTTGCCCGAGCCGGTGGTGCCGGCCACCAGGAGGTGCGGCATGCGGGCCAGATCCACGATCACCGGCTCGCCGCCGATGGTCTTGCCGAGCGCGATCGCCAGTTTCTGGCCGCTGTCGGAAAAGTCCTTGGTGGCCAGCAGTTCGCGCAGCAGCACCTTGTCGCGGCGGGGATTGGGCAGTTCGATGCCGATGGCATTGCGCCCCGGCACCACCGCCACGCGGGCGGAAATGGCGCTCATGGAGCGGGCAATGTCGTCGGCGAGGCCGATGACGCGGGACGACTTGATGCCCGGCGCCGGCTCCAGCTCATAAAGCGTCACCACCGGACCGGGGCGCACCTGCACGATCTCGCCGCGCACGCCGAAATCATCCAGCGTGCCTTCCAGCAGCTTGGCGGTGTCCTTGAGCACTTCGGGGCTCATGGACGGGCCCTTGGCCGGCGGCGCATTGCCCAGCAGCGTCAGTTCGGGATGCTGATAAAGGCCGCGCCGGTTGCCGCGCGCATTCGCGCCCGCACCACCGCGGTCGCGCTTGGCGGCACCAGGGCGCGCGCGCGGCGGCGGCGCCTCGAAATTGGTCTGCGCGTCGCCCTCGTCCTCCAGCGAACCCGCATCGCGACGTGCGCCGCCCACCGGCGGGGCTTCGGGACGCGGGGTCAGGCGCGGCTCGACCCGGCCATTGGGATCGGCCCGCCGCTCCAGGGGGCGGGCCAGAGCCACGCCCTTGATGGTACGCGGAGCCCGGCGGGTGGTCAGGCGGGCCTTCAGCGACAGGAAGGTGTGGGTCAGCGCGCCCAGCGACACCATCGCCCCGCGCTCCACCTCTTCCTCTTCCTGGTCGTAGGGCTGGTCGTCGTGGCCGCCGTCCTCGTCCGGCGCCGTGGGCCGGCAGGCGATGAACAGGCCCACGGCCCCAAGGCCGAGGCCGGCGGCGCCGACGACGATGGCGGCGAAGCTGGAACTCCAGTTGCCGGTGAGCACCATCACCAGGCGCGGCACCAGATCGCCCATCACCCCGCCCAGCCCCGTGGGCATGGGCCAGGTGCCGAAGGTGGGCAAGGCGCCCAGGAAGGCGCTGGTCCCGAGGGCGCCGAAGGTCAGGCCCACCAGCCGCAGGCGCTCGCCCCTCAGCGGACGATGGGTCAGCAACCGCCAGCCCCACACCGCCAGCGGCAGCAGCAGGGCCAAGGACGCCAGCCCGAGCAATTGCATCAGCAGGTCGGAGACCACCGCGCCGGGGCGGCCGAGCAGATTGTTGACCTTGGCATTGGTGGCATTGGACAGGCTGGGGTCGCCCGCCGACCATGTCATCAGCGCCACCAAAGCAAAGGTCACCGCGCCGAGAATGGCGACGCCGACGATTTCCGACGAGCGGCGGCGGATGGCCGCCCGCACGCTCTCGGGGATGAAATCCATGCCGAAGCCGTGCCCGCGCAAGGCCGCTGCTGATGCGGATCGACGGCGAACGGACATCGGCGTGCGCTCCTCAGGACAGGCCGGCGACGAGGCGGTTCAGCACCTCTTCGCTGGTGGCGAGATCATGGACCAGGGCAACCCGCAGGTAGGGATCGCCGGGATTGCTGCCGCTGGCATCGCGGGACGACAGATAGCCGCCGGGCACCGTGCGCAGCCCCTGCTCGCGCCACAGCTTGAGCGCCGCTTGCGCGCCGCCGCCGGCCTCGGTGACGTCGAGCCACAGGAAGAAGCCCCCCGCCGGACGGCGATAGCCGAAGCGGTTGCCCAGCATGCGGTCGGCAATGTCGAACTTGGCCACATAAAGCGCGCGGGAGGCCTCCACATGGGCCTCGTCATTGAAGGCCGCCACCGCCACCGCCTGTAACGGCTCGGGCACCTGCGGCGCGGCGATGCCGCGGAAAGCTAGGAAATCTTTGAGGAAATCCGCGTCGCCGGCCACGAATCCCACCCGCATGCCCGGCAGCGACGAGCGCTTGGACAGGGAGTTGAAGGTCAGCAGGCCGGAATAATCGCCCCGCGCCACTTCCAGAATGCCGGCCGGCTTCTCGGCGCCCAGATAGATTTCCGAATAGCATTCGTCGGCGAACAGATAGGCGCCATGGGCGCGGGTCATCTCCAGCAGCCGCTCCAGATAGGCGCGCGAGGCCACCGCCCCCTGCGGATTGGCCGGCGAAGCCAGGAACACCACCACGGCGCGGGCCAGCAGCGCCGGATCGAGCGCATCAAGATCCGGCAGCCAGTCGCTCTCGCGGGTCGTGGGCATGGCCACCACTTCGCAACCGGCGATGTCGGCGCCGGCGCGATAGGCGGCATAAAGCGGATTGGGCACCAGCACGATGGGGGCGCCGGCCCGCTGCGCCACCCGGCGGCGGGCGACGAAGGTGGCATTCACCAGCCCCTCGCGGGAGCCGTTCAGCACCAGGATTTCCCGCTCCGCATCCATGGGGCGGGCGAGCGCATAGCGCCGCTCCAGCCAGCCGGCCACCGCGGCGCGGAATTCCGGCGTACCCTCGGTGCGCGGATATTTGCCGAAACCCGCCGTCGCCCCCGCCAGCACCGGGCCGACAAAGTCCGGCATGGCATGCTGCGGCTCGCCCACCGCGGCGGTCAGCGGCGCGCGCGCCGGCGTCGTCCCGGCCAGGAGATCGGCCAGGCGGACGAAGGGGGAACGGGTATCGTCGCCGGAGCGGAGGGAGGACGCAGGATTGGGCATGGGCTCGCGATGCATCGGATCAAACCGGAGAATGGCGCAGACAAGGTTAAGAGGCGCCTAACCCTGACGCGCCGCGTTTAAGGATGAAGGCTCGAAACCCGACCGCCGCGCGTCAGGGGCGCGGGGCCTTGGCCAGAATGGCGCGGGCGGCGGCGCTGTCGGCGTCCATCTGCCGGATCAGGGCCTCGATGCCGTCGAACTTCAGTTCCGGGCGCAGATAGCCGTGGAAGGCGACTTCCACCTCCTGGCCATAGAGATCGCCGGAAAAGTCGAACACATGCACTTCCAGCAGCGCCCGGCCATTGTCGAAGGTCGGCCGGCGGCCGTAGCTCGCCACCGCGTCATGGGTGCCGGTGGCGGTGGTCAGGCGCACCGCATAGATGCCGAAGGCGAGCGTGATGTCCGGCGACAGCGACAGATTGGCGGTGGGATAGCCCAGATCCCGGCCGCGCTTGTCGCCATGGATGACGGTGGACCGCAGGCACCAGGGCCGCCCCAACATATGCGCCGCATGGCCCACCTGCCCCGCCGCCAAAGCGCGGCGGATGGCGGTGGAAGAAATGGCGTCGCCCTCATCCAGCATGGCCGGCACCACCTCCACCGGGAAGCCGTGCCGCGCGCCCTGGGCGGCCAGGAAATCCGGCGAGCCGGCGCGCGCCTTGCCGAAATGGAAATCGAACCCCACCACCGCGCCGGACAGTTGGAACGTGCCGACCAAGATATCGGCGACGAAATCCTCGGCGCTGCGGGCGGCCAATTCCTTGTCGAACGGCAGCACGATGGCCCCGGCCAGCCCGCAGGCGGCCAATGCCGCCAGCTTCTGCGGCTCGGGAGTGAGGCGGAACAGCGCCACGTCCGGCTGGAACACGGTGCGCGGATGCGGCTCGAAGGTCAGCGCCACCGTCGGGCGCCCCAGCCTTTGGCCCATGGCGAGGCCGGCATCGATCACCGATTTATGGCCCCGGTGCACGCCGTCGAAATTCCCGATGGCCAGCACCGGACGCGCCAGTGGCTGCGGTAGCGGCGCGATGCCATGGACAATGGGACAGGAGGGGGCGGGCAAGGGCATCGGCGGGGGGCGGCCGGATGGTGGGAGGGCTGTCACCCTTGGCCCACCCCCGCCGCCCCGTCAAGCGCGGGCGGGCTTCGGCGGCGCGGCTACCAGGCGAGGCGCGGCATCACGGCGCGGGGCCGGGCGGGGCCGGCGAACAGTTGCGCCACTGCCGCCATGTCGGGGGCCGCGCCATGCTCGGAGCTCAGTTCCACCGCATGAATGCCGCTGGAGATGAACAGGCTGTGGAACCCGGCCTGGGTGGCGCCGATGATGTCGGTGCGCAAGGCATCGCCGATGGCGAGCACCCGCGGCGCCTCCGGCACCTCGTTGCGCAGCGCCAGCACCCGGCGCATGGCTTCCACATAGATCGGCGGATGCGGCTTGCCGCAATAGACCGCGTCGCCGCCCAATTCCTCATAGAGCTCGGCCAGCGCCCCGGCGCAATAGATCAGCCGGTCGCCGCGCTCCACCACCAGATCGGGATTGGCGCACACCAGCGTCAGGCCCCGCGCCTGCAAGGCGGTGAGCATGGCGCGGTAGTCGTCCGGCGTCTCCACCTCGTCATTGAACAGGCCGGTGCAGACGATCAGGTCCGCCTCGTCCTGGCCGGTGACGGTGACGCCGAGGCCCTCATAAGTGCCCAGATCCCGCTCGGGGCCGAGGTGGAACACCTTCGCCCCCGCCCGCCCGGCCAGCACCGCGCGGGTGACATCGCCCGAGGTGACGATGCCGTCATAGGCGTTTCGGGACACGCCCATGCCATCCAGCATGGTGGCGACGAAGGCGTTGGGGCGCGGCGCGTTGGAGACCAGGAATACGCTCACCCCATGGCCGCGCGCATGCTCCAGAGCAGCGCACGCAGCGGGAAAGGCGGCGACGCCGTTATGAATCACGCCCCAGACGTCGCACAGGATCACGTCGTAATCGCCGATGATCTGCGACAGGCCGGGCAGCAGGGGCGCCACGAACGGCAGAGGAACGACAGCGTGCGGCGCGTCGGCCATGGGACATCTCCGGGGTCGGGGCACGTTTGATCGGGGCACTTTTCCGGCCCCGAGTGCCACGGCGCGGGCGCCGCCACAAGGCCCATGGGCGCACAGCCGCTGCCCGCCCGACGCACCCCAGCCCCTTGGGGCGCCGCGGCGCTTCTTTTCTGGCCCGATCCCCGCCGGGCCTTTTCATCTCCCGAGCCGCCGATAGCATCCCGGCGAACGTGCGAGGAGAAAGGTATCATGACAATCTTTCGCAAGCCGGCCCTGAGACGGGCGCACCGGCCGCGGCCAGCGACCCGGCTCACCGCGGTTGCGCTCACAGGCCTGATCGCCGCGATCCTGGGCACCGCGCCGGTCCAGGCCCAGCAGCCGGCCCCGGCCCCCGCCGCGCCCACCCAAGGCCCGGGCTCCAAGCCGCTGCGGGATGTGCGCTATTGCGAGCTGCTGCCCATCTCCGTCAGCCTCGACGGCTTGAGCGCCCAGGTGTTCAACACCTTGGGCCACAGCGACTGCCCGCAGGCCAATTGGGACAGCCTCACCGACGGCGAACTGCGCAAGGCGTTCGGCTCCCTCTACACCGTGCGCAACGGGCCGCGCTTCTTCATCATGGACCAGATCGTGGCCTCCGGCCCCACGCTCAAGGGCGAGGTGGTGACGGTGAACAGCATCGCCCTGGAGAAGCGCGCCGAAGTCCAGCTCTCCTTGTCCGAACTGCGCGAGAAGCCCTATCAGGAAACGGTGATCGACCGCAGCACGCTCTATCGCTTCGATGCGGGCAAGCCGACCTTCCAGCTCACGGCGCCCGACGGCTCGGTCTATGTGATGCAGTCCTATGCCCAGATCGTCGATCCCAAGCTGACCTATGCGGATCTGCCCACGCTCGGCGCCAAGCTGAAGCTGCCGGCCGGCTGGAGCTATGCCATGCAGACGCCGGCGCAGGAGCTTCAGCTCACAGCCGACGGCAAGGCCACGGTGCTGCAGGACGATCTGAAGAACACCTATCAGAAGATCATCCGGCGCTAAGCCGGATCAGCCTTGCGCCGGGGAACCGGCGCAAGGCCCCCGCTCAGGCCGAGATGGCGTCCAGCGGCAGCGCCCGCACCAGATCGCGGAAGGCATCGCCGCGCACTTCGAAATTGGGATACTGGTCGAAACTGGCGCAGGCCGGCGACAGCAGCACCACCGGATGGGCCACGCCGGAAGCTTCCGCATCGCGGGCGGCAGCGGCGACCGCCTTGTCCAGCGTGCCCACCACCTCATGGGGCACAGCGGCGCCCAAGGTGGCGGCGAAATCCGCCGCCGCTTCGCCGATCAGATAGGCCTTGCGCACGCGGGGAAAGAACGGCGCCAAAGGGGTGATGCCGCCCGCCTTGGGCTTGCCGCCGGCAATCCAGAACACGTTGTCGAAGCTGGCCAGCGCCCGCTCCGCCGCATCTGCATTGGTGGCCTTGCTGTCATTGACGAACAAAACCTGCCCGCGCGTGCCCACCTGTTCCATGCGGTGGGCAAGGCCCGGAAAGCGCTTCATGCCGATCGCGATGACTTCATACGCCAGCCCCATGGCGTGGGCGGCGGCAAAAGCGGCGGCGGCATTCTGGGCATTGTGGGTGCCCCTCAGGGAGCCGATGCCGGTGAGCGGCAGGCGGAAGCGCTCGGCGCCGCCTTCGCTCACCACCAGGGTCTCGCCGTCCAGCCAGATGCCGTCCGCCAGCGGCTGCTTGACCGAAACGCGCACCACATGCGCGCCGCCCGCTTCCGCCCGATCGGCGATGGCGGCGGAAAAATCGTCATCCACCCCCACCACGGCGGTGCCGCCCGGCTGCACGCCGGCAATCAGCCGCTCCTTGATGGCGGCGTAATGATTGATGTCGCCGTGGCGATCCAGATGATCGGCGGTCAGGTTGAGATGCACGCCCACGGACGGATCGAGGCTGGGGGCCAGATCGATCTGGTAGGACGAGCACTCGATCACATGCACTCGGCCGGACTTCGGCGGCTCCAGGGAGAGGATGGCGGTGCCGATATTGCCGCCCATCTGCACATCGCGCCCGCCCACCCGCAGCAGATGCGAGATCAGCGCCGTGGTGGTGGATTTGCCATTGGTGCCGGTGATGGCCACGAAAGGCGAAGTGCGGTTGAGCGCCTTGCGGGCGCGGCAGAACAATTCGATGTCGCCGATCACCTCGACGCCGGCGGCGTGGGCCAGTTCCACCGACCAGTGGGGGGCGGGATGGGTGAGCGGCACGCCGGGCGCCAGCACCAGAGCGGCGATGCCGCTCCAGTCGATGGTGCGCAGATCGGTGACGGTGAGCCCGGCGGCGGTCGCGCTGTCGCGCCCCTTGGCGCCGTCGTCATAGGCCACCACCTGGGCGCCACCGGCCACCAACGCCTGCGCGGTGGCGAGGCCCGAGCCGCCGAGCCCGAACACGGCAACCGTTTGATCCTTGAACGAAGTAACGGGAATCATGACACTCTGCATCCGCTGCGCAATCGCCCCGGCACCAGGCGCGGGCGGTGAAACTCTCAAGGAGCGCGGCGCCGAACCGGCGGCCTGCTCCAGCGGCCGGGAGAATACCGTCTTGCACGCCGCCGTCGAGGTGGGAGGATGCCGGAGGTGGACCATCGCCCGGTCGCATTTGGCAGGCATGGCAGAATCGCGCCATTGAAGCGTGGCGGCGCGGGCTCTATGTTCGCGCTTCGTTCTTAAATTCGTGTTGTCCGCCAGAAGGAATCATCATGGCTGTCCCGTCCGCTGACATCGCCCGCATCATCGCCGGCGAGATCGCCGCGAAGCCCGCCCAGGTGGCGGCGGCGGTCGCTCTGCTGGACGAGGGCGCCACCGTTCCCTTCATCGCCCGCTACCGCAAGGAAGCCACCGACGGGCTGGACGACACCCAATTGCGCACCCTGGAGGAGCGCCTGTCCTATCTGCGCGAATTGGAAGCGCGCCGGGCCAGCGTGCGCCAGTCCATCGACAGCCAGGGCAAGCTCACCGACGAACTCGCCGCCAAGATCGCCGCCGCCGCCACCAAGGCGGAGTTGGAAGACCTCTATCTGCCCTACAAGACCAAGCGCCGCACCAAGGCGGAGATCGCCCGCGAGCGCGGCCTCGGGCCGCTGGTGGAGGCGATCCTCACGGACCGGACCGTCGAGCCCGCCACGCTGGCCGCCCGCTTCCTCACCGAGGAAGTGCCCGACACCAAGGCGGCACTGGATGGCGCCCGCGACATCCTGGTGGAGATGTTCGCGGAGAATGCGGATCTGGTGGGCCGCCTGCGCAATCACATGCGCACCAACGCCCGGCTGGTGTCCAAGGTCATCCCCGGCAAGGAAGAGGCCGGCGCCAAGTTCCGCGATTATTTCGACCATGCCGAGCGCTGGTCGCAGGTGCCCAGCCACCGGGCCCTGGCCATGCTGCGCGGACGCAATGAGGAGTTTCTGGCCCTCGATCTGGAAGTGGATTGGGACGACACCTCCCCGATCAAGCCGGTGGAGCGCATGATCGGCGCCGCCTACAATGTCGGCAACGGGCCGGGCGACGCCTTCCTGCGCGATGTGGCCCGCTGGGCGTGGCGGGTGAAGCTGTCCCTGCACCTCTCCATCGACCTCATGACCGCGATGACCGAGCGGGCCGAGGAAGAGGCGATCCGGGTGTTCGCCCGCAATCTCAAGGACCTGCTGCTGGCGGCCCCCGCCGGTTCGCGCAACACCATGGGCCTGGATCCGGGCATCCGCACCGGGGTGAAGGTGGCGGTGGTGGACGGCACCGGCAAAGTGCTGGAGACCAGCACCATCTATCCGTTCCAGCCCAAGAACGATTTGATGGGCGCCAGCGCGCAGATCGCCCACCTGATCGCCAAGCACAAGGTGGAGCTGATCGCCATCGGCAACGGCACCGCCAGCCGCGAAACCGAGAAACTGGCGGCCGACGTCATCGCAAAAATGCCTGCGCCAAAGCCCCGCACCGTGGTGGTGAGCGAAGCCGGCGCCTCGGTCTATTCCGCCTCGGCGCTGGCGGCGGCGGAAATGCCGGATCTGGACGTGTCGCTGCGCGGCGCGGTCTCCATCGCCCGCCGGCTGCAAGACCCGCTGGCGGAACTGGTGAAGATCGAGCCCAAGGCCATCGGGGTGGGCCAATATCAGCACGACGTCGACCAGAGCCGCCTGGCCAAGGGCCTCGACGCGGTGGTGGAAGATGCGGTGAACGCGGTCGGCGTCGACCTCAACACCGCCTCGGCGCCGCTGCTCTCGCGCATCTCGGGCCTGGGACCGGCTTTGGCGGACGCCATCGTCGCTCATCGCGATGCGGTGGGGGCGTTCTCCAACCGCAAGGAATTGCTGAAGGTCGCCCGGCTCGGGCCGCGCACGTTCGAGCTGTGCGCCGGGTTCCTGCGCATTTCCGGCGGCAAGGAACCGCTGGATGCCTCCAGCGTGCATCCGGAAGCCTATGGCCTCGCCAAGAAGATCATCGCCGCCTGCGGGCGCGACGTGCGCTCGCTCATGGGCGACAGCGCCACGCTGAAAAGCCTCGACCCCGCCGCCTTCGTGGATGAGCGCTTCGGCCTGCCCACGGTGCGGGACATTCTGAGCGAGCTGGAAAAGCCCGCCCGCGACCCCCGCCCGGAGTTCAAGACCGCCACCTTCGCCGAGGGGGTCAACACCATGTCGGATCTGAAGCCCGGCATGCTGCTGGAAGGCACCGTGACCAATGTGGCCGCCTTCGGCGCCTTCGTGGACATCGGCGTCCATCAGGACGGGCTGGTGCATGTCTCGGCGCTCGCCGACCGCTTCGTGAAGGACCCGCACGAGGTGGTCAAAGCCGGCGACGTGGTGAAGGTGCGGGTGGTGGAGGTGGATGTGCAGAGAAAGCGCATCGCCCTTTCCATGCGCAAGGACGGCGGCGAAGCCGGCGCCTCCGGTGGCCGCCCGCAAGGCGGCCCACCCCAGGGCCGCCCGCTGCCCGGCGGCAAGTTCAGCACCGGACCGAAGCCGGCGGCCGGCGGCGACAACCGCCGCCCCGCGCCCCCCGCCGATGGCCCGCTGGCGGCAGCCCTGGCGGAAGCCATGCGGCGCAAGGGCGGGTGAGAAGGAGCCGTTGGCCCCGTGACCCCATGCGGCGAGACATAGGGGCGCTGGTTTCGCCGTCCTATCCGCCAATGCGCCGGGCCGACGCCGGTCGGCAGGCCCACTTGCACGCCGCAAGTGTGTGGCGTGTTCCGCCAAATGCGGAACCTCACTGCGTCCGATAGTAATATCAAGGGGCGATGAGTTTGACTCATGGCCCCTTGGTCAAGCCCGCGCGGCGCTTGGGCGTTTCAAGGTGCGGACGCGTCAGCATCCCTGCACCTTGGTTTAAGGCGGTCAACTCACCTCCACCGGACAGCCGCTTTGGCCGGCAGATGCCTGCTCGGCCATCATGGCGTGAGTTTCGAGCGTATATTTCCAGATGGGCATGCCATTGATTTCAATCGGGCGCCCAGCATCCCACACCCTTGATTTTTGCAGACACGGCGGAATGACCGGCGCCGCCGCAGCCAGCTGACGCATCGTGATAACGCAACGTGATGACGCAAGGGTAGCGCAATCTAGCCAAGCTATTCTCGCGCCGAATGGTACCAATCCATGTGTTGCGTCAGGCATCTCGCTCCCGGGACAGCGTTCATTGCAAGACATTGGTATCGCTCGATAACTATCGGATCGGGCTCTCAAAGCTCTGTCTATATCGCAAGGATATGCCAAGTGCTTGAGACGCTCCTCGAAACAACCGGCGAGATCGACGAATTCCTCGACAGCGCCAGGGACCATCCCGAGATCGTGCTCTACGGGGCCGGATTCGCGCTTCCGGAATTCTTGAAAAAGCTGGAGCGGCACGGCTTTCAGGTGCAGGCGATCTGCGATTCCAATCCGGCGAAGCAGGGGCAGAGATTCCGCGACACCTATCCCATCATGTCGCTGGAGCAAGCGGCCGTGGACTTTCCGCAGGCCCGCTTCCTGGTCTCAAGTCCGGTCCATTTTGAAGAGATTCATGCGCTGCTCCTTCAGCACCTCGACAAAAGCAGAGTCTGTGACGTTGATCTGACCTGCGCCTATTTCTTCGACAAGGGCGAGTTCCGCAAATTCTTCACCGAAGAACTCGATCAGTTTGAAGCGGTATCCGCCATGCTGCACGATCAGAAATCGCGCGACACCTACCGCCGCGTGCTCAAAGGACACCTGAGCGGCGCGCGCGCAGATTTCGAGCAGGCCTCGACCGGCACCGATGATCTTTATCTGATGCGCAGTCTCCTGAAGCCGACCGCCGACACAATCTACGTCGATTGCGGTGCCCACGATGGAGACTCTGTCGAACTGTTCCTTGAAGCGGCCGACCAAGGTTACCGCAAGGTCTACGCCTTCGAACCCGACCCGACGATGCAAGCAAGCCTGCAAGCCGTGGCGGCGACACAGAATGGTCGGGTCGAGATCCTCGCGACGGGCGTGGGCGATTGCGATGGAACGATCAGCTTCGTCGTGGACGGAGTTTTCTCGGCCATCGTGAAAGACGGCACCGGCCCCACCGAAGGTGTGGTCTCCATTCCCGTCGCGAAGCTCGACAGCCTGCTGCTGGCAGATGCCGTTTCAACGATAAAGATGGATATTGAGGGCGGCGAGTACGATGCCATCAAAGGCGCGGCGCAGCTAATCCAGAAGCAGCGCCCGAATCTGGCGATTTGCCTCTATCATAGAGTTGATGATCTGGTCCGCATCGCAAAGCTCGTGAAAGAACTTGTTCCGGAATACAAGCTTCGGATTGAACACCAATCGAGAAGCTGCACGGATACAATATTGTTTGCCACGCTGAACTGATACGCATCGGGTCAAGACGCATCTCTTGCCCACAGCGTGGAGTCCAGAGTTGCCCCCAGACGCACCGTGATCCCCGACATGAGGCCGGGGATCACGACCGTGTAAGGCTGAAATTGCCGATCAGAGCCCCTGCGCCACCTGATACTCGTTCGCCACCGACGAGGCATGCTGACGGTGGTCGTAGCCGTAGATGTGCAGCGAGACGGCGTAGTCGGTGCCGAAGTTTTCCATCCGGTGGAGGTTCGGTCCGGACGGCATCATGCAGGCGATGAAGCCGGGGGTGCGCTCCGCCTGACGGGTGGGCGTGGCGTGGGTGGGGCTGAGGACGTCGAAATAGGTCTCGGTCAGGGCGCCGTCCAGCACCGCGAAGCAGCAGGAGCAATGGTGGTCGTGGATCGAGGTGCGCGAGCCCGGCGCCCACACCATGGCCCATACGCTGACATCACCCTCGCCGAACACGAAATTGCGCGTATAGGCGCCGGGGGTGCGGGTCATCGGCACCTGATCCAGCAGCGAGGGCTGGGCGATGAACTGGGCCAGAGCGGCGCGGGCGGCGGCCAGATATGCCTGTTCCGTCCCATCCGTGCTGGCGGCAACCAGGGCGCGGAGCATGTCGGCGGGGCGGTGTGCAAACGGCGCGTTCATCTTCAACCCAATCACGCTTGATGATGGGATCAGTCTAAGGCGCCGGCCGGCGAAGGAGTTTGCAAAGAAAGCGCCAGTCGGTGGCGAATGCAAAAATCCAATCCCGTTTTCGCCCCGGAATGAGAATGAAATCGCGCACAACGATCAACACAAGCGACGCATATTTCGCGATCGCAGGATGTGGAAGGCATGCCCCCCTGAGGTGCCGGCGCGCGACAGACACAAAAAAGGGAATGGCGCAGGCCACTCCCCTCTTGAGCCCGGACGAGAGCGAAAGCGCTATTTCGCCGGCTTGATGTTCATGGCCAAGGTGTCCTCATCCACGCGCGGGGTGAAGGTCACCTTGGCCTTCTGCATGGCCCAGGCGCTGACGATGGAGGCGATGGGCAGGCTGGGACGATCCTGCGCCACCAGGGCTTCCGCCTGCTCCAGCAGTGCGCGGCGCTTGGGAATGTCCATCTCCACCGCCGCATCCTCGATCAGCTTGTCGAGCGCCGGGTTGGAATAGCCGCGCACATTGAAGCCGCCGAGCTTGGTGGCCGGGGTGTTGGTGTGCATCAGGCCGGCGAGCGTGTAATTGGCCTCTCCGGTGAGCGTGCCCCAGCCCCACATGGCCAGGCCATAGTCGCCGCGCTGGCGGGCGGGGAAGAACACCGTGCTGGAGACGCCATTGGCCTGGGCATCGATGCCGGCGGCCGCCAGCATCTGCACGATGGAGGTGCCGACCGCGCCGTCGCTCTGCAACCGATCGGTGGTGAAGGACAGCGCCACCTTGAAGCCGTTGGGATAGCCGGCCTCGGTGAGCAGTTGCTTGGCCTTCTTCGGGTCGGCCTTGGTCACCTTCAGCGCCTTGTTGAAGCCGAAGATGGTGTCGGTGACGATCTGCGAGGCCGGCTTGCCCAGGCCCTCCATGGAGATTTCGGCGATGGCCTCGCGGTCGATGGCCAGATCGAACGCCTCGCGCACCTTGGGATCGAGGAACGGGTTCTTCGGCAGCGGCGAGCCGTCCTTGGCGGTGACCATGGCCGCCTTGTCGCGGAAATCGAACTCGGTGATGAACAGATAGACGCTGTCGGCCTTGGCGATGCGCAGCTTGGCGTCTTTCTCCAGGGTCGGCACATCGGCGGGCGGCACGCGGGCGATCAGATCGAGCTGGCCGGCTTTCAGTTGCGCCACGCGGCTGGCGTCATTGGCGATCTCCTTGCGGACCACCTTCTCCCACGGCTCCTTGCCGCCCCAATAGCCATCGAAGCGGGCGAGGACCAATTCCTCCTTGGGCGTCCAGGAGACGAACTTGTACGGGCCGGTGCCGATGGCCGCCTTGCCGGAATTGAAGCCGTCGCCGGCGGTGTCCTTGGTGGAGAAGTCCTTGGCGGCGGTGTGGGAGACCACGAACAGGCGCACGAAATCATTCGGCAGCGTCGGCGCCGGCCCATCGGTTTTGATGCGGATGGTCAGGGGATCAACGATCTCCACGCCCTTCACCCGCCGCACATAGACCGTGGTGGGGTTGGGGCCGGTGACGTTGGGAATGCGCTCGATGGAGAATTTCACGTCTTCGGCGGTGAAGTCCGAACCGTCGTGAAACTTCACCCCCTTGCGCAGCTTGAATTCCCAGGTGGTGTCGTCGATGGCCTTCCAGCTCTCGGCGAGCCCCGGCTCTAGCTCCAGATTGTCGCCGGACTTCACCAGCGTGTCGAACACATGCTTGGCCGCTTCCGCCTGCACACCGGTGGAGGTGAAGTGGGGATCGATGGAAGCGGGGCCGGCGCGCACGCCGATGGTCAGCGTCTGCGCCAGCAGAGCGGTGGAGGCGGAGGAGAGCAGGACGGCGGCAAGCGACAGGGTGCGCAGCGTGCGGGTGAAGGGCATGGCGGTGAAGGTCATGGCTGGGAATCCTCGGGTTGAAGCGTCTGGGGCCAGTCCGGTGAATCCACCACCATCTTAGCCAGGATTTCGAACAGCAGGGTGCGCTCGCCGGGCGAAAGCCGCGCCAGCATCACCCGCTCGCGCTCCAGCATCACCGGCATGCTGGCATCGAAGATGTGCCGGCCCTCATCGGTGATGTGCAGAAGGTAGCTGCGGTGATCCTTGGCATCTTCATTGCGCCGGATCAGCTTGCGCTTCAGCAGCTTTTGGATGGCGCGGCTGATGGTGGGCTTGGGGAAGCCGCTGGAGGCGCAGATGTCTTTGGCTGCCACGCCGTCGCGCAGGCCCAAGGCATAGAGCACCACGAATTCCGGGCGCGGCAGGCCGAAGGTCTTCTCGGTCCAGTCATAGACCGGCACGTTGAAGTGCATGGACAGATAATTGATGCGGAACGAGAACCAGCATGGGTTCCGCCACAGCTTGATGGCGATCAGCGGATCAACATCGCCCGGCAGCTCCGCGGTGGCGGCGTCGGTCAGCGCGGTCTCCTCCTGCACGTCCAGCGCCCGCATGCCCGCCCCGCTTCCGCCCGCCCGAGGCCAGACGAATTTCCAGTTGGTTCATCGTGAAACTTGACAGAAGGTTTTTACCGCTGTCAATCTACATAACAAGTTCCAAACGAAACTAATTCTGCAAGAACACGCTGTGTTTTTGTAGCCGCATCTGCGTGCATTCGGAGGCTACATGCGCATCGCCGACATGAACTGGATGCAGGTCGAGGCGCAGGTGCGCGCGGATGACCGCTGCGTCCTGCCCATCGGCAGCGTCGAGCAGCATGCCTATCTCAGCCTCTGCGTGGACATGATCCTGGCCGAGCGGGTGGCGACCGAGGCCGCCGAA
>CALRNP020000123.1:0-16380 GCA_943369575.1 Azorhizobium sp. AG788 | reverse complement strand
ACGATCCGGCCTTCGCCATCGCTTGGCCGATTGATCCCCTCCTCATTTCCGATCGCGACGCCGCCGCAGAGGATTTCCGGCCCTGACGGATGCGCCAAGGCGAAGCCCCGCGCGCTTCGATCCCCCAAACAGCAACGGGCCCGGCGGATGACATCCGCCGGGCCCGTCTGTTTCTTGTACCTGTCTGCGCTCACAGCGCCTCAGGTCGCGACCGCTTCCTCGGTCGCCACCGGATGGGCATGGGGCTCCCGCCGGGCGGCGATCAGCACATAGGCGGCCGGCACCACGTAGAGGGTGAACAGCGTGCCGATGGCGAGGCCGGTGGCGATCACCAGGCCGAGGTTGTAGCGCGAGGCAGCGCCCGCGCCGGAGGCCAGGATCAGCGGAATGACGCCCAGCACCATGGCCGCCGTGGTCATCAGGATGGGCCGCAGCCGGATGGTGGCGGCTTCCTGAATGGCCTCGCGCTTGGACTTGCCCTCATCCTGGAGTTCGTTGGCGACCTCCAGCATCAGGATGCCGTGCTTGCTGATCAGGCCCATCAGCGTGGTCAGTCCCACCTGGGTGTAGATGTTGATGCTGGCGCCGCCGATGCCGACGCTGATGAAGATCAGCGCGCCGGCCAGCGACATGGGCACCGACAGCAGGATCACCACCGGGTCGCGGAAGCTGTTGAACAGCGCCGCCAGCGACAGATAGATCACGATCAGCGCGAAGGCGAAGGTGGTGATGAAGCCACCGCTCTCCTGCACGTACTGGCGCGAGGCACCGCCGAAGTCGATGGTATAGCCCGGCGGCAGGGTACGGGCCGCCAGTTCCTTCAAAGCGGTGACCGCCTCGCCGGTGGAAACGCCCGGTGCCACCACGCCGGACAGCGTCGCCGCATTGACCTGCTGGAAGTGGTTGAGCGATTCCGGCACCGCCTTGGTTTCGATCCGCGCCACGGTGGACAGGGGCACCATGGTCCCGTCGCTGGTGCGGATGTAATAATCCAGCACCTGCGCGGTGTTGAGGCGGGCATCCTGCTTGACCTGCGGGATCACCTTATAGGAGCGCCCGTCCAGGCTGAAGTAGTTCACATAGCCGCCGCCGAGCAGCGACGACAGCGCGCCGCCGACACTGCTCATGTTCAGGCCGAGACGGGAGGTCTTGTCGCGGTCGATCACCACCGAGGCCTGCGGCTGATCGATCTTCAGATCATTGTTCAGGAAGATGAACTGGCCGGTAGCCAGCGCATCCTGCATGAACTTCGCCGCCACCTCATTGAGCTTGTCGAAGCTATCGCTGGTGCCGATGACGATCTGCATGGGCAGGCCGTTGGAGCCGGGCAGCGGCGAGGGCTGGAACGCGACGATGTTCTGGCCCGCGACCTGACCCAGTTCCTTCTGGATCATCGGCTGCAATTTGGCCGTGGTGGCCTTGCGCTGGTCCCAGGGCTTCAGCACCCAACCGGAGATGGTCGAGGAGGTGCTGTCGATCTGGAAGATGGTCTCGGTCTCGGGATGCTTGGCGAAGGTGTCGTAGGTCTCGCGGCCGTAGAGCTGCTTCTGCGCCAGGGTCGCGTTGGGCGCCGAAATGCTCTGGGTCAGGATGATGCCCTGGTCCTCTTCCGGCGCCAGCTCGCTGCTGGCGGAGGTGTAGAGCCAGCCGATCGAGCACAGCACCAGCATCGCGAACACCACGAGCACCGGCAGGGTGTCGAGCGCCCCGTGCAGCGAGCGGGCGTAGGCCTTGGTGACGCGGTTCATCACCCCGTCCACCGCCAGCACCATGCGCGACTCCAGATTGCCCCCCGCATGATCCAGCGGCTTGAGCATATGGGCCGACATCATCGGCGTCAGGGTCAAGGCGATGACCGCCGAGATGGTCACCGCACCCACCAGGGTGAAGGCGAATTCGGTGAACAGCGCGCCGGTGAGCCCGCCCTGGAAGCCGATGGGGACATAGACCGCAATCAGCACGATGGTCATGGCGATGATCGGCCCGGCCAATTGCCGGGCAGAGACATAAGCCGCCTCCAGTGGCGTCTTGCCCTCCTCCATATGGCGATTGACGCTCTCCACCACGATGATGGCGTCGTCCACCACCAGGCCGATGGCGAGCACCAGGGCCAGCAGGGTGAGCAGATTGATGGAGAAGCCGAAGGCCAGCATCATCAGGAAGGTGCCGATGAGCGACAGCGGGATGGCGATGACCGGGATCAGCACCGAGCGCCACGAGCCCAGGAAGGCGAACACCACGATGGTCACGATCACCAGGGCTTCCACCAGCGTGTGTTCCACCTCCTCAATGGAGCTATTCACGAAGTCGGAGCTGTCGTAGATGATGCCCATGCTGAGGCCGTTGGGCAGTTGCTTCTCAATGCCCGGCAGCGCCGCCCGCACGCCCTTGATCACGTCCAGCAGATTGGCGGACGGGGCGATCTGGATGCCGATATAAACCGACTGCTTGCCGTTGAAGCTGGTGGCGCTGTCGTAGTCGTCGGAGCCCAGCGTGACGTTGGCGACGTCCTTCAGCCGCACGATGGCATCGCCCGACTGCTTCACCACCAGATTCTCGAACTCCTTGACATTGTGCAGGCTGGTGGAGGCGGTCAGATTGACCTGCACCATCTGCCCCTTGGTGTTGCCGAGGCTGGCGATATAGTCGTTGTTGCTCAGCGCCGTGGAGACCTCCGACGCGGTCACGCCATAGGCGGCGAGGCGGATTGGGTCGAGCCAGGCGCGCATGGCGAAGGTCTTGCTGCCCAGCAATTCGGCAGTCTGCACGCCTTCCACCGCCTGCAGCTTCGGCTGCACCACGCGGATCAGGTAATCCGTGATCTGGTTGCCATCCAGCACATCGCTCAGGAAGCCGATGTACATGGCATCGATGGTCTGGCCGATCTTCACCGTCAGCACCGGCTGCTGCGTGCCCGAGGGCAGCTGGTTCAGCACCGAGTTGACCTTGGTGTTGATCTCGGTGAGCGCCTTGCCAGAATCATAGTTCAGGCGAAGGTTGACGGTGATGGTGCTGGTGCTGGTGGCGCTGGTGGAGGTCATGTAGTCGATGCCGTTCGCCTGGGCGATGGCATTTTCCAGCGGCGTGGTGATGAAGCCCGCCACCACGTCCGGATCGGCGCCCGGATAGGTGGTCGTCACGGTGACGATGGCGTTCTGGGTGCGCGGATATTGCAGGATCGGCATGGAGCTCATGGCCCGCAGGCCGAGCACCAGGATCATCAGACTGACGACGATGGCCAGGACCGGCCTGCGGATGAAGATATCTGTGAATGACATGATGGCCTCCGCTCAGCGATCAACGATGACGGGAGCGGGATTGTCGGTCGGCAGTACCTTGTTGTTCACGGTCACAGCGGAGCCGTTGTGCAACTTCATCTGACCGGCAACCACCACGGTATCGCCGGCCTTGATGCCGGAGGTGACGGCGATCTGGTCGCCGCGGGTCTCGCCGGTCTTCACGAACACCTGCTTGACCGCCAGGCCGGTGGCCCCGCCTTCCTTCTTCTCCACCAGGAAGACGATGTCGCCATAGGGATTGGCGGTGATGGCGGTCTGGGGCAGCGTCACCAGATCTGCCGGCGCGCCAACCGCCACATTCACGGTGGCGAACATGCCCGGGGTCAGCCGGCGCTTGCCGTTCTCGAACGCGGCCCGCACCTGCACGTTGCGCGAGGCGGTATCCACCTTGGGGTTGATGGCGGCAATGGTGCCCTCCAGGGCCTCGCCGGGGAAGGTGTCGACGCCGGCGATGACCTTCTGCCCGACCTTGATGTCGGCCAGCGCCTGCTGCGGCAGATAGAAATCGATGAAGATGGGGTCGAGCGACTGCAGCGTCACGATGGTGGTGCCGGCGCTGACATATTGCCCGAGGTCCACCGAGCGGATGCCCAGATGACCGGCGAAGGGCGCCTTCAGCGTCTTCTTGTCCACCACCGCCTGCTGCTCGGCCACCTGGGCCAGGGCCTTCTTGAGGTTGGCGGTGTCGCTGTCCACAGTGGCCTGGCTGACCGCGTGGATCTTCAGCTGCTCCTGGTCGCGCTTGAGGGTGATGGCGTTGATGTCCGCCGTCGCCTTCAACGCCTCCAGGTTGGCGATGTCGGAATCCGCGCGCAGCTGCAGCAGCACCTGGCCTTCCGTGGCATCGTCGCCGGACTTGAAGTTCAGCTCCGAGACGATGCCGGAGGCTTCGAGCGACAGGTCGGCGCCGCGCTCGGCGCGCACCGTGCCCACCGCCTTGATGCTGGTCTGCCAGGGCAAGGAGACCGCTTCCATGGTGGCCACGGTCTGCGGGGGATCCTTCAGCGAGGCCAGCGCCTGCTTGATCATGGTGCCCTTGAACACCTGGAAGCCGTACAGGGCTCCGAACACGATGCCGACGGCAATCAGCATCAGTACCATGCGCTTTTTCATGGACATCTCTCCTGGCCCCCCCGCGGGGGGCCGGTCATGTGTACAGATGGGGACCATGGCGTCCGCCGGCGCACCGCGCCGGCGCGAGGTCAGTGGTCGGAAAAGTAGCCGGCGTTGGTGCGCGGGAAAGCCTGGGCGGTCTGGTCCACCCGGTTCCACCACCCGCCGCCCAGCGACTGGAACAGCGCCGCGGTGGAGGTGTAGCGGGAGGCCTGCGCCTTCACGCGGGCAATCACCGCCTGCTGGTAGTTCTGCTCGGCGGTCAGCACCGAGGGGTAGGTCACCGCCCCGGCCAGATACTGGGTGCGCGAGATCTTCACGCTGTTCTGGGCCGATTGCTCATAGGCCAGTTGCGCCTTGAGGGTGGCGGCATCGGCCTGGATGGCGCGCAGGGAATCGGCCACGTCCTTGAACGCGGTCAGCACCGTGCTCTTGTAGCTCGACCACGCCTGCTCCTGGCTGGCGATGGCGGCTTCCTTGGTGTGGTAGAGCGTACCGGCGTCGAACACCGTCTGGCTGACGCTGGCGGCGGCGCTCCAGGCGGCATTGCCGGCCGAGAACAGGCTGCCGGCGGTGGCGCTGGCGCGGCCGATGCTGCCGGTGAGGTTCACCTGCGGCAGCATGTTGGCGACATTGACGCCCACATTAGCGGTGGCCTTGTGCAGGCTGGCCTCCGAGGCGGCGATGTCGGGACGCTGGCGCACCAAGGCGGAGGGAATGCTCACCGGCAGGTCGCGCGGCAGGGTCAGGCTGGACAGCGTGACGTGCTCGCCTCTGTCCTCGCTCGGCAGGCGGCCGAGATAGGCCATGAGCTGGTTGCGCTGCTGGGCGAGCTGCTTCTGCAGCGGCGGCAGGGTGGCCTGGGTCTGGGCCAGGTTGGATTCCTGCGAAAGCACGTCCGACTGGGCGACGGCGCCGAGATCGAACTGCTTCTGGATCAGGATCAGCTGCTCCTGCTCGGACTTGATGATGTCGTTGGTGGCATCGATCTGCGCCCGCAGCGAGGCGTCGGTGATGGCCGCCGTCACCACATTGGCGGTGAGGGAGAGATAGGTCGCCTCCAGCTGATACTGCTGGTAGTCGGCCTGAGCCTGCAGGGATTCCACCTGGCGCCGGGTGCCGCCCCACACATCGAGCGCATAGGAGACGCTGACCGAGGAGTTGTAGAGCGTATAGGGGCTGCTGGCGCCGGTGGTGCCGCTGGTGGCCGGGGCCACCAGTTCGCGGGTGCTCGAACCGGAGGCGGACACCTGCGGGAACAGGGCACCTTGCTCGGCCAGCACATTCTCGCGCGCGGCCCGCAGGGCGGCCTGGGCGGAGGCGATGTCGGGATGGTTGCGGATCGCCTCCTGCACGAAGGCATCGATCTGCTTGCTGCGGAACACCCGCCACCATTCGCCCGGCAGGTCGCGGCCAGGCGAGAAGCGCTGCTGCTCGCCGGCATGGACGGCGGAGGACGTTGTGGGCGCCGGGGCACCTTCCGGCAAATAGCCGGTCACGGCCGGGGACGGCGGTGCGGCAAAGTCCGGCCCGACCATGCAACCGTGGAGCACGAGCATGGAAACGCTCACCGACAGCAAGCGAAGGCGGGCCAGAGCGCTGCGGGAGCGCAGCGACGCAACACGATGTCCGGACAAACGACGCCCCCAGATTTTGAACCGAACCGTCTAGTTCGATTGCATGTTGATAAGAAGCTTGGCAGACTGAGTCAAGATCATTTCCGGACGATGTCGACGGCAATTAATTCCACGGTGGGGGACCCGAGAGTGACGCACGACCAGAATGAGCCGGCGCCGGCGGAAAGCGCTGCAACCACAGGTGCGCTAGCGCCGCGCCCTTCCACGCTGCGAAAGGTGCGGCAGATCTTCGACGCCGCGCGCGCCGTGTTCATGGAGTTCGGCTACGACGCCTCCAGTATGGAGGTAATTGCCAAGCGGGCCGGCGTGTCAAAGGCAACGGTCTATGCCCATTTCACCAGCAAGGAAGACCTGTTGGAGGCCCTGATCCGCCACGAGTGCCAGATCATCGGCGCCAGCATCTACGTGCCGGATGCCGCCAACGCGGATCTCGCCGGCGAACTGCGCAAGATGGCGCGCAACATCACCGAGTTGTTCATCCGCGAGGACGGGCTGGCGCTCTACCGCATCCTGGTGCCGGTGGCACGGCGCTTCCCGCGCCTGGGCGAGATTTTCTATGCCGAAGGCCCGCAGATCGGCCGCGCGAGATTCTCCGCCTTTCTCTGCGAGGCGCAGCGGCTTGGCCGGCTCCATGTGCCCGAGCCGGAACTGGCGGCCGAGCAGTTCATGTCGCTGATCCGCGGCGATCTGGACCTGGAAGCTTCCCTCCTGCGCCCGCCCCGCACCGAACCGCAGATCAAGGCCTTGATCGAAGGTGCCATCAGCCTGTTTCTCCACGCCTACGGCCCCGCCACACCACCCGCCGCAATGCCCGCCCCCACCGACCGCGCCCGCGGGCCGAAGGCCTGACCGGCGCCAAGCATACCTCGAACGGCAGGTGGCGTTCCCCGCGCGCCGGGCTTAACATCGGCGCCCCATCCGCAGCCTCGGTGCAGCGCCGTCATGTCCGCACGCAGCCACAAGGACCCCGCGCCGCCGGCCCCTGCCGGCGCGCTGCTGCTGGACGGCGCCGGCCCGGCCGGGGCGGAAGCCGAGCAGGCCTGGATCGCCGTCATCCGCAAGATGGACGAGACCTATGCGGAACTGGTGGCCCAGCAGGTGGAGCTGGAGACCAAGAATGACGCACTGGAGGAGGCCCAGGCCTTCATCGCCGGCGTCATGGCCTCCATGACCGACGTGCTGATCGCCTGCGACCTCACCGGCCAGATCGAGCAGGTGAACATGGCCGCCGAGCGCCTGTTCGGCCGGCCCGCCAGCGCCTTGCTGGACCTCAAGCTGGCGGAGTTGCTGGCCGCCGACAGCCCCACCGGCTTTGCCGACATTCTGGCGACCGTGGCCAAGCGCCAGCGCATCGTCGATCGCGACTTCGCCTTTCTCACCCCGGAGGGCGTGCTGCCGGTGTCCGTGAACGGCGCCATCCGCTTCGATTCCCGTGGCCGCGCCGTGGGCCTGGTGCTCACCGGCCGGCCCATGGACGAATTGCGCAAGGCCTATAGCGACCTGGCCGCCGCCCACGAGCGCCTGAAGCAGACCCAGCAGCAACTGGTGCAGGCTGAGAAGATGGCCTCGCTGGGCCGACTGGTGGCGGGTGTGGCCCACGAGCTGAACAACCCCATTTCCTTCGTCTATGGCAATGCCCACGCCATGCAGCGCTATGGCGAGCGGCTGATCACCTATCTCGATGCTTTGCACGGCGCCCCCGCCCCCGGTGCGGTGGCCGAGCTACGGGCACAGCTCAAGATCGACCGCACCGTGGCGGAACTGGCGCCCACCATTGCCGGCATGCTGGAGGGCGCCGAGCGGGTGCGCGACATCGTCGCCGACCTCCGCCGCTTCTCCTCCGACCGCCGGGAAGCCTCAGAGCCGGTGGACCTCGGCGCTTTGGTGCGCTCGGCGCTGGACTGGGTGGCCAAGGCCCGCGCCCCCGAGATCGAGACCAGCCTCGCCCTCGATGACGGCCTGGCAGTGATCGGTCATCCCGGCCACCTGCACCAGATGATGATGAACCTGATTCAGAACGCCGTGGACGCCATGGACGGGCGCCCGGTGCGCCGGCTGGAGATCAGCGGCCACACCGAAGCGGGACGGGTGATCGTGGCGGTGCGCGATACCGGCCCCGGCATTCCGCCCGAGATCGTTTCGCGCATCTTCGACCCCTTCTTCACCACCAAGCCGGTGGGCAAGGGCACCGGGCTCGGGCTCTCCATCAGCTACCGCATCGTCGAGGAACACGACGGCACGCTGGAGGCGAGCACTCATCCCGATGGCGGCGCCATCCTCACCCTGAGCCTGCCCGCCGCCGGGAGCGCGCGGCCATGAGAGCCCCATCGTGAGCCGGTCCTTCAACATTCTCTGGTTGCAATCGGGCGGCTGCGGCGGCTGCACCATGTCGCTGCTGTGCGCGGAAGCGCCGGACCTCATCACCACCTTCGCCAGCGCCGGCATCAAGATGCTCTGGCATCCCAGCCTCTCGGAAGAGACCGGAGCCGAGGCGCTCGCCATCTTCGAGCAGGTGCGCTCCGGCGCGGTGCGGCTCGACGCCTTGTGCGTGGAGGGTTCGCTGCTGCGCGGGCCGAACGGCACCGGGCGCTTCCACGTGCTGGCGGGCACCGGCCGCCCCACCATCGAATGGGCGCGCGAACTGGCGGGGCTGGCCGAGCATGTGGTGGCGGTGGGCACCTGCGCCGCATTCGGCGGCATCACCGCCGCCGGCGCCAATCCGGCAGATGCCTGCGGCCTGCAATATGACGGCAGGCGGCCGGGCGGGGCCTTGGGCGCCGGTTTCCGCAGCCGCTCCGGTTTGCCGGTGATCAATATCGCCGGCTGCCCCACCCATCCCGACTGGATCACCGAGACCCTGATGCTGCTTTCCGCCGGCCTGCTGGGGGAGAAGGATCTCGATGTCTACCGCCGGCCGCGTTTCTATGCCGACCATCTGGTACACCACGGCTGCTCGCGCAACGAATACTATGAATATAAGGCCAGCGCCGAAAAGCTCTCGGATCTCGGCTGCATGATGGAACATCTGGGCTGCCTCGGCACCCAGGCGCACGCCGACTGCAACACCCGTGCCTGGAATGGCGAGGGCTCCTGCACCCGCGGCGGCTATGCCTGCATCAATTGCACCGCGCCCGAATTCGAGGAGCCGGGCCACCCGTTCATGGAGACGCCCAAGATCGCCGGCATTCCCGTCGGCCTGCCCACCGACATGCCCAAGGCCTGGTTCATCGCCCTGTCCTCGCTCGCCAAGGCCGCCACCCCCGAGCGGCTGCGGCGCAATGCGGTGAGCGACCATGTGGTGATGCCGCCCACGGTGCGGGACATCAAGCGCCGATGACCCGCCCTGAAGGCAGCGAAGCGGAAACCACCACCCGCCTCATCGTCGGCCCGTTCAACCGCGTGGAAGGCGACCTGGAAGTGCGCCTGGAAGTGGCCAACGGCGCGGTCGCGGCGGCCTATGTCTCCTCACCCTTGTTCCGCGGCTTCGAGCGCATATTGGAGGGGCGCGACCCGTTCGATGCGCTGGTGATCGCCCCGCGCATCTGCGGCATCTGCTCGGTGTCGCAATCCCAGGCGGCAGCGCTGGCGCTGGCCGGCATGCAGGGGCTGGTGCCGACGCCCAACGGCCAATGGGCCACCAACCTCATGGTCGCCACCGAGAATGTGGCCGACCACCTCACCCATTTCCATCTGTTCTTCATGCCCGACTTCGCCCGCGCGGCCTATGCGGGCCGGCCCTGGTTCGCCCAGGCGGAGGCCCGCTTCAAGGCCGGCCAAGGCACCAGCGCCCGCCGCATGATGGAGGCGCGCGCCACGTTGATGCACATCCTCGGCCTCTTGGCCGGGCGCTGGCCGCACACGCTGGCCCTCCAGCCCGGCGGCGTGACCCGCCGGGCGGACGCGCGCGACACCATGCGCCTGCTGGCGACGCTCGGCGCCGTGCGCGCCACCCTGGAGGAGCGCCTGTTCGGCGCGCCTTTGGAGCGGCTGGCCGCCTTGGCGGATCGTGGCGAGCTGGAGGCCTGGCGCGCCCACGGCCCGGACGGCGATTTCCGCCTGTTCCTGGAGATCGCCGCCGATCTCGGCCTGGAGCGCATGGGCCGGGCCTATGATGGCTTCCTCAGCTACGGCGCCTACCCCTCCCCCACCGGCCCGCTCTATGCCGCCGGGCGGTTCGAGGCCGGCAGCCTGCAATCTGTTGATCCCATGCTCATCACCGAGGACCACACCTTCGCCCGCATGGAAGACCGGGCACAGCCGCACCATCCGTTCGCGGGCACCACCATCCCCGACGGCCTGGACGAGACCGGCTACACTTGGTGCAAGGCCCCGCGCCTGGAGGGCCGCCCGTTCGAGACCGGCGCTCTGGCGCGACAGGTGATCTCCGGCCAGCCGCTGCTGCGCGATCTGGTGGTGCACGGGGGTGGCAACGTGTTCTCCCGCGTCATCGCCCGGCTGGTGGAGACCGCGCGCACCCTCATCGCCATGGAAGGCTGGGTGCGGGCGCTGGAGCCGGACGGCCCCTGGTGCGCCCAAGGGGAGATGCCCGCGCAGGGCCAGGCCGCCGGCCTCACCGAGGCGGCGCGCGGGGCCTTGGGCCACTGGCTGCAGGTGGAAGGCGGCAAGATCGCCCGCTATCAGATCATCGCCCCCACCACCTGGAACTTTTCCCCCCGCGATGCGGCGGGCCTCCCCGGCCCGCTGGAGGCGGCGCTGGTGGGCGCGGTGGTGAGGCCCGGCGAGACCACGCCGCTCAGCGTGCAGCACATCGTGCGCTCGTTCGATCCTTGCATGGTCTGCACGGTGCATTGAGCGCGCCCATGGACGGGGTCGAGATCATCGTGCGCGGCATCGTCCAGGGGGTGGGCTTCCGCCCCTTCGTCTGGCGCCTGGCCCAGCGCTTCGCCTTGCGCGGCAGCGTCGGCAATGTGGGCGACGCCGTGCGCATCCATGCAGGCGGCCCGCCCGAGGCGCTGGCGGCCTTCATCGCCGCCTTGCGCGCCGAAGCCCCGGTGCTGGCGCGGGTGGAGGACATCGTTCGCCAGCCGACGCCGCTGCCCGAGGCGGGGCCGTTCACCATCGCCGCCAGCGCGGCGGGGGCGGTGTCGGTCGGCATCGTGCCGGACATGGCCACCTGCCCCGCCTGCCGGGCCGAGATCGCCGACCCCACCGCGCGGCGGTTCGGCTACGCCTTCACCAATTGCACCGATTGCGGCCCGCGCTTTTCCATTGTTACCGGCCTGCCCTATGACCGGCCCCGCACCACCATGGCCGCCTTCCCGCTCTGCCCGGCCTGCCAAGCCGAATATGACGACCCCGCCGACCGCCGCTTCCACGCCCAGCCCATCGCCTGCCCAGAGTGCGGCCCGCATCTGACCTGGACTGCGTTGAGCGGGGATTCAACATCGCCGGAGGACGATGCCGCCTGCATCGCTCTAGCGGCGGAGTGGCTGACGGCCGGGCGCATCGTGGCGATCAAGGGCATTGGCGGCTTCCACATCGCCTGCGATGCCGCCAGCGAGGCGACGGTCTCCGAACTGCGCCGCCGCAAGCATCGCCCCACCAAGCCTTTGGCGCTGATGGTGGCGGACCTTTCCGCCGCGCAGGCCCTGTGCCAGGTCTCGCTCGATGAGGCTGCGGCGCTCATCGACCCATCCGCCCCCATCGTCCTGCTGCGCCGCCGCGCTGACGCGCCGCTCGCCCCCTCTGTCGCGCCGGGCCAGAGCCGCATCGGCGTCATGCTGGCCTATGCGCCGCTGCATCACCTGTTACTGGCGCACCACTCCGGCCCGCTGGTGATGACCTCCGCCAACCGCGCCAGCGCCCCGCAGATCTTCCGCGATGCCGACGCCCGCCCCGGCCTGGAGGGTATTGTCGATGCCATTCTCGGCCACAATCGCTCCATCGCCCGCCGGCTGGAGGATGCGGTGGTTGAGGTGAGCTGCGGCCGCCCCCGCGTGCTGCGGCGGGGGCGCGGACAGGCGCCGCGCCCGCTGGACTGGCCGGCGGATTTCGCCGCTGCCCCGCCGGTGCTGGCGCTGGGCGGCGATCTGAAGAGCGCCTTTTGCCTCAGCCATGGAAGCAAGGCGCTGCTCACTCACCATCTGGGCGATCTCGACACCCCGGCGGTGGAGGAGGAGTTTTCCGCCACCCTGGCCGATTATGCCGCCCTCTTTTCCCATCGCCCGGCGGCGGTGGCGGTGGACCTGCACCCCGGCTATCGCGCCACCGCCTTCGGCACCGCCTTTGCGCAAGCCCACGGCCTGAAGCTGATCGGCGTGCAGCACCACCATGCCCACATCGCCGCCACTCTGGCGGAAGCGGGCTGGCGGCGGGATGCCGGGCCGGTGGTGGGCATCGCTCTGGACGGCCTGGGCCTGGGCGATGACGGCACGCTGTGGGGCGCGGAAATCCTGGTTTGCGATTACGTCGCCAGCCGCCGCATGGCCCGCCTCAAGCCCATTCCCCTGGCCGGGGGCGATGCGGCCAGCCGAGAACCCTGGCGGATGCTGCTGGCGCATCTGGATGCGGCGCTGGGGCCGCAGGGCTGGTCAACCGCGGACCTGCTCCCTGGCGTGTTCGCGGCCAAGCCGCTGGCCACCGTGCGAGCGATGATCGGCAAGGGGCTGAACGCGCCTCTGGCCAGTTCCGCCGGGCGGCTGTTCGATGCCATGGCGGCGCTACTGAGCCTGGCGCCGGATGCGCTCAGCTTCGAGGGCGAAGCGGCCCTGGCGCTGGAAGCCTGCGCCGATGCGGGCGCGGAGGAAGATCGCGCGACGGCCTATCCCTTCGCCTTGTCCCAGGCCGGCAACCTGCTGGAATTGGACCCCGCCCCGCTCTGGCGCGCGGCGCTGGCGGATCGGACCGCGGGGGTTACGGCCCCGCTCTGCGCCGCCCGCTTCCATGCGGGGGTAGCGCAGGCGTTCGCCGAAACGGCGGCGCGGGTGGCGCAGACGGTGGGGCTCGCCACCGTGGCCCTCTCCGGCGGCGTGTTCCAGAACGCCCGTCTGCTGGCGGGCGTGTGCGCGCGCCTGCGGGAGGCCGGACTTGAGGTGCTGATACCCGCCCACGTGCCCGCCAATGACGGCGGCCTCGCCTTCGGCCAGGCGGCGGTGGCGGCGGCGCGGCTGCTGCATGGCGCTGAAATGGGGCGCGGGCCTGTTTCATCGCCTTAAGGCCAGTCGGCATCGCGCCAACGCCCGCACCGGGGCGTTGCGTCCGGCGTCTGGCCGTTTCACCCCCTCCCTCCCCCGCAAGGGGGGAGGGGGTTATCGCGCGCGGCCCGCAGCGCTGACCGCCCACGCGCGCCAGACCGCTTGATATTGACGCCGGTCATCACGCGAAACAGTGCCACCTTGCGGTCGGCGCCCCCTCCCCCCCTGCGGGGGAGGGTTGGGGAGGGGGGTGAAACGGCGGAGGCCGAGGGCGCGCATCGCCGCCTATGAAGGCCATCGCCAACGTCAGAAGCGTCACGGCGCACAACCGCAGCGCTGCTAGGACGAATGAATCAATGACGACCTGAATATATAGCGCTGCTTTTAGTACGAAGCTCGAAGGTAAAACTTGCCTATCCCTTAGAGATGCAGACTTTGTGTTCACCGAAACGTCGATCATCTACTGAAAACGAATGGCGTGCCGATTCTTCATCGGCACGCCAACCAATTACTTGGCGGTCACAAGCATTTCGTGCCAAGTGTTTAAATCGTAAGCGTAAGCGGAACTGCCATCATTATTGAACCGAACAGCTGTTCCACTCCCATCGTGCTTCCAATACACAAGCCCATCCGCCTTCGTTGAAATCTCGAAAGCTCCGTAACTCAAAGTTCCGTCATCATTTTTTTCAGCTATGGATCCAGATAACGAATAATTTTCTGAAACATTATTCAGTTCAGCCTGAAAATCGTTATCAAAATTTTCTAAGAAATATCCATCGATATAAGCCCATTTTTCCAGGGTCCTTATTTCGCTGTTCATTTTTGTCAATTTATCTGGATCCGACTCTGATGATATGTCTGACTTTAATTTCTCAATATAACTTAGACTGGCATCGAGGCTTTTTGTTCGCGAATTGAACTCACGCACAGCTCGAATGACGCCATCTGGACCACTTTGCACGACACTCGCCCTTGGAGTGCCGCCACTTGTGGCAGCCCCAACAGCGACACCGGACTGAGAACCGGAAGCGCCCCCCTCAGCTTCGCCCGTCCCCGCCTCCGAACTGTCGATCCACGCCTGCGTCGCCGCACTGGCGCCCTGGAGGCGCGCGGCGCTGGCGTCGGTTTTCATCTGCTGGATTTGATCGATGATGGCATCGACGGCGGCGGTGTCCGCCGCGGCGGCGCTGCCGCTTGGCTTCTGGAACAGCGACAGCACATTGTAGGACGGCCCAACGCTCGCGACCATAAGTCCCTCCTGAGAGGAGGAGCCGCGCCGCACGTCATGTGCGCAGAGACCCAAACGGAAGGCCAACCTCATGTTGGCCCAAGGGAATGCGAAAATTATATGGCTTGAAATGAAACTAACCTTAGGGAACGACTAGCAAAATCCCTTTCGCACCACAAGCCGAGTCCTGCCACAAGCCCTTCCCTCTCTTATTATTCTGGCTTCAGTGGAGTTTCGTG
The DNA here is from genome assembly GCA_943369575.1 of Azorhizobium sp. AG788. Taxonomy (GTDB): domain Bacteria; phylum Pseudomonadota; class Alphaproteobacteria; order Rhizobiales; family Xanthobacteraceae; genus Azorhizobium. The sequence goes on along the minus strand of CALRNP020000123.1, from coordinate 1,710 downwards.
CCACGTCGTAAGATCAAAGGCATATGCCGCCTCTCCGACATTGTTGGAGCGTATCGCCGTGCCGCTTCCGTCATGCTGCCAATATGTCATTCCGCTGCCTTTTGCTGTTATGGAAAAAACACCAAAACGCAACGTGCCGTCTTCATTTGTTTCAAAAATGCTTCCACTTATTTTATATCCATCTTCCGTCGATTTGATCGCCGCAGCCATGTCTGCCGAAAAATTCGAAAGAAAATAATTATTCCTGGCGATCGTTTTTTCGACCAAACTTATGACGTTATTTAAATATTCAGTCTTTGACGCATCACTTTCTGTGGCTACCTGTTCTTTAACCGTAGTCAAATAACGGTCATTTACCCACAGGCTCTTTAACGCCGCGTTGTAAGCCGTCACGCCATTGAAAATCCCATCAGGCCCCGGCGACACTGCAAGCTGCCGCCCTCCGGCAACGGTTGACGCCGCTACCGGGGTTACATCTGGCTGCGCTTCAGCTGTAGCAACGCTGGAAGCGGCATCCGAACTCTCGATCCACGCCTGCGTCGCCGCACTGGCCCCCTGGAGGCGCGCGGCGCTGGCGTCGGTTTTCATCTGCTGGATCTGATCGATGATGGCATCGACGGCGGTGGTGTCCGCCGCGGCGGCGCCGTCCTGCTTCTGGAACAGCGACAGCACATTGTAGGACGGCCCAACGCTCGCGACCATAAGTCCCTCCTGAGAGGAGGAGCCGCGCCGCACCTCATGTGCGCAGAGGCCCAAACGGAAGGCCAACCTCATGTCGGCCCAAGGGACTGCAAAAACTAGATGGCTTGAAATGCAATTAACCTAAGGGAAAGAATAGCAAAATCCCCTTGGCGCCACAAGCCGGGGGCATCCCACATTTCCCTTTGCGCGCCCTGTCCTTCGCGAGCCCCATGGCCAAAGGCGATCCGCGGGTGGGATGGGCTCAAGCCGCAGGCGCTGCACGCCCCTTGAAAGCCCTACGACGATAAACCGAGCGGCATGCCGTTGCTCGCCGCGCCCCGGTCACGCGCTTTCCGCCCCCGCTGGAAAGCGGCGTGCCGCTTTCCGCTGCCGGCGCCACCCCTCCCCGCGCAAACCCTGACCCTGGAACAGTTCCAGCCTCTGGCACGCCCGTTGCTGAGGAAGCTTGAGCGCATCGCCTCGACGCGGGCGCGAGGGCACACCACCGGGAGGATGCCGCATGGCCGGCCTGGAAACATTTTATGACGTCATGCGCCGGCAGGGCATCACCCGCCGCTCGTTCCTGAAATACTGCTCACTCACCGCCGCGGCGCTCGGCCTCGGCCCGGAGATGGCGCCGCAGATCGCCCATGCCATGGAGACCAAGCCCCGCCTGCCGGTGCTGTGGCTGCACGGGCTGGAATGCACCTGCTGCTCGGAAAGCTTCATCCGCTCCGCCCATCCTTTGGTGAAGGATGTGGTGCTGTCCATGATCTCGCTGGATTATGACGACACCCTCATGGCCTCGGCCGGGCATCAGGCGGAAGCCATCCTCGATGAGGTGATGACCAAATATAAGGGCAATTACATCCTCGCCGTGGAAGGCAATCCGCCGCTCAATGAAGACGGCATGTATTGCATCATCGGCGGCAAGCCGTTCGTGGATCAGCTGAAGAAGGTGGCCAAGGACGCCAAGGCCATCATCTCCTGGGGCTCCTGCGCCTCCTATGGCTGCGTGCAGGCGGCGCG
>CALRNP020000122.1:0-16451 GCA_943369575.1 Azorhizobium sp. AG788 | reverse complement strand
CCTTGAGCGTCTCGATCAGCACCGCGGTCTGGATGGTCATGTGCAGCGAGCCGGCGATGCGGGCGCCCTTGAGCGGCTGCGAGGCGCCATATTCAGCGCGGGTCGCCATCAGGCCCGGCATTTCGGTCTCGGCGATGTCGAGTTCCTTGCGGCCCCAATCGGCGAGGTTGATGTCCTTCACCACGTAATCGACGGTCATGTTCTTCTCCCTGTCGGGCCCGGCGGTCGGCGCGATGCGTGAACACCACCGACCAATGGCGAGGCCAGTAGCACGGACAGCGAAAACCATCAATAAGGATATAAAGAAATGCTTATATCCGTTGATGCACATGAGCGCGAGGCTGCGGCGAAATCGCATGAGTGCCTTGCGCGTGGCTGGCAGCGGCGAAACGAGCAGCGCTTTGATTCATGCGATTTTTGTGTTATACAAGCAGTTACAGTCGATTGCGTCTCAGTCAGCCATCCCGCGCTAAAATCATCTGCGCATTCTCGGGAACATAGGGGCGAGAGTTGGCGTGTCCAGCCGCGGGGTACGGCTTGGCGCGAAGGATTGATTGTTGATTTCGACTGCCAGAGCGGGTTGTCGGGCGTTCCGGCCGCAACCCTAGTCGTCAGCACAAGGTGCGCCGAAGCCGGTTTGAGCCGGACACGGGTTTCCGCGCGCCAACACGATCCGGCCCCCGGGCCTGATCAGGAGCGGTTCAGAGCATGTCGACCAAGAAGATCAGCACGCAGGCCCGTCTCGGGTTCAAGACGGGTGAACATATCGTGTACCCGTCGCACGGGGTCGGTCGTATCACCTCCATTGAAGAACAGGAAGTGGCCGGGTTCAAGCTCGAACTGTTTGTGATCTCGTTCGAAAAGGACAAGATGACGCTGCGGGTGCCGGTTCCCAAGATTGCCACCGTCGGCATGCGGAAGCTCTCGGAAGCCCCCGTGGTCGCCAAGGCGCTGGAGACCCTCAAGGGCCGCGCCCGCGTCAAGCGCACCATGTGGAGCCGCCGCGCCCAGGAATATGAAGCCAAGATCAATTCCGGCGATCTGATCGCCATCTCGGAAGTGGTGCGCGATCTGTACCGCTCCGACGCCCAGCCCGAGCAGTCCTATTCCGAACGCCAGCTCTATGAAGCCGCGCTCGACCGGATGGCCCGCGAACTGTCGGCGGTGGAGAACATCACCGAGACCGAGTCGGTCAAGATGATCGAGCAGAACCTTCAGAAGGGCCCCAAGCGCGGCGCCGCCAAGGCGGAAGACGCGGAAGAGATCGAGGCGGAAGCCGAGGTCGAGCCCGACATGGAAGCCGAAGAAGCCGCCTGAGCGGCATCCTCCGGCGCGGCCCCGGCCGTGGACGAACGAGACCTCGCGGTCAGCACCGCGAACAGACGAGAAAGGCCCTGCACTGCGGGGCCTTTTCTTTTTGGGCCACCCATCCGCCGCCCAAACGACTGCCTCGCTGAGGGAGGCGACCTTGCCGGGCGGGAGCGCGGCCCCCGCCCGATCACCGACCCCCGCCTCAGATGCCGGCCGCACCGCCATCGGCGCGCGGATCGTGGGCGCCTTCCAGGCCGCGCTTGGGGGTGAAGATCACCGCCCCCGCATGGCCCATGGTGTCGGAATAAGCCGCGTCCAGCACCTCCAGATCATGGCCGGCCGAGCGCAGGTCCCGCACCAGATCGTCGTCGAAGCGCCCTTCCAGGCGCAGATTGGTGTGGGTGGAGCCCCAGGTGCGGCCCAGCAGCCAGCGCGGCCGGTCGATGGCCTCAGCCAGCGGCACGCCATAAGTGACATGGCGGGTATAGACCGCCGCCTGGGTTTGCGGCTGGCCCTCCCCGCCCATGGTGCCATAGGCCATCACCCGCCCATCCTTGAGCACGGCCAGCGCCGGATTGAGGGTGTGGAACGGCCGCCGCCCCGGCGCCAGCGGGTTCACCGCCCGCGTATCCAGGCTGAAGCTGGCGCCCCGATTCTGCATCAGCACGCCGGTGCGCGGCAGCACGCAGCCGGAGCCGAACTCGAAGAAGATCGACTGGATATAGGACACCACCAGCCCCGAGGCATCCGCCGCCCCCAGCCAGATGGTATCGCCGCGCTGCGCCGGCTGCGGCCACGGCAGAGCGCGGCGGCGATCGATCAGCCCGGCTTCGGCATCCAGCGCCGCCTTGGCGAGGAAGCTGGCGGGATCGTGTTCCAGATGCTCGAAATCGCGCACCACTTTGTTGCGCACCAGGAAGGCCCGCTTGGTGGCCTCCACCAGCCCGTGCACATGGTCGAAGCTCTCGGCCCGCTGGCCGGCGATGCGCTCGTACAGGGCAAGAATCAGCAGCGACGCCAGCCCCTGGGTGGGCGGGGGCGCATTGAACACCCGGCCCGCGGCCAGATCGACGCTCAGCGGCTCGCGCAGCACCGCCTTGTAGCGGTTGAGGTCCACCAGCGTCACCGGACTGCCGATGCGCTCCAGATCGGCGGCCATTTCATGGGCCACGTCGCCGCGATAGAAATCCGCCAGCCCGGCCCGGCCCAGATGCTCCAGCGTATCCGCCAGCCGCTCGGCCCGCTGCACATGGCCGCGCTTGGGCGGAGCGCCATCCACCAGGAAGGCATCGGCAAAGCCCGGTGCGTCCTTCAGCTCCGCCAGCTTGTCGGTGGTCAGTTGCTCCTGCGAGGCGGTCACCGGCACGCCGGCGCGGGCATGAGTGATGGCGCTTTCCAGCAGGCGCGCCATGGGCATGCGCCCGCCCGCCGCCTGCGCGGCCTCCAGCGCCAGCGCCCAACCGCCCACCAGGCCCGGCACGGTGAGCGCCGCCAGCGGGCCGCGCTCGGGAATGGTGTCGTAGCCGGCCTCCCGATAGAAGGGGATGCTGGCCTTGGCGCCGGCAAAGCCGCAGGCCTCGATATAGCGCACCCGGCCATTGGGCTCGCGGATCAGCCAGAAGCCGTCGCCGCCCAGATGATTCATGTGCGGATAGACCACGGCGATGGCCGCGGCGGTGGCCAGGGCCGCCTCGATGGCATTGCCGCCTTCCGCCAGAACCTGGCGCCCCGCCTCCACCGCCAGAGCGTGGGGGGCGGCGACGACGCCGCGGGCGGCATGGAAGCTCTCATGATTCATGGCGTGAGATCCTTGGCGCGAGGTCCTTGGGCGTCCGGCACGGCGAGAAACGCGGTCAGGGCGCTGCGGGCGGCGCAACGCTTGACCCACGCGGCGTTGCGGAGCAGTGTCCCGGCCCCATAGAGCATGTGCCGCAAAAGGTGAATGGCCTTCATCGCGGCGCGGCCATGACCACGCATTGATTGCGCCGCGCCCAGGGCCGCGGCGCCGGGAGACGAAGATGGCGGCGCAGACGGGTCGGGGACTGGGGACGAAGGGCTTGATCAGCGTGGTGAGCGCCACCATTCTGGTGGCGACCCAGGCCATCACCATCGCCATCGCCGCCGGCTGGGCCATGGGCGGCCTGTTCCATTTGGGCGACATCGGCGAATACGCCCTCATGGGCATTTTCGCCCTGCTGGCGGCCTATGTCTCTGTTCTCTATGTGCGCAAGGCCATCGTGGCCGAGCGTAACGCCCATTATTGAGAGCCTGAGGCGGTCTGATCGCCGCACCTCGGCCTCCCGGCGCCGCTGCCGATGCGGGAAACAGATACCCCCAATAATGGCGTTTGACGCCGATTCCGGCGCTCTCTAAGCAGGCGCGCCCGCCAGTTCGGCGGCGCGGGGGCAAGGGGACGCACGTGAAATCCATATTGATGGCCATGGGCCTGGCGCTGTTCGCCATGACGGCTTCGGCCGGCCCGAGCCTGGCGGCGAGCGCCAAGCAAGACTTCACCCTGGTGAACAAGACCGGCTACGACATCGACCAGGTGTTCGTCTCGCCCAACAAGTCTGGCGACTGGGAAGAGGACGTCCTGGGCAAGGATGTGCTGGAGGACGGCGATTCCTGGGAGATCAAGTTCCACCGGGCCGCCAAGACCTGCAAGTGGGATCTCAAGGTCGTCTATTCCGACGATGATTCCTCGGCAGTCTGGTACGACATCGACCTGTGCTCGGTGGAAAAGATTACCATCCGCTACGACCGCAAGCGTGACAGGACCTCCGCCACGTTCGACTGAGCGGGACGGCTATCGCCGTCATGACCGATCCGGAGGCACGCGTCCGGATCGGCCGGCCTTGAAGACCCATTCACCACCGGCGCCGCGTCACTCCGGCTGCCAATAGGTGACCACATCCGTCAGGTCCGGCCGCGCCCGGTCGGCCACCGTCTCGGCGGGGCTACCCAGATGGATGAAGCCCGCCACCTGCTCGCCCGCGCCCACGCCCAGCAGCGCCGCCGCCTGCGGATCGCGCCCCGGCCATTTCAGCAACCATTGCGCCGCATAGCCCATGGCGGTGGCGGCGGTGACCAGGGCCATGCCGGCGGCCCCGGCGGACAGGATCTGATTGAACACCGGCACCTTGGCCGCAGGGTCCGGCCGGCTGACCAGCACCACCGTCACCGGCGCCCGCAGCAGATAGAGCTGCCACATGTCGGCTTTGGCCGGTGGCAGATCCGGGTTCTGCTGCCCATAGAGCGCATCCAGCCGCGCCCCGGCCGCCGCGCGCGCGTCCCCGGCCAGCACGATGAAGCGCCAGGGCACCAGCCGGCCATGGTCCGGCACCCGTGCCGCGATGGCCAGCAGCCGGGAGAGTTCCTCCGCACTCGGCCCCGGCGCCACCAGCGAGCGCAGCGGCAGCGAGCGGCGGGTTTCCAGCAGGTCGAGCGCGGCGTCATACCGCGGCACGGCGATAGCCACGCCGGCATGACGGGGCGCCGCGCCATGGGCGCGGACGGGCGCCTCGGCGCTGTCATCGGCGCTTGCGACAACCCCAAGGGCCGTTCCAACGGCAGGACATGCGGGAATGGGCGGCATGGATATGTCCAAAATGGTATTATGGTGAGACAAATCGACCGTCATCACGCTGCACTGCAGCACACAGCGGGCTTGTTCTACGGCTCCAGCCCGTTTGATCACAACTGATAAACATTGATGTACCAAATCGGCAGGAATGTGTGTTAGTCTCCGTTTACGCCGGTGTGATGCGCGTTTCTCGAAAGGTGCGCGCGGAAAATCTGGCCGTGTCCATTAGGCTGCGAGGCGAGAAGCGGGTAGCTGACTTGAACGTGTCGAGGGGGACTTCTTTCAGGTCGTTCCAAGACGTTAGCAGTAAGCGCCGACAAGTTCAGCAATGGTGGATGGCCTTAGCCAAGTTTGGCGACCTGACCTCAACGGAAATACACATGAGCCGTAACCGAGACTTCCGAGAGCCGCGCCGTCGTGGCTTTGATGACGACTTTTCTCCCCCGCCCAGCCGCAGCTTCGGAGGAGAGCGTGCGTTTTCCTCGCCCAGCAGCAGCAGCTCTTTCAGTGCGCCGGCCCCGTCGGGCCCGCCCATCGAAGCCACGGTGAAGTGGTTCAATCCGGAGAAGGGCTTCGGCTTCGTCGAGCTCGCTGACGGCTCCGGTGACGTGTTCCTCCATGCCCGCGCGCTCGAAGCCGCTGGCCAGGAGAGCGTTCCTCCGGGCTCCAAGCTGAGCGTCCGCGTGGGCCAGGGCCAGAAGGGCCGTCAGGTCACGGAAGTTCTCGAAGTCGACACCTCCACGGCTGAAGCCGCGCCTCCGCGCCGCGCTCCCGCCGCCGGCGGCTTCGGCGGCGCGCCCCGCATGGGTGGCGGCGCTGGTCCGCGTGCGGCCACCGGCCCGACCGAAGAGCGGGTCGGCACCGTCAAGTGGTACAACCCCGATAAGGGCTTCGGCTTCATCGCGGTGGAAGGCGGCGGCAAGGACGTGTTCGTGCACGTCACCGTGGTGTCCCGTTCGGGCCTCGCGGATCTCGCCGAAGGCCAGCGCGTCGTGGTGCAGGTTGGCCAGGGCCCCAAGGGTCCCGAAGCCCGCGGCATCGAAGTCGCTGACTGACCTGCTTCGCAGATCGTCTCCTGGTCCCTGACCAGGTTCTTTTGGACGGACGTAGCCCTGCGGCTGCGCCCGTCTTTTTACGTTTTCAGGAGTGACGTGTTACATGGCTCAGCTTGTTGAGGCGGATCTGAAAGACCTCCTCGAACGATTGAAGACCGCACAGCGGGACCTTCTCCTCACCGCTGCCAGCAGCAGCACTCTCCCCTCCGATGGCGCGATCCGCAAGATCTCCGACCTGGAGGGCGTCATTGCGGCGACCGAAGCCCTGATGCAGGAAGAGAAGAAGCGCCGCTAAGACCAGGGTTCCCGGCCGCCGCACCCGCGAGGGGGACGAGCGCGGCGCCGGACCACCCCAGGGGCGTCGGGAAACCTGCCGCGTGCGGCGAATTCCCGTGCGGCGCGGTCCCTGTGCGGCGATCTCCCCGCGATCTGAAGCAGACATTGCGCGCCCCGTCCGGAGCGCCGGCGAGAGCGTTTCGCGCCAGACAGGCGCTGCCGACGACGCGGCCCGCCCCCACCCCAATGCATATTTGGCACGCCCGCGCCTTGCGCCGGAGATCGCCGGCCTCATCGCCGCGATCTGGCCCCCCGGCCGACGCCCCCGCCTGCCCTCACCCGCGCGCGCGGTCGCCAAGTGCATCGGCGCTGACGTGGGGATTCTCATTGCCAGGGACCGACATGCGCCATCGACATGCATCGCCCGAGCCCACGATGGTGCCGACACGCACCTGAGATCGAAGGCCGATGCGCCCAAGGGCCGACCGCAACCACCCGCCTCGTCCTGATCTCGAGGGCGGCGCCCCCACGGCGACGGACTCGCTGAATGCGCGGATCATCGGATCCTAGCGGCCGGGGTTGATCGACGATCAACTCACCGAAGGCCCCCGGCGCGAGACCTGGGGCGCGGCGCCTCAGGGGCTGGCGGTGTTCACGTCCGAAGGCCTGTTCAGCGCCATCATCGGCGGCGGCATTCGCGCGGCCAAGGCGGGCGCTGTGCCCAGCGAGCCGGTGGGTCCGGTCGTCGCCTCTTACGGCACCGATCGCCTCGACGAAGCGGCCACCTTCACCCCGGTTGAGCAACCCACCTACCCACCAGGGCCGGCCAGTGTCTGGGGCGCACCGTCACCGAAACCAGGGCGGGCACGCTCAAGGTCGAGGCCACCCGATCACCAATCGCAGCGGCCGGCAGGTCGTGCCGCATCTGGAATTTGAGCGGCTCAAGTGATCTGTGCTTTGCCCCGCCGCACGCTGCCCTCTGGCAGCCGGCGGCGGAATGGCACGGGGGGCGCGAAGGCTCAGGCGCGCTCGGCCATGAGGCGGGCGACCGCGGCGCGCAGCTCCGGCAGGCCGGCGCCGGTGTGGCTGGAGGTGGGGAACACCTCGGGATAGGCGGCCGGGCGGCGCTTGATCTTGGCCTTCACGTCGGCGAGGCGCTCGACAAAGTCGGTGGGCTTCACCTGGTCGGCCTTGGTCATGATGATGGCGTAGGACACCGCCGCCTTGTCCAGGAGGTCGAGGATCTCCTCGTCCACCGGCTTGATGCCGTGGCGGGAATCGATCAGCACGAACACCCGCGCCAGATTCACCCGTCCGCGCAGATAAGCGCGGATGGTGCGGACCCAGGCGTCCACCTTGTCCTTGGGGGCCTTGGCGAAGCCGTAACCGGGCATGTCCACCAGGGTCAGCTCGGGGCCGACGCGGAAGAAGATCAGTTCCTGCGTGCGCCCCGGCGTCACCGAGGTGCGGGCCAGATGGTTGCGTCCGGTCAGCGCATTCACCAGGCTCGACTTGCCGACGTTGGAGCGGCCGGTGAGTGCGATCTCCATGCCCTCCATGGGCGGCAGGAATTCGGTGGTGGGCGCGGCGGTGATGAATTTCCACTCGGCGGCGAACAGCAGCCGCCCGGTCTCCAGGAACGGATCGGGCGCCTCGGCGGCAGCGAGGGGGGCAGCGGGCGAAGCGTCGGTGGACGGGACGTCCGTGGCTTTAGGGTCGGTCATGCCCGCTTATCGTCCGCAATCGCGCGGATCGCAAGCCGCGCGCGGCGGGGAACAGCCGCGCGCGGCAAAAGCTGCGCCAGGATCAGAAGGTCATGCGCCGCATCAGGCCGTCGCGGTCCACGAACTGGTGCTTGAGCGCGCCCAGCACATGCAGCGCCAGCAGCGCCAGAAGCGCATAGGCGAGCACCGTGTGCACCGTGGTCAGGGTGGTGAACAGGCCCATGTTCGGGCTGACCAGATCCGGCAAGGTGAAGGCATTGAACGGCCGGGTCGGCAGATGCAAGGGCGAGGCGGAGGCCATCAGCCAGCCGGAGACCGGCAGTGCCAGCATCACCCCATAGAGCGCCAGATGGACCCCATGGGCGACGCCGCGTTGCCACCCTGCCCCACCGACGTCCGGCGGACGGCGGCTCGCCAGCCGGAACACGCCCCGCAGCACCAGCGCCGCCAAGGCCAAAGTGCCGAAGGATTTATGCCACTGGTAATAAGTGAAGGTGGTGCCGAGGTCGAACTTCAGATGGGTCATCACCCAGCCCAGCCCCACCAGCCCCAGCAGCAGCACCGCCATGGCCCAGTGCATCAGCCGCAGCGGCCCGCTCCAGCGGGCGGGCGCCGCGCTCATTGCGCCGCCGCCAGTGTGGCGACCGTGATGCCCACGTCGTCGGACACCAAAGGCAGGCCGCCGGTCATGCCGTAGTCGGAGCGGTGGATACGCCCCACCGCCGCCAGTTGCAGACTGGCGAGGCCGCTCTGGCGGGTCACGTCCACCAGGAAGGTCTCGGTCTTGCTCACGCCCATCATGGTCAGCACGCCGGACACCCGCACCCGATGGTCGTCCAGTTTCTCCACGCCGCTGGAGACGAAGGTGATCTGGGGAAACTGCGCGGTGTTCAGAAACACCGGGCCGCGCACATACTCATCCAGCACCGGAATCTGCGTATCCAGCGACGCCGCCGCGACGTTGAAGCTGACCTTGCTGCGGGCGGGCTGGTCGAAATCGATGGCAAGGTTCGAAGTGAACTGGCGGAATACGCCGCGCGTCACCGGATAGCCCTGGGCACCGACCTCGAAGCGGATTTCGGTGCGGGCGGGATCGAGGCGGAAGGTTTCCGCCTGCGCGCGTGGGGTGGCGGCGGCGAGGCCGAGCAAGACGAGACCAAAGGCGAAGACGCCCGGCCGGAAAGATGTGCGTGCGCGCCCCATGGCGCCCTCCTGAAGGCGGATCGGGGAGATGAACATCTCCGATTGCGATCCGCTCTTCATACGCGCACCCGTCGCGTTGGATTGCCGGCGACAGCAGAATTTCTCCCTTAGGATCATGACCTTAGGGAAAAAAAGGGCGCCGCGATGCGGCGCCCTGGTCATGCGGTCGGCTCGTCCAGCCGGTCGATCAGCCCGTCGATCAGCCCTTGGCCGGGGTCTTCTTCTTGAAGGCGCCGCGGATATTGTCCCACAGCTCGATCTTGACGCCGTGGCGCCGCATGATCGCCGCCTGCTGGAGCACCGACAAGGTGTTGTTCCAGGCCCAGTAGATCACCAGACCGGCGGCGAAGTGCGCCAGCATGAAGGTGAAGATGATCGGCATGTAGTTGAAGATCATCTGCTGGGTCGGGTCCGGCGGGGCCGGGTTCAGCTTCATCTGCACCCACATGGTCACGCCCATGATGAGGGGCCAGGCGCCGAGCATGAGGTAGGCGCCGAGCACCGGCACGCTGGACGGATCCCAGGGGATCAGGCCGAACAGGTTGAACACCGTGGTGGGGTCCGGGGCCGAGAGGTCGCGGATCCAGCCGAAGAACGGCGCCTGGCGCATTTCGATGGTGACGAACAGCACCTTGTAGAGCGCAAAGAACACCGGGATCTGGATCACGATGGGCAGGCAGCCCGCCACCGGATTGATCTTCTGGGTCTTGTACAGCTCCATGGTGGCTTGCTGCTGCTTGACCTTGTCATCCGCATAGCGTTCGCGGATGGCGGCCATCTCCGGCTGCACGGCCTTCATCTTGGCCATGGAGGCGTAGGATTTGTTGGCCAGCGGGAAGAACAGACCCTTCAGCAGCACCGTCACGATCAGGATGGCGACGCCGAAATTGCCCACCAGCTTGTAGATCCAGTCGATGACCAGGAACAACGGCTTGGTGATAAAGTAGAACCAGCCCCAGTCGATCAGCAGGTCGAAGCGGTCGATGCCATAGGTCTTCTCATAGCCATCCACCAGCGCCACTTCCTTGGCCCCGGCGAACAGGCGCGACTGCGAGGCGCCGGTGGCGCCGGGCGCGATGGTCTGCGGCGCGGCCAGGAAGTCGGTCTGGAAGGTGCGGGTGTTGCCCTGGAGGCCGGAGGAGAACTTGGCGTCCACCGCGGTCTTCTGATCGGGGATGACGGTGGCGGCCCAGTATTTGTCGGTGATGCCGAGCCAGCCGCCGGTGGCCTTGAAGGTCAGCGGCTTGGCATCGTCCATCTTGGCATAGGTGACTTCCTGCAGGCCGCTGTCGCCGAGCACGCCGATCAGGCCTTCATGCAGGATGTAATAGCCCTGGGTGTGGGGCATGCCGTGGCGCGAGACCAGCGCATAGGGATAGAGAGTGGCGGGCGCGGTGCCCTTGTTCTCCACCTCGTCCTTCACCGTGAACATGTAATGGTCATCGATGGTGAAGGTGCGCTTGAACAGCAGGCCCTGGCCGTTGTCATAGCTGATGGTCAGCGGCGCGGCCGTGGTCAGGCTGGCGCCGGCGGGCGCGGTCCAGACCGTGTCCGGGCCGGGCAGCGCCACCTGGGCGCCGGCGCCGGAGGTCCAGCCGAATTCCGCATAGAAGGGCTCGGGCGAGCCGGACGGCGAGAGCAGGACGATGATCGGGCTCTTGGGGTCCACGGTCTCGTGATAATCCGCCAGCGAAACGTCATCCACCCGGCCGCCGCGCAGCGAGATGGAGCCCTTGACGCGGGCGGTGTCGATGGCGACGCGCGGGCTGGCGGCCAGCGCCTGGGCGCGGGTCACGGTGCGGGCGGCGGCCGGCAGGGTATTGGGTGCGAGCGGGGCGCCGGCGGGCGCCGGGGTGCCGTCAGCGGCGGCCGGGGCCTGGCTTTGCGCTGCCAGTTGCTGCGCCTGCTGCTGGGCCGCGATCTGCCGCTGCTTTTCCGCCTGCGGCATGCCGTAGAAATATTGCCAGCCGATCAGGATCACCAGGGACAACCCGATGGCGATGAACATGTTGCGATTGTCGGTCATGCCGGGCGGCCTCCGTCGGCGGGGGCGGATGAAGTTTTGGGGGCTGAAGATTGGGCGTTGGAAGGTGACTTCTTGGCGGCATGCAGCCGGGCCACGGCACGCTCCATGTCGCGTACCAGATCCTGAAACGGCGCGTGCAGGCAATGGCTGCGCGCCACCAGGACATAATCGAAGCCTTTGCGGCCGGCTTGCGGCATCACCTGCCGCGCAGCCTCACGCAGACGCCGCCGGATGCGATTGCGCACCACGGCGTTGCCGTTCTTTTTGGTCACGGTGAAGCCGAGGCGAGGATCTTCCTCGTCCCGACGGTCGCGCCCTTGCAGAAGGAAGGACGTGACCCCGGCGCGCTCCGCCCTGGCGGCTGCCAGGAAATCACGTCGCTTGCGGAGGCGATCCACGATGGGCAGCTCCGCAGTCACGCCTCAGGCGGACAGGCGCTTGCGACCGTGTGCCCGACGCAGGGCAATGATCTTACGGCCACTCTTGGTCGCCATGCGCGCACGGAAGCCGTGCCGACGCTTGCGCACGAGCTTGCTCGGTTGGTAAGTGCGCTTCACGGGTCTACTCTCCGGAGTTCGGGATCACGCGAATGCGCGCGATCTATTCCAATAAAAGGGGGCGGAATGTCCCCCGGAAACCGCGACCCGCTGACCAGCGCTTCGCTCTTTCCGGCATCCTGCTCTCGCGCCCGCTTCGACAGAACCCAGGACCCACCGGGGGCAAAGCCACCGGCGCCCACTCGAGATCGGCTCGAGAATGAGGCAAGGCCCCGGGAGCCGCAGCCGCCCGAGTTCGGGGTCGGCTTATAGGGGTGGGCGGGCCGCGCGTCAACGGTGAACGCCCCCGCCGCGGCTCCGTGGACGGCCGCAGGGCCCGATTATTCCCCCGGCTCGGCCCCCTGGGGGGCGCGGCTGGTGGATTTGTCGGGCTTGGGAGCCGCCTGCGCGGCCTCGCGCGAAACGCCGCCGGCCAGCACGTCGCCGATGTCCGGCAGCAGGTGGGTGCCGTGCGGAAGCCCGCCCTCACCCGATTCCCCGACCGGGGGCATGTGGGCGTCGATGGCGGTCGATGGCATCTCCAGCACCGGGCCGGCGTCATCCACAGGCGCTGTTGCCAGCGGCGCCGCCTGAGGCGCGTCCTGGGGCGCCTCCTGGGGCGCCTCCATCGCCACGCCTTCACCCTCGCCGCTCTTGGACACGCCCTCTTCCTTCACCGCCCCGTCCAGGCCGAAGACGTGGCCCAGCATGCCGCGGGCGACCTCGCGCTCGCCCATGATGATGAAGCCGGCGCCGCCCTGGCGCAGATTCTCCACCTCGGCATCGGAATGGGCACGGGCGATGATATCGAGGTCCGGATTGAGCACGCGGGCCTTGCGCAGCACCTGCGCGGCCTCGAAGCCGTCGGGAATGGCGAGAATCAGCCGCTTGGCCTGCGCCACATTGGCGGCCACCAAGGCGGCGGGCAGCGCCGCATTGGCTTCCACCACCTCGTGGCCGGCCTCCTGAAGCTCTTCCACCGCATCCTCGCGATCCTCGATCACCAGGAACGGCGTGCCGGCGGTCTCCAGCCCGGCGGCCACCAGCCGCCCCACCCGACCATAGCCCACCAGCACGGTGTGGTTGGTCTTGACCGATTGCGGCAGCGTGGCGCCGGCCACCGGCGTATCGGCATCGGGCGCCATCTTGGCGATGTAGGGGCGCAATTTGTCGAGCGCCAGGAAGAAGAACGGATTGACCAGGATCGAGATGATGGCCGCCGCCAGGATCAGGTCGCGGCCCTCCTGCGGCAGCAGGCCCAGTTCCACGCCCAGCGCCGCCAGGATGAAGGAGAATTCGCCCACCTGCGCCAGGCTGGCGGAGATGGTCAGCGCCGTGACCTTGCCATAGCCGAACAGCCGCACCAGCAGGAAGGACGCCACCGACTTGCCCACCAGCACGATCAGCAGCGTGGCCAGCAGCGGCAGCGGGCTGCGCAGGATGATGCTGGGGTCCACCAGCATGCCCACCGAGACGAAGAACATCACCGCGAACGCATCGCGCAGCGGCAGCGTCTCCTCGGCGGCGCGCTGGGACAAAGGCGATTCGCTCAGCACCATGCCGGCGAAGAAGGCGCCGAGCGCGAAGGAAACCCCGAACAGTACAGCGGAGCCGTAGGCCACCCCCAAGGCGATCGCCAGCACCGCCAGCCGGAACAGTTCGCGCGAGCCGGTGCCCGCCACCTGGTCCAGCACCCAGGGAATGACCCGCCGCCCCACCACCAGCATCAGCACCACGAAGGCCACCACCTTGGCCAGGGTCAGGCCGATGGTGGCGAAGATGCTGGAGGTGCCGAACAGCAGTTCCGCCTGCGATCCGCCCATGGCCTTGCCGCCGAGCGCCTCGGACATGGCCGGCAGCAGCACCAGGGCCAGCACCATGGCCAGGTCTTCCACGATCAGCCAGCCCACGGCGATGCGGCCCTGATCGCTGTCCAGCATGCGCCGCTCCTGCAGCGCCCGCAGCAGCACCACGGTGCTCGCCACTGACAGCGCCAGGCCGAACACGATGCCCCCGCCCAGCCCCCAGCCCATGAAATGCGCCAGCCCCATGCCCAGGGCGGTCGCCACCGCGATCTGCACCACCGCGCCGGGAATGGCGATGGCCTTCACCGACAACAGGTCGGCCAAGGAGAAATGCAGGCCGACGCCGAACATCAGCAGGATGACGCCGATCTCCGCCAGTTCCAGCGCCAGGGCCGGATCGGCGGTGAAGCCGGGGGTGAAGGGACCGGCCAGCACGCCCGCCAGCAGATAGCCCACCAGCGGCGACACCCGCAGCCGCTGCGCCAGGGTACCCAGCAGGAAAGCCAGGACGATGGCCCCTACGATGGTGGCGACGAGCGGCGTGGAATGCGGCACGAGGTGTCCTCCGGCGGATCGGGGTCAGAACGAGCGCCGGGCCGTTTGAAACGGGTCCTGGGCGGCCATGGGGCGAGAGCGGCCCAGTCTAAGCAAATCCCCAAGGCAGAACAGTGACTTCGACCGCAAAAAATGACCGACTGTCCCCGGAGCAAGGCCCGCTGCCTGAAAATCCGCCATAAAAAAAGGCGCCGGGATGCGGCGCCTTTTCCTCAAACCGGATGCGGATGGGCTCAGAGCCAGGGGTGCTCCGCCGCCTTGGCGCCTTCATAGGTGACGATGTGCTCGGCCTTCTCCAGGGTCAGGCCGATGTCGTCCAGGCCCTCCAGCAGGCAGCGCTTGCGGAAGGGGTCGATCTCGAAATGCAGGGTGCCGCCATCGGGGCCGCGGATGGTCTGGGCTTCCAGATCGATGCTCAGCGTAGCGTTGGCGCCGCGCTCGGCATCGTCGAACAATTTGCCCAGGTCCTCCTTGGAGACGACGATGGGCAGAATGCCGTTCTTGAAGCAGTTGTTATAGAAGATGTCGGCGAACGAGGTGGAGATCACGCAGCGGATGCCGAAATCGTTGAGCGCCCACGGGGCATGCTCGCGCGAGGAGCCGCAGCCGAAATTGTCGCCCGCCACCAGGATCTTGGCATTGCGATAGGCGCTCTGGTTCAGCACGAAGTCGGGGTTTTCCGAGCCGTCGTCCTTATAGCGCATCTCGGAGAACAGGCCGGTGCCGAGCCCGGTGCGCTTGATGGTCTTCAGATACTGCTTGGGGATGATCATGTCGGTATCGACATTGACGATCTTCAGCGGCGCAGCCACGCCATCCAGCGTCGTGAACTTTTCCATGTCCCGGAGGGCTCCCTCAGGCCTCGGACCGGCTCGGCCCGCTGACCTGCGGGCGGCCCCGAGGCGCACCATGGATGATTTCTAGAACATGACGGCCAAAAGTGGAAACCGCTTTTCGCCGTCATGTGTCACTCGTCGCCGCGCTCAGCGCCCGCCGCCCGGCAGCATGCGCAACAGCACGTCGTCCTTGCGGATGAAATGGTGCCACAGCGCCGCCGCCCCATGGATGAGCGCCACCGCCACCAGGGCATTGGCCAGCCACTCGTGCAGTTCCTGCACCGGCGCCCGCACCGCCCGGTCCACCACCGCGATCGGGCTGGGGATGGTGAACAGGCCGAACAGCGTCACCGCATTGCCGCGCAGGAAGGACAGATAGATCCCCACCAGCGGCGTCACGATCAGCAGCACATAGAGCAGCACATGCGCCGCCTGCGAGCCGCGGTGCATCAGCGGCGAGAGCGAAGTGGAGGGCGGCGGGATCTCTCCCAAGGCGCGGGCGAGAACCCGGGCCACCACCGCCGCAATCAGCACGAGACCGAAGGAAATGTGCAGCCACCACACCGCCGCCCGCGCCGGGGTGCCGCGGGCGAAGAAGTCCTCGGTATAGGTGAGGCCGTAAATGATGACGATCAGCGCCACCGTCAGCCAGTGAATGGCCCGCAATCCCGCCGGATACCGTTGTACCGTCTGCATGCCCCGCTCCCCAATACCAGTCAGTTTGGAATATTTCTTAACTGATTGGAGGGGGAATGGCACGGGATTATGCCGGGGCGCGACGTCGTGTCAGGGCGTGACCTCGGCCTCGATCCGTTCCATGTCGGCGTCGGAGAGGCCGAAATGGTGGCCGATCTCATGCACCAGCACATGGGCAACCACATGGCCCAGGGTCTCCTCATGCTCGGCCCAATAGTCCAGGATCGGGCGGCGGTAGAGGAAGATCATGTTGGGCAGGCGCCCGGTCTGCGCCACCGCCTCGTCCTGGGCGAGGCCGACGCCATGGAACAGGCCCAGCAGGTCGAACGGGGTTTCCGCCTCCAGTTCGTCCAGCACATCGTCCTCGGGGAAATCCTCCACCCGGATCACCACCCCGGCGCACAGGCGGCGGAAGGCGGCCGGCAGGCGCTCCATCACCTCGTCCGCCAGCACTTCCATCTCCTCCAGGCTCGGGGCCTGACGGGTGCGCCAGATGAAGGCGTCGGACGAAGGCTCGGAAGACGATGCCTCAGACATGAAAGCTCCTCAGGTCAGCCACCCGCCGCCGGATGGCGCGGCACGCTGCCATAGTTCGCCCATGCGCACGAGCCCCGTGCCGCCGCCCCATTGGCCCGGCCACACCTGCCGTCACGGCAAAGCCTCAGTTTCTCCCGGATCGGCCCACCTTTGCGCAAGTTGATGCCACGTCTTCATGGTTAAGGAACAATTACGGTCAAGCAGTCGTTGACCCCACAGACACCAACCAGGAGAGTGCCGATGCTTCGCAAGCTTGCCGTCACCACCGCTCTGGTTTCAATACTGGGTATCGCCGCGTTCATGGCGCC
>CALRNP020000121.1:0-17069 GCA_943369575.1 Azorhizobium sp. AG788 | reverse complement strand
CGATCCGTCCGTAGATTTCCTCGGTGAATGTCATGATCTGACTGCCCATGAACGAGCCGGTCAGAGCACACACCACGAGCACCGCGATGATTTTCGGGACGAAGGTCAGCGTAGTCTCCTGGATTTGCGTCAGCGCTTGAATGAGGGCGATGACGATGCCCACCAGCATCGCCGCCCCCACCGAGGGACCGGACGCGACCAGGATGGTCCAGATCGCGTTGCGGACCACATCAAGCGCATCAGCCTCGTTCATGCGCTGATCTTCACGCCGGCATCGAGGGTGATGGTGGTGCCGTCGGCCAGGGTCGCCACCGGCGAGCCGCTGCTGACGATACTCACCGAAGACACCACGCCGCTGACGGTGCCGTCAGCGCTGGTCACCGTGCGGCCGATGGCGCTGTCCGCGGTCTGGAGCGCCGACGAGGTCAGCAGCGAATCCAGCTTGGCGTTGGTGTTGGTCTGCGCCTCGACCTGCGAGAACGAGGCCAGCTGCGACAGATATTCCGTCGAATCCATGGGCTCGGTCGGATCCTGGTTCTTCAGCTGCGCGACGAGCAACTGAAGAAACTGGTTGTAGTCGACGGTGCTGGTGCTGGCCGTGGACGACGACGTGCTGCTCGTGGAACTGGTCGAGGTCGAAACGCCTGAAACGGTGGTCATGGCAGGTCCTCCTGGCGCCTTTGTGCCCGGCGAAGGTTGCGCGAGGCCGACTCCTCGGCGCGAAAAGGATTGTCAGGCCGCTTTGATAGGGGCGTCGGCGCCGGCCAGGATGGCGTCTTCCAGCGGGAACAGCCCGCGCAGCGTGCGCAGCGCCTCGAACGTGCGGCCGGCGATCACCTGCTGGGCGATGGCTTCCAGGCCCTTGAGCACGGCCTCGTTCTGGAAGGTCTGCACCAGCGCCGAGAACTGGCGATGGAACAGATGACGCGCGCCTTCAGCGTTGCGCGGGTCGATGAGGATGGCCTGCACCACGAAATAGAGCTGGCGCAGCGGGGTGGTGGTGTCCTCCACCTGCATGACGTGGCCTTCCAGCAGGAAGGTGGCATCATTGAGAAGCTCGAGCGTCACCTTGCGGTCGACACGCAGGACCGCACCATTGATGAAGATGCGCTCGCCGGGCCGCAGCGTCAGCTGCATGGTCTTGCTCATTGCAGGCCATCCCGGATGCTGCGATTGACGGCGATGAGCCCGGCAAAATTGTTCGAGCGCTCCTGGATGATCTGGTCGGTCTCCTTGATGACCCACAGGCCGACGGAGATCAGGTCCGCACGCAGGTTGGTGGCCAATTCATTGGTGGGCTCGGCCAGGTCGCGGATCAGGATACCCCACAGGCGCTGGAGATAGATCACCGCCGCCTGGCTTTCCGTGGAGGTCGGACCGGCGGCCTCCGCCGCCACCAGCAACTCGATAGCGCGGTCGAACGCATCGCGCTCGCGGCCGCGGGCCTCGGTGCTGGAATCTTCCATTATTTCCGCGTAAGAGAATTTATACATCGCGGCGCTCCCTTTATGATCAGGCGTAATTCAGAATACTGAGTTGCATGAGCGTGCTTGTGGTCGAGTAGCTCATTTCCAACTGGTTGGTCAGTGTGTCCAACCGGGTCTTCGCTTCGGCGGTATCGACCCCCTCCATCGTGGAGATGCGACTGGTGACCACATCCAGCGTGTTCTGCATCTGCGTCGTCGCCGCGGTCGTACGGGCCTGCGTCACGCCTATGGCGGTCGCCGCAGAGGTCACGCCCGTGATGCCCTCAGAAACCGCCTTTCGCGCAGTGTCCGTTACGGCTTGACGGGCTTCCTCGTTCATATTGGTAATGCCGAGATAGCCCATCATCGTATATGCCATGGTTAGCTTGCGCATGGCTGTATCATTGGCACTCACCGAGGTCGTTGCACGCTCAGTGGGTGAAATTTGCTTGGTGATTGCTTCGTCCGACGCGTTGGAGAACGTCGTGCCCCAGGACGGATCAGCGTAAAGGGCCGCAAACTCGTTATCGAGGAAGTCCTGCATCTCGGCGCCGGTGAGTTCCGCCACCTGCGCGTCCGTGGTGCTGAAACCAAACTTGGCGGTAAAAGCCGCTTCGACAGCGGCTTGTGGGCCGTCCTCGTAGTTCTCGACCGGCTGGACGCCACTGTTGACACCGCCGAAGATATAGCGTGTGCCATCGGAGCCATTGAGCGCCGCCGTCAAAGACGAGAGCGACGACTGCGCTTCCGATTCCAGCTGGGATTGTGTTCCGGCGGATGACTGCCCGCTGAGCAGGTTCTGCTGGAAGGTGTTCGCCGTCTCCAAGATCGCGCTGAGGCTTGTCTGGGTCCGGGTCATGGACGCTTCGGTCAGGGAGTTGCCATCCACCAGCGCCTGAAGCGAATTCTGCTCAAGCCGCATATCGACGCTGAGCGAGGTGCGCACGCCCAATGTCAATCCGATGTCAGCCTGCCGCCCAGTGGCGATCTCTGTATTGGCCTTTGCGATCTCTTTCTGAATTCGCGGGATCGCGTTCAAAGCAGAGGACGTCCACGACAACGTGGAAATATAGTTGCTCATCATGGCCGTTATCCGATCGCGCTAAACAATGCATCATACATACTCGAAACCGCAGCGATCAGCTTGGAGGACGCTTGATAGCTCTGCTCAAGCTCCAACTGCCGCGCGTATTCCTGGTCCGTATTCACACCTGTCACATTCGACAACGCGGTAGATGCCTGTGACAGAAATGTCGTTTTCGTATCGACCGACGTTGACGTGGAACTCCGCAGGCCTTCCAGCCAACTCACGGAAGAACTGGCAAAATCGGACAGACTCGTTCCGCTCTGCAGCTGCGTCGCGCTGTCGTAAGTAGCCGTCCCCGACAGGACTTTTGAGACCGCCGTGAGGCGATCGGAATAGCTCGCCGCGCCGCTGCTGTTGTAGCCGTAATTCGTGCCGTTCATTCCGCCATCACGCAGCGTCGAGGCAGATCCGCCCTCGGACACCACCGCTGCAGAATTGATGGAGATTGACCCTGCCAAGCCCTTGGTCAGGGAGGTCGGAATCGTGGTCGCGCCGCCATCAGTAAACAAGCCCGCCATATCGGAGCCACCCGAACTGGACTGATCGGACTCCGCGAACGTGCTGATCAAGGTCCGGGCAACTTCGTCGAGCTGATTCTGATAGGTGACTGCAACCTCATCACGAAGGGTCGCATTGCCGGCAATGGAGCCGGACTTCAGCGGCATGGTGGCTGAAGCCCCGGTCACGGCAACGCCATCCACGAAGACCGCATTACCAGTAACGGTACCGTCATAGACCGTAGTGGGCTCGAAACTGACGGTGCGCGGGCTTTTGTCGAACATGGTCACACCACTATCGGTGTAGATGACCATGTCGTTATTGCCGCGCGTAACGGTCGATATCCCCATCTGCTCGGACAGCTTGGAGAGAATTGCGTCGCGATTATCAAGCAGATCGCTGATATCGTCGCCCTTCACGGTGCCCGAAACCACCGCATTGTTCGCTGCCTGGAACTGCTTCAACAGATCGTTGACATCGGATACGGAGGTGGCGATGGCGGCGTCCGCATCTTCGCGGGCACCCTGCACCACATCGGTCGCACCGTTCAAGGCCGTGACCAGATCCTGAGCTGCGGTCACCGCGGCCGTTGCCAAGGTCGAGTCGTCCGGCGAGTTGGTGTACGTCGCCAGCGCCGTTGAGAACGTACCAAGCTTGGCCGCCACCGATGTCTCGCTCTCGGTGTCTCCCACCGTCGTTTCAAGCGTCGTTAGACCCGTCAGCAGCGCGGTATCGGCCGCGCTGCTGGAAGTGGCGTCGATCATACGATTGAACAAGGCGATGTCGCTGGCGCGAACGACGCTGACTTTCGTCGTGCCGTCGGCATTTGTGACTGTGACCGAAAGCTTGCGCGAGTAACTGGCGTTGCTCGCGCCATCGATGTTGCGGCTCGATGCGGACAATTGCGATGCTGTATTCAGCAACGAATTGCTCGCCGTATTGAAGGCAGTGCTCAGGCTCATTGTCTGCACCAAGTTCCGCTGGAGGTAAACGAAATCAGCGCTTCAGATTCATGAGCACGTCGAGGAGCTCGGTCCCGGTCTGGAACACCTTAGAATTGGCCGTATAGTCGCGCTGGGCGACAATCATGTCGGTCAGCTCGGAGGCCATATCCACGTTGGAATTTTCCAGCGAATTGGAGACGATGGTCCCGAACCCTGCATCACCGGCGAAGCCGATCTGCAACTGACCCGAATCCAGGTTCACCTGGTAGGCATTGCCGGCAACCGGCGTGAGATTGTCCGGGCTTTCAACGTTGGCCAATGGAATCTTGTACAGATTGGTGACATTGCCGTTGCCGTCCACCGCATACACCGTACCGTCAGTGGAGACCTTGAATTCCGACGCCGCGCTGGGGGCGCTGCCGTTCATCGGTGCCGACGGGCTATAGGTCGTGTTCAGCGACGTCATCTTGCTGATATCGACAGTGACGGCCTTGCCGTTCGGCACGGTGAAAGTGATGCTGTCGGCCGACGTCAGCTGACCGTCGCCGTCAAAAGTCAGAGACGTGGAGGAAAGAGCCGCCGTCGAATACGGGAAAGGCGCCGTGGTGGAAGCAGCGTCCGCCTGATTGTAGACGGTCATCTCCCAGGTGGCCTCAGTGGCCGGCGTCGTGGTGGAATCGGCCTCGGCGGTCTTGGTAAAGTAGACGTCGAGCACGACCTCGTTGCCGAGGCTGTCATACGTCGAAACCGACGACTTCTGGCTGTAGGTGGCCGATGCCGAATTGGTAGACGGCAAGCTGGCTGCGGCCACGACAGTATCCGTGGACGGCAGGTTGGCCGTGTAGCTGCCCGAGGTGGTGGGCACCGCCGCAACCGTCACACTCTGCAGATTGATCGGCACCAGGCCGCCGGTGCCGTTGACCACCACCGAGGGATCCTGGCCACCGCTGATGTCGTAGCCCATGACCGTGTAGCCGGCCGTATTGACCAGATTGCCGGAGGACGCATCGACGGTGAAACTGCCGGCGCGGGTCAACATGGTCTGACCGCTGGCATCCTGAACGACGAAGAAGCCGTCGCCCTGAACCATCAGATCGGTGTTGGAGGTGGTCGTCTTGGTGGTGCCCTGCGTGGAGATGGCATAATTAATATCGGTATTGACCGACCCGGAATTATATTCCGAGGCACCGCTCTGCACGATCAAAGACGAAAATTCCGTCGAGGCTTTCTTGTAGCCGGTGGTGCTGGAGTTCGCAATATTGTCTGAAATGGTTCCAAGCTTGTTCGACTGTGCGTTCATACCCGACACAGCAGTGCGCAGCGCTCCATAAAGGCTCATGGAATAAACTCCTGATGATGCGGGCGCATCTCGCCCTTTTTCTGGATACCCACCACGGCCAATTGACCAGCCCTGGCTTGTGCGAGGCTGCCGATATTCGCAGTCGTGAGCGGTGGCTTAAACTCGTATAGCTTGCGCCAATTCATTGAATGCATCGGTAGACGGCGCAGCATCTCCATACTGACGCAGCGCCTCGTAGATCTTCGGCACCAGTTGCACCGCCTGATCCAGCTCGGCATCGCTGCCGGCCTGATAGCCGCCCATCAGCCGCAGATCGCGCGTATCCTCGAACCGGGCGATCATGGACTTGAGCATGCGCACCAGATCGCGCTCCTCCTTGCTCCACACACTGTCCGCCAGACGCGAGATGGAGCCGAGCACGTTGACCGCGGGGAATCGGCCCTGGTCGGCAATGGCCCGGTCCAGCACGATATGGCCATCGAGCGTGCCGCGGATGGCATCGGCCACCGGATCATTGTGGTCGTCGCCATCCACCAGCACCGAGAACACCGCGGTGATGGCGCCGGAGCCTTCCGGCCCCGGCCCGGCGCGTTCCAGCAGTTTGGGCAAGGTGGAGAACACACTGGGCGCATAGCCGCGCGCCACCGCCGGCTCACCCGCCGCCAGCGCCACGTCGCGCGCCGCATGGGCATAGCGGGTGACGCTGTCCAGGATCAGCAGGACCGATTCGCCCAGATCGCGGAAATATTCCGCCACCGCCAGGGCCGATTGCGGCGCCAGCCGGCGCATCATCGGGCTCTCGTCGCTGGTGGAGACCACCACCACCGAGCGATGCCGATTGGAGGCCAAAGGCCCTTCCAGGAACTCGCGCACCTCGCGGCCGCGCTCGCCCACCAGCCCGACCACCACGGTGTCGAACTGCGCACTCCGCGCCAGCATGGACAGCAAGGTGGACTTGCCGACGCCCGAACCGGCGAAAATGCCCATGCGCTGGCCGACGACCATCGGGGTGAACAGATCCACCACCCGCACGCCGGTCTTCACCGCCTTGTGGATGCGCTGGCGAGACATGGCGGCGGGGGGCTCGGCATCCATGGGCATGCGGTGCAGCCCACGGGGCAGCGGCCCCTTGCCATCCAGCGGCACGCCGAGCGCATTGATCACCCGCCCCTTCCAGGACGGATCGGGGCTGAGCGCCAAGGTGCCGATGCGAAAGGCGGTGGCGCCCATGCCCACCGGCGAGCGCTCGTCGAACGGCTTGATGGTGGCACCGGCGTCATCCACCCGCACCACTTCGCCGATGCGCGTGCGCCCTTCATGGTCGATGCCGACGCGCTCGCCCAGCCGCAGATAGCTGGAGAGGCCCGACACCTTGAAATGGGTGGGCGCAACTTCCCGCACCACGCCGCCGACTCGGATCGGCGGCACGTCTTCCAGCGCCGATTCCACGGCCGCCTGCAGTCTCACCAGAGCGTTCATTTCCCCCCCTCGCGCCGGTCGCAACCCGCGTCACCGCGGCCCACGCTCATTGCGGGCCAAGCGCCCGGATTGAATCGACGCTGGTGGTTTCCTGCTCGGAAATGGCCGAAGCCGCGCTTTCAAACGCGCGCTGCACCGTGATGAGACGGGACATCTCCATGATGGGATCGACGTTGGATCCCTCCACATAGCCCTGGCGCATCACGTTGGAATTGAAATCCTGGACCACGGTGGCCGGGCGATCGGGAATCACCGCCGCATTGTCGTAGCGCGTCAGCTTGGCCGCAGCGGGGATCTCGTACATGCCGATGGTCCCCACCTGGTTGGTGCCCTGGAGGATGATGCCGTCGGTGCCGATCTTCATCGGGCCGGCATTGGGGTCCACCAGGATCGCGGTGCCGCCCGGATCGAGGATCGGATAATTGTTCACGGTGGTCAGCCGGCCGTCGGCGCTCACCTGGATGCGCCCGTCGCGGGTATAAGCGGTGCCGGCGGGGGTCTGGATCGAGAGCCAGGCCTTGCCTTCAATGGCCACATCATTGGGGCTGTTGGTGAAGGTCACCGCGCCGGTCTTACGCGACGTATAGCTCTCGCCCACCGAAGAGAACGCCACATCCTTGGCGCCGCCGGTCTCGGCCATGATGCTTTCGAACTTGATCTCCTCGGCGCGATAGCCGGGCGTGTTCATGTTGGCCACATTGTTGGCGATGGTGCTCATCCGCTTTTCCATCGCCATTTGCGCGGAAAGCGCCACATAAAGACCGTTGGACATATCAGGCTCCGATTGTCGCAAGGATCGGGAACGAAACCGCGCCGTCGGCGAACGCCGCCGTCCACGAAGCACGTCGGGCCATGGCGCGGCCGGTCGAAGGCGTAGGCTGCGTCGAGAACGTGGGCTGCAAAGCGTGTCTCCGGCGGGGTGCGGGCTGGAGTGGCGGCTGAAGGCCGTCACCGCAGATCCACCCTAGGGCTTGCCCGTCGGACACGACCATCCGGCCGCATCTCAGGGAACAGGCGCACACGCTCGCGCCTCAAGCTTGTCCCAGCCTGCCCATGCCGCATTATGGCGGACGCGGCTGCCATCGGGCGATCGGGCAGGCTTGGGGATCGCGCACCGCCACTCCAGCCTCGCGCAATCCACGCCCCCTAACACCAGAGGATCAACAGGGGGAGTACGCACAGTGAGCGTCTTGCTCGGCATTGTCCTCGGCCTCGCCGCCACCTTCGGCGGCTTCATGGCCATGGGCGGTCACCTCGATGTGGTCTGGCAACCCTTCGAATATGTGATCATCGGCGGCATCGCCTTCAGCACGTTCATCATCGCCAACCCGATGAGCGTGATCAAGGATACCGGCAAGGCGATCATGCACGCTCTGTCGGGCGTGGCCCCCAAGCGCAAGGACTTCCTGGCGCTGCTCGGACTGCTCTATGCGCTGATGCGCGAGGTGCGCTCCAAGCCGCGCAACGAAGTGGAAGCGCATATCGACGACCCGGCCAATTCCGGGCTGTTCGCACACTTCCCCACCGTGCTGAAGGACAAGGAACTGACGCAGTATATCTGCGACTACGCCCGTCTCATCATCATCGGCAACGCCAAGTCGCACGAGATCGAAGGCTTGATGGAGCAGGAAATCTCCACCATCAAGAAGCACAAGACCAAGCCGGCTGCCGCCCTCGGCACCGTGGCGGAAGCCCTGCCGGCGCTCGGCATCTGCGCCGCGGTGCTGGGCATCGTCAAAGCCATGGGCGCCATCGACCAGTCGCCGGAAATTCTCGGCCACTATATCGGCTCGGCGCTGATCGGCACCTTCGTCGGCATCTACTCGTCCTACGCCATCATCTCGCCGTTGGCACACAAGGTGAAGGTGGTGCGCGAGAAGCAGTGCCAGCCCTTCATCATCGTCAAGCAGACCTTGATCGCCTTCATGAACGGCGCCCTCCCCCAGATTGCGCTGGAACACGGCCGCAAGACCATCGGCGAGGGCGAACGCCCGACCATCGACGAAGTGGAGAGCGAGGCCATCTCGAACGTGCCGTCCTCCAATTCTCCGCCCCAGCAGCAGGCCGCGTGATCCCATGAATGCAGCGCATTCCCACCAAGACATTCGAGACATGCTGCTCGATGCGGCGGGCCTGTCCATCGACCGACTGCCCATGCTGCACGTCATCTTCGACCGCATGGGCACCCTGTGCGCCGAAGGCCTGCGCCAGCTGGCTGCATCCCAGGCCTTCTATTCGCTGTCCAGCATCGAGACCGGCCGTATCGGCGACGTGCTGGAAATGTATGAAGGCATGGCGGTGGCGGGCATCTTCCATGTGCCCATGTGGGATAGCCATATCATCGTCGGCTTCGACCGCGACTTCGTCTTCACCATGATCGAGGCGCTGTTCGGCGCCGACGGCTCCGAGCCGCCGGTGGATGACGAACGCTCCTTCTCGAACATCGAATTGCGGGTCGCCCAGGCGATCTTCGAGCAGATGCAGAAGGCGCTGCATACCTCCTTCGCGCTGGTGAGTGATACGCCGTTCAAGTTCGAGCGGCAGGAAACCCGCATGGACTTCGCGGTGATCGGCCGCCGCAACAACCTGGCGGTGACCGCGAAATTCCTGCTCCAGGCGCTGAACCGCGGCGGCGAGATGTTCGTCATCATCCCGCAGGCGGCCCTGACCCCCATGCGCCAGGCCCTGGCGCGCACCACGCCGGCGGAGACCACCGGACGCGATCCGAAGTGGCAGCGCCAGATCCGCACCGAGGTCAACCGCACCCAGGTCCAGGTCCGCGCTATCCTGGAAGAACGCCATTATCCGCTCGGCGAAATCGCCGATTTGAAGGTCGGCCAGGTGCTCAAGCTCCAGGCCACGCCGCGCTCCCTGGTCAAGCTGGAAAGCGCCGACCAACCGCTGTTCTGGTGCCACCTCGGCCAGGCCGAAGGTTCCTATGTCCTGCGCGTGGAAGACCAGATCAATCAGAGCCAGGAGTTTCTCGATGACATCCTTCCCCGTTGACGTGATCCTTCTGGTTGCGCTTGTCCTCACCACCACCTGTGTGGTGCTGGTCTACCGCAAGCTGAAAGTGCTGGAAGCGCATCAGGCCGATTACCAGCGCGTGCTGGCGGAAAGCGCCTCCGCCTTGATGGAAGCGCACCGGGCCGTGGCGCTGCTGAACACCGACGGGCGCGAACTGCTGTTCTCCCTGGGCGGCAAGATCGAGCAGGCCCACGAGGCCATTGCTGAGATGGACCGCCGCAATACCGCTATCCGCCGGGCCCGCATCGCCCGCGAGATCGGCCATGGCCTTGACCTTGGACACGATGGGGACATGCTGCCATCAGGCGCGTGATCTCGACGGCCCGCAACAGACCTTTTAGGAGCATCCCATGGCCCCCCGGAACCCCGGCGATCCCGAAGACATGACCGTCGCCCATGACGAAGCCCTGTTCGCCAAGTCGCTCAACGCCGCCGGCGATAAGGAAGAGACCATCGGTTCCGGCCGCGGCCTTGAATCGGTGATGCGTATCCCGGTGCTGCTCCAGGTGGTGCTTGGGTCCGCCAGCATGCCGGTGGCCAACCTCATGAAGCTCGGCCGCGGCGCCATCGTGCCGCTGGATCACCGGGTCGGCGAGCCGGTGGACGTGGTGGTAAACGGCCGCATCATCGCCCGCGGCGAAGTGATGGTGGTGGAAGACGACAATTCGCGGTTCGGTGTTTCCCTCACCGAAATCGTGGGGCCGTCAGGCTCCGATCAGGGCTGATGCAGGCCTGAGCGATGGCGTCCGCCCCCCTTACGGGCAAGTCCCGCCCCCTGCACGGCACCGACAAGGTGGCGGCACTGCTGATGACCATGGGCACGCCCATGGCCAATCGCATCCTGAAGCATTTCGAGCCTGACGAGATCAAGCTCGTCACCCGCTCCATCGCCGAACTGCGCCCGATGCCTACGGCGACGGTGGAGAGCCTCATTGAGGAATTCGCCACCAGCTTCGTGACCGGCGCCAATCTGGTCGGCACGGCGCAGGATGTGGAACGCCTGCTGACGGGCGTTCTGCCGCCGGACCAGATCGCCGAGATCATGAACGAGCTGCTGGGCGCAGCCAATCATTCGATCTGGGATCGCATCTCCACGGTCACCGAGAGCGTACTTGCCACTTACATCATGAAGGAGCACCCGCAGACCGCGGCGCTGATCCTCTCCAAGGTGCGCCCGTCCTGCGCCGCCAAGGTGATGAGCCATATCCCCGCCGACAAGCGCAACGGCCTGATGCGGCGGATGCTGACCTTCAAGCCCATCGTCGATGCCACCATGCAGGTGATCGAGAAGACCATCCATGAAGACTTCATGATGAACTTCTCGCGCAACGCCGGCGCCGATCCGCATGCGCGTATGGCCGACATCATCAACAAGATGGAACGCGACGACATGGAGCTGGTGCTCTCCTCGCTGGCGGCCACCCGGCCGAAATCGGCGGAGATCCTCAAGGGCCTGCTCTTCACCTTCGACGACATCGTCAAGCTCACGCCCAAGGCGCGCACCGCTCTGTTCGATCAGGTGCCGAACGACAAGCTGATCCTGGCCTTGAAGGGCACGGAAATCGACTTCCGCGAAACCATCCTCCAATCGCTCGGATCCCGTGTCCGCCGCATGGTGGAGCAGGAACTGGGCAGTGGCGAGCCCTCCGCGCAGAAGGAAGTGGCGGAAGCCCGGCGCACGATCACCGATATGGCCCTCGACATGGCCGGACGCGGCGAGATCGAGATCAATACCGGCAATGACGACGATGCGTTCGTTCGGTAGCGGGACGCGGCGCGATGTCGGATAAACCGGACAAAGAGAGCCAAACAGAAGACGCATCGGAAAAGAAGATTTCCGATGCGGTCGAAAAGGGCAATGTGCCGTTCTCGCGAGAGACGGCGCTGTTCGCCTCGCTTCTGGGCATTCTCGCGGTCCTGACCTTCTTCGTCATCAACCCGGTGCGGGTTCTCACCACCGAGCTGACCCACTTCCTTGATGATCCGGCCGGCTTCAAGCTGAGCAATGCGGAAGATGCCATCGCGTTGTCATGGGGCATCCTCATGATGCTCGGCCAGCTCCTGCTGCCGGCGGTGCTGGTGCTCGGCGCCGCCGGCCTGGCGGCGTCGCTGTTCCAAAATACCCCGCGTCTGGTGCTGGACCGCATCCAGCCGAAATTCTCCCGCATCTCGCCCATGGCGGGCTGGGGCCGCATCTTCGGCATGCAGGGGCATATCGAGTTCGGCAAGTCGACGTTCAAGTTTCTCGCCATCTCCATCATCGTCGGCATCCTGCTTTATTCCGAGCAAGGCCGCGTGATGAACGCCATGTACAGCGAGCCGCTGCTGCTGCCCTCGGTGATGCTGTCCCTGGCCACACGGTTGGTGTCGGCAGTCTGCGTCTCCACCATCGTCCTGGTGGCCCTCGACCTGGTGTGGGCGCGTCTGAAATGGCGCACCGACCTGAAAATGAGCAAGCAGGAGGTCAAGGACGAGCACAAGCAGGCCGAAGGCGATCCGATGGTCAAGGCCCGCATGCGCTCCCTGGCGCAGCAGCGGGCCCGCCAGCGGATGATTTCCGCGGTGCCGAAGGCGACCCTCGTGATCGCCAACCCCACCCATTATGCCATCGCTCTCTATTATGACCGCCAAAAGGGCGGTGCTCCCCTGGTGGTGGCCAAGGGCGCCGACCTGATCGCGTTGAAGATCCGCGAAATCGCGGAGCGGTGCTCGATCCCTGTGATCGAGGACAAGCCCCTCGCCCGCGCCATGTATGACGCCATCGAAGTCGACCAGTGGATTCCCGCCGATTTTTACAAACCTGTCGCCAAGATTTTATACTTCATCTATTCCCGGGGCTCCAATGCACCAGCAAAATAAGCGCATGATTAATCGTGCGACGGTTGGCGAGCTTGGCATCATGGCCTATGAGCGCGCATTGGCCGAATGCCTCAAAAGCTTTCTGAGCGAACTGTTCTACACCAATGCCGGCGTCGTCATCGGCTACATCCAGGCCAACCAGGACAATAATATCCACGATCTCCTTGCCTCCTCCGCCGAACTGTCGCTGCGCCCGGGGCTGCTGCGCTATGGGCAGAATGCGGCCATCTCCACCGACTGGGGCATGCCGCCGGTGGTGACCATGGACATGGAACTCGCCCATCCGGACATGACGGTCTATTTCCGCGTCATCTTCGAGGAAAAGGGTGTCGGCGTTGCCATTGAGGGCATTGTCGGCAGCCAGCCGCTGGGCAGCGACAGCGAGAACCTCAAGCACTTCGCCGCCGTCCTGGCCGACTCGCGCCTGCCTGCCTGAACGGGCGCCCCCGCGCCTGTCTGCCGTCGCCAGTTCACGCATACCGGCCCTCCGCCTCTTCAACACCCGCGCGCTTGCAGCGCCGGGGAGTGCAGACGTGCGCCCCGCCCCTGGCGGATGGAATGCGGCGCGCGGCACGCAGCGCCAGCCCCGTGCAAGGTTTGCTCCCTAGGTTGAAGCCAGACGATCCGGGAGGCCCTTTTGGATCCATTGTATCTGTTCGACCTCGCCTCGCGCCAAGCCCAGTGGGCCTCTGTGCGTCAGGCGGCCATTACCGGCAATATCGCCAACGCCAACACGCCGGGATTCAAGAGCATGGACGTTGAACCGTTCAGCTCCGTGCTCGACAAGACTCATCTCTCCATGGCCAAGACCTCGGACGGCCATGTGGACATCCCCTTGACCGGCGCCCGCAGCACCAAGACGCAGGGCACCGACAGCTGGGAAGTCAGTGCATCCGGCAATTCGGTCAATCTCGACCAGGAAATGCTCAAGGCCGCGGACGTGAACCGCACTTACACGCTGAACACGAACATCGTGCGCGCCTTCAATCGCATGATCCTCACTAGCATTAAGGGCTGATGATGATTGATCCGCTGAAGACCGCCAGTGCCATTGCCGGAAGCGGGCTCCAGGCCCAGTCCAACCGCATGCGCATCGTGTCGGAAAACCTGGCTAACATGCGCTCAACCGGCGCCACCGCCGGCGCCGACCCCTATACGCGCAAGACCGTCCAGTTCTCGGCGGAACTCGATCGGACGATCGGCGCCTCCACCGTCAAGGTGAAGAGCACCGGCGTCGACAAGAGCCCCTTCCTCGAAGAATACGACCCGGGCAATCCCGCCGCCGACGCCACCGGCAAGGTGAAGATGCCCAACGTGAACATGCTGGTGGAGCTCGCGGACATGCGCGAGGCCAACCGCTCCTACGAAGCCAATCTACAGATGATCAAGCAGACCCGCTCGATGGTCGCCATGACCGTTGACCTGCTGAGGACTCAATCATGATCGAATCCGTTTCCTCGCTCGCCTCGACGGTCCGCACGCCGCTCTCGGTTTCCGAGACCAAGATGAACGCCACCTCGTCGGTGGCCCAGCCGTTCGCGACCCAGCAGGCCGACTTCAGCGATGTGCTCGCCAAGGTCACCTCCGATGCCATGACGACGGTGCGCAGCGGCGAAGCCGCCGCCATCTCCGGCATCCAGGGCAAGGCCTCGGTGCAGCAGGTGGTGGAAGCGGTGATGTCCGCCGAACAGACGCTGCAAACCGCCATGGCAGTCCGCGACAAGGTGGTCGCTGCCTATCAGGAAGTCAGCCGGATGGCCATTTAGTCACGGTTCCGCGGTGCAAGCCGGCGGTGACCACACGCCCCAGTTTCTCGCATTTTCCGAACGTGACTCGGTCGCCACTTCGCCAGAAAATGCTTTAGCGATCTGAAGGATAAAGCGTCATGAGAGCACTCGCTATCGCCGCAACCGGCATGAGCGCGCAGCAGACCAACGTGGAAGTGATCGCGAACAACATCGCGAACATCAACACCACGGGCTTCAAGCGCTCGCGTGCGGAGTTTGCCGATCTTCTGTACCAGGCCGAGCGGCCGCAGGGCGTGCCTAACCGCGACGGTGGCGAGCCGGTTCCGGAAGGCGCCATGGTGGGTCTGGGCGTGCGCACGGTGGGCATCCGCAACCTGCATATCCAAGGTACGCTGACCCAGACCGGCAACACGCTGGATCTGGCGGTGAACGGCCGTGGCATGTTCCAGATCACCACCCCCAGCGGCGACACGGTCTATACCCGCGCCGGCTCGTTCAACCGCAGTTCCACCGGCCAGTTGGTGACCTCCGACGGCTATACGGTGAACCCGGCGATCACCTTCCCCGCCAACGCCACCAACATCGTGGTGAATGAAAGCGGGCAGGTCTATGCGCAGATCCCCAACCAGACCGACCCGACCCTGCTCGGGCAGTTGGTGCTGACCAATTTCGCCAACGAGTCCGGACTTGAGCCGCTGGGCGACAATCTCTATCGCGAGACGCTCGCCTCGGGCCAGCCGGTCAACGGCGTCGCCGGCGACGTCGGCTTCGGCAAGATCCAGCAGAGCTACCTCGAAGGCTCGAACGTCGATTCGGTGAAAGAAATCACCGAGCTGATCTCCGCCCAGCGCGCCTATGAAATGAATTCCAAGGTGATCCAGACGGCCGACGATATGGCCAAGACCGTCTCCACCGGCATCCGCTGACGGCGCCCCGCGCCTTCCTCACATCAGAAACGAGACCCGCCATGCGCACGATCCTCGCCGCGCTCGCCGTCCTGGCGGGCCTCGCCATCCCGCTTTCACCGGCGGCGGCCCAGAGCATTTCCGCCCGCGTCGCCGCCGCCGAGGCAGCCGAGGCCGAGGCCGCCAGGAATGCCCCGCCCGCTCCAGCGCGCGTGGTTCAGCCGTTGCCGTCCAACAACTTCACACTGCCGGTGCCGGTGGTGCCCATCTATGCGGGCGACATGATCACCGATTCCATGCTGGCTGATCGCGTGTTCAGTTCGGCGCCCAACGACCGAGTGGCGGTGGTTACTTCCCGCCAGGCACTGCTGGGCAAGGTCGCCAAGCGCAGCCTGCCGGCCGGCGCGCCCATCGCCATCAACGCCTTCGCCGATCCTAAGGTGGTGTCGCGCGGCTCCCTGGCGCCTGTGGTGCTCCAGGAAGGCGGCCTCACCATCTCCGGATACGCCTTGGCGCTTGAGAACGGCTCGGTCGGCAATATCGTGCGCCTGAAGAACATGGATAGCGGCCTTACCATCGCTGGCACGGTCCAGGCGGATGGCTCGGTGCGGGTGAGCGCACAATGATGGCCCGGCTTCTGCTGGCGCTCGCCCTGGTGTTCTGCACCGGCCAGGCGATGGCGCTGACGCGCATCAAGGACATCTCCAGCGTCCAGGGCGTGCGCGACAACCAGTTGATCGGCTACGGACTGGTCATGGGCCTCCAGGGCACCGGCGACACCCTGCGCAACTCGCCCTTCACTGAGCAGGCGCTGCAATCCATGCTCGATCGCATGGGCATCAATGTGCAGGGCCTGCCGCTGCGCGCCCGCAATACCGCGGCGGTGATGGTCACCGCCAACCTACCGGCGTTCGCGGCCATCGGCTCGCGAATCGATATCAGCGTGTCCTCCATCGGTTATGCCAGTTCTCTGAAGGGCGGTACCCTGCTCATTACCCAGTTGAACGGGTCCGATGGGCTGACCTATGCGGTGGCGCAGGGCCAGTTGGCGGTCACCGGCTTCACCATCCAGGGGCAGGCGGAAACCCTGACCCAGGGCGTGCCCACCTCCGGCCGCATCCCCAACGGGGCGCTGGTGGAGCGGCAGATTCCCGGCCAGTTGCGGGATCTCAATGAGATCATGCTCGATCTGGCCAATCCCGATTTCAAGACCGCCGCCATGATGGCCGATGCCATCAATGCCTATACCCAGGCCCGCTATGGCCGCCCGCTTGCCAAGGAGCGCGACCTGCGCACCGTGGTGGTGGCGCGTCCGGCCAATTCCAATCCTGCACGCTTCCTGGCGGAGATCGGCGAGCTGGGCATCGAGGTGGACACCCCCGCGAAAGTGGTGGTGGACCAGCGTACCGGCACCGTGGTCATCGGCAAGAACGTGCAGATCTCGACGGTCGCAGTCACCCAGGGCAGCCTCACCGTGCGGGTCACCGAGACCCCCGTGGTGTCCCAGCCCAATCCGTTCGCCAGCGGCGAGACGGTGGTGGTGCCTCGCACCGACATCCAGGCGGATGAAGCCGGCGGCCATCTGGCTCTGGTGCGCGGTACCGATCTGCAAACCTTGGTGCGCGGCCTCAATCGCCTCGGCCTGAAGCCCAGCGACATCATTTCCATCCTCCAGGCCATCAAGACCTCGGGCGCGCTGCAAGCCGAACTCGTCGTGCAGTGATCCTGGTGAAGGGCAGCGCCACGACAGCGTGGC